>NZ_JBBODE010000002.1:322370-644741 GCF_038002765.1 Peribacillus sp. FSL H8-0477 | reverse complement strand
TTCAATTCCCATATATTCCTTACCAAAATTCTTTTTTAATTTCCACACATCATATTGTTCAGCCGCTTCATGATCTTCGTCTGCAAGTAATAAAAACGGCAGGCCATGCTTTTCAATGAATTTTTCATGCCGGGAAATAGGATCTGGGCTGATACCTAAGATCACAGCATTTAATTCTTCAAACTTTTCATGCTGATCACGAAAATCACACGCTTCCGTTGTGCAGCCTGGTGTCATATCCTTTGGATAAAAATAGAGAATAATATTTTTTCCTTTAAAATCGGTTAACGATACTTCTTGTCCATTATTAGCGTGCAATGTAAATTCTGGAGCTTTCTCTCCAATTTGTAAACTCATCATACATCCTCCTCTTTCTTCTAGGTAAAGATTACCGAATCCATTAGATAAAAACAACTATCAGAGGTCTTTTCGATTCTTTTCCTCGTAATCAATGACTGTACGAATAACAAATGCGACTGGAAGTGTATATCCAATAAATGCCTGAACAGTAGCAATCATTCTTCCTATCCCAATAGGGCTGATATCACCATAACCTACAGAAAACATGGTCATCGCACTGAAATAAAAGGATGTTTCCATCTGTTGAAAGAAATCACCTGCCACACGATGCCCTCCATCTAGAATCACCATATGATTTCTCAATTCAAATAATAGATAAATCATTGCAAAGCCAATTAAGATAGTGGTATATAAATTCGTAGCCCATGCCAGGGTTTCTAGTGATAACCTTTTTTTATATATGGAAGATAAAAACAAAGTACGGACGCTCATAATCATACAAAGAATAATGGCAAGCATTAATAAATAAAAAATCATGTCCTTCCTCTTTTCCCATTCTGTCCTATATCTTATGTCTACTACCTATTCATTCTTTATATGAAAGAAAAAATTCCAGTCATTACTTTTCATCTATGCGCCGTAAGCACCATTCACCCAGATTGGGTTGACCAGTAAAATCATTTCATGCTATCATTACTTAAATTTTCAAACTTTTTTAATAATTTTATAATGTGGAAACAGGTTCCTCTGATACTCATATCAAAGGATTAAAAGGGAAGTCCGGTAAATTCCGGCACGGTCCCGCCACTGTAATTGGAAATTAACTAACATTTCCTTAAGTCAGGTTACCTGCCTGTTTCGACAACACTGTTTTTAACCTACGAAGGATAGGGAGGTGTTAGATAATGAGAAGACACAGGTATAACTGCATACCTTTCTTTAGGTATTTCTAACTCTTTCTAAAAGAGCTGGGAATGCCTTTTTTGTTTTTAAAATAGAAAAAGTCGGTTTATATCGTATAGGAGGAGAACAATATGAAAAGCTCAAATCTAGGATATCCGCGAATCGGAGAAAATCGAGAATGGAAAAAAGCACTGGAAGCATATTGGGCAGGAAGCCTAACAGAAAGTGACTTTCAAGAAAAAATGACCGAAATCCGCCTAGCCAATCTACAAAAACAAAAAGACCACGGCATTGAGTGGATACCCGTAAACGACTTTACCCTATATGATCAAATGCTGGATACAGCTGTGATGTTCGGTCTTGTCCCTAAAAGGTACTCTGACTATACAGGCGGTAAAGTACCTCTTTCCATTTATTATTCAATGGCCAGGGGTAATCAAAATGAAGTGGCAGCGGAGATGACAAAATGGTTCAATACAAACTATCACTATATTGTTCCAGAAATCGAAAACAGTCAGCTCAAACTGTTGGAAAACAAACCTCTGGCTGCCTATCGGGAAGCAAAGAAACAGCTGGGTATCGAAGGAAAACCGGTTCTAATAGGTCCTTATACTTTTATTAAGCTGTCCAAGGGCTACAATAAAAAAGACCTACCGTCCATTATTCTGCGTCTCCTGCCTTTATATAAACAAATTTTACAGGAGCTTGAACAGGAAGGGGTACAGTGGATACAAATCGATGAACCGATTCTTGTCACCTCTCTTGCTAAAGAAGAAATGAAAACAATTACCTATCTCTATGAACAATTACAACTAGCTGCCCCATCCTTACATATCTTGCTGCAAACCTACTTTGATAGAGCTGAATGGTATGAAGAGTTGATTAAACTCCCTGTTCAAGGAATTGGACTCGATTTTGTCTATGACAATGGACGTAATCTGCAAAGTCTCAAACAGTTCGGTTTCCCAAAAGATAAAATTCTCGGAGCTGGTGTGATTGATGGTCAAAATATTTGGCGGGCTGATTTACCAGCTAAAGTCGATCTACTTTCAACTATCAGCCGCTTTGTCTCTAAGGATAACCTTTGGATTCAACCTTCCAGCAGTCTGCTGCATGTTCCGGTTACAACAGATAACGAAACCCTGCTTACATCAGAAATCAAAGAAGCGATGTCCTTTGCCGATCAAAAATTACAAGAAATTTCCCTTCTTACTAAAGGATTAAATGAAGGAATCAATTCTGTCCGACTTCAGTTCGACGCTCAGCAGGCCGCTTTAGCCAAACTAGCAAATTCTGAGACTAGAAATAATTTCGTTGTTCAGGAACAAGCCGAAGCAGCACAGTCTAGAAGCTACAGCAGGAACCTCCCATTTAAAGAACGGTACCAAAAGCAACAAGCCATTTTTAAGCTTCCTCTTCTACCTACTACGACAATCGGTAGTTTTCCACAGACAGCCAAAGTCAAGAAGGCTCGAAGCCACTTTAAACGAAATGAATGGAATGCTTCTGAATATGAATCTTTCATAAACGAAGAAATCAAAAATTGGATACAGATTCAAGAAGATATTGGGCTTGATGTTTTTGTCCATGGGGAATTCGAGCGAACCGATATGGTTGAATATTTTGGAGAAAGATTGGGAGGCTTTGTCTTTTTAAAAAATGGCTGGGTTCAATCTTACGGTTCTCGCTGTGTGAAACCGCCAGTTATTTCAGGGGATGTAGACTTCCTAGAACCAATGACGGTTCGCGAAAGTGTTTACGCACAACAACTAACAGATAAACCCGTAAAAGGGATGCTGACTGGCCCTGCTACCATCCTAAACTGGTCGTTTGTACGTAACGATATTCCGAAAAAGGACGTTTGTTATCAACTAGGCTTAGCCTTACAAAAAGAAGTAATCGCCCTTGAAAGCGCCGGAATAACCATGATTCAAGTTGATGAACCTGCCCTTCGAGAAGGATTACCCCTGAAAGTCTGTGATAGACAAGATTATTTGGATTGGGCCGTATCTTCTTTTCTTATTACAACAGCAACTGTTCAAGATACCACCCAAATCCACACCCATATGTGCTATTGCGATTTTAATAGCTTTATGGATGTTGTTTCTTCACTTGATGCCGATGTTATATCCATTGAAACATCAAGGAGTCACGGTGAACTTGCCTCTGTCTTTGAAGAAAAAACCTATGAAAAAGGGATTGGCTTAGGCGTGTACGATATTCATAGTCCGAGAGTACCAAGTGTTGAGGAAATGGCCAAGATGATTGAGAAAGGGATACGTGTTCTAGATAAAAATCAATTCTGGGTAAATCCTGACTGCGGTCTTAAAACGAGGGGAATACCAGAAACTATCGCCTCACTTAAAAACATGGTTGAAGCTGCTAGAAAGGTTAGACAGCAGTGTGAAAATGTGACTGTATGATTAAAAATCAAGATATCCTAGCTGCTATCCCCATTCAGCAGTCACGAACGGTTTTAACAGACCTTGTCTTCCCAAATGATACGAATCATCACCATACGATATTTGGTGGTAAAGTAATGGCATACGTAGATAAAATTGCTTGTATTTCTGCTATGCGACATTGTCGAAAACCGGTTGTCACAGCTTCAAGCGATTCTTTTGATTTTTTAGCTCCTATTAAAACTGGTGAAGCAATCAACTTGGAAGCCTATGTAGTCTGTACGCATCGGACGTCAATGGATGTCATTGTGAAGGTTGAAAGAGAAAATTTATTAACGGGTGAACGCCAGCTTACTGCAAAGGCAAGACTGACGATGCTCGCGATAGGTGAGGATGGCAAACCAACCCGTGTTCCGGAAGTCATTCCTCATACGGAAGAAGAAAAACAACAATATCAAGAAGCGAATGAACGATACAGACTGCGTCATCATTGAAACAAAACAGGTTCAAGCTAGTTATCTAGCATGAGCCTGTTTTGTTTCCCAGCAAACTCTCCCCTCCAGGCTATCATCTCACCTTACTTTACAGTAAAATTGGTATACTGACCCGTGGTCTATTTATTTCTGAAAAAGAGAAAGGAGAATCAGAGAATGGAAAATTCAAAATCACTTAAGCAGATACTGCTCTCACAAATTGAAGTGATTGCTATGCATGAAGGATTCGACTTTTTATATGAAGAAGATGATGAAAATGAAGTGTTAGGCCAAATCATTGAAAGAGATGATGCCGGCTCCATTATGGACACGCCCTTAAGCTTTCAACTTTCTATTAATGAAGAAAGAGGAAATGGCACCATAATTTATTATCAACCTGAAGGAGAAGTCGCCCGAAAAAAATTCAATCTTGAAAGCACTGAAACAATTATTACCCTCTTAGGGTATGTACAGACTGCTTTACTAACTTTTAAAAAGAACAAGTAGCTGATACTATCCCGAGATAAAAGATAGGAATAATGCTATGATAATAGAGTCAATTTTTAGTTTGAGGAGGTATTTTTAAATGAAATTCACAAAATCTGAAGAGCTACATAAAGAAGCACTAGAACATATCGTCGGTGGGGTAAACAGTCCCTCACGGTCATATAAAGCAGTTGGCGGAGGTTCGCCTGTTGCTATGGAACGCGGAGAAGGAGCTTATTTCTGGGATGTTGACGGCAATAAATATATAGATTATCTTGCAGCATATGGTCCTATTATTACAGGACATGCTCATCCTCATATCACCGAAGCTATTACAAAGGCTGCTCAAACAGGTGTCCTTTACGGAACACCTACTAAGCATGAAGTTAAATTCGCCAAAATGCTCAAGGATGCTATGCCGAATATGGATAAGGTGCGTTTTACCAACTCGGGAACTGAATCGGTTATGACTACCATCCGAGTTGCTCGTGCTTATACTGGCCGCGATAAGGTACTTAAATTTGCAGGCTGTTATCACGGTCATTCAGATCTTGTATTAGTAGCTGCAGGATCTGGTCCAGCTACACTTGGAACTCCGGATTCTGCTGGTGTTCCAAAAAGCATAGCTCAAGAAGTGATAACCGTTCCTTTCAATGACATCGAGCCCTTTAAGGAAGCTCTCGCTAAGTGGGGAAATGAGATTGCCGGTGTTTTAGTTGAACCGATTGTTGGGAACTTTGGAATCGTCGAACCACTCCCAGGTTTCCTAGAAGAAGTGATTGAACTGTCACATGAAGCAGGTGCTCTTGTCATTTTTGATGAAGTGATTACCGCTTTCCGCTTCATGTACGGTGGTGCACAAGATTTATTAAAACTTAAACCTGATTTAACCGCGCTCGGCAAAATTATCGGCGGAGGTCTTCCTATCGGTGCCTACGGTGGTAAAAAAGAAATTATGGAAACAGTGGCTCCCCTTGGACCTGCTTATCAAGCTGGAACTATGGCCGGTAACCCCGCTTCCATCCTTTCTGGAATAGCTTGTTTAGAAGTTCTTCAACAAGAAGGCCTCTATGAGAACCTTGACCGCCTTGGAGCAATTCTCGAAGAAGGTATCCTGAATTCTGCTAAAGCACACGATATACCGATTACCATTAACCGACTTAAAGGCGCGTTGACTGTGTATTTTACAACAGAAACCGTTATTAATTACGAGCAAGCTGAAAATACCGATGGTGATCTGTTCGCGAAATTCTTCAAGCTGATGCTGAATGAAGGAATCAATTTAGCTCCGTCGAAATACGAGGCGTGGTTCCTAACGATTTCCCATACAGATGAAGATGTTGAACAAACACTGGATGCTGTTGAACGGTCGTTCCAAGCACTTTCTAATCAGCTGAAAAACGCATAAAAATACATTATATATTCATTCCCAGAAGAGATATTCTTCTGGGGTTTTTTATTATTTCTTATTAATTACCTCTTAATATCATCTATTTATCACACACCTTCCCTCTCTAAAATGCTGTATATTCAAATTGATTTCTGAATATTTAAATGATATTATGATGGTACTATTCTCATTTTTTGTAAATAACCCCTAAATCAAACACCGACACCACTAATTATTTTTTGATGTTTATAAACGTACTCTATTTTTAGAACTTGTTACGTCACTTAGGAGGTGAAAGGCAGCAATAAGGATCCATCCTTATAAAACGCCGAATAATATGAGCCAACCATGGAGTCCAAATCAATTTAAAGAGTTTTACCGTGAAGAGCATGATGCCTGCGGAATAATCGCGAGTATTGAAAAAAAGAAAATACCTTCGAATAAAAATATCTTTACTTGTATTGATGCATTAGTGAAAATGAACCATCGTACTGGCTTCATCAATGGTGAGGGTGATGGGGCTGGAATCCATATGGACATTCCTAAGACACTTTGGAAGAAAAAACTCAAAGATCATCAAATAGACAACAGCTCTGTAGACACCGACGGCTTTATAGTTGGTCATTTTTTTCTTAGCAGAAAAGTAACTGTATCAGATGTATTTATAGAAATTCGGACGAAATTACAGGAAAAAGGCCTGACCATCCTATTTGAAAGTGACCAATCTTATCATTCAAGCGCTCTCGGACCCATCGCAATTCAAGAAGACCCAATATTCTGGCAAATTTGCTGTACATCTGAATTATCACAGCAAGAATTGACGAATGCCCTTTTTGAATTAACGACTTCAATTGAAAGTAATTATGTTCACGTTGCTTCATTAAGTCAATTTCATGTCGTGTATAAAGTTATGGGAGCCGCTGATATCCTGCCGAATTATTTCACTGACCTGGCAGATCCTCTAGCTGCCTCTACCATGACGCTTGGCCACAACCGTTACTCTACTAATACGCTCTCTAGCTTTTTCCGTGTTCAGCCATTTAGTGTCCTAGGTCATAATGGTGAAATTAACACGATTGCTAAACTGCGTGATGAAGCGAAGATGATTGGAGTCCCTATCGCTAAGGAAGGCAGTGACTCTCAAGATTTAAACCGAACCATTGAAACATTTATTTGTCGTCATGGGTATTCATTATTTGAAGCAATCGACATCGTCTTCCCTCCAATCATTAATGAAATAAAGGTTTACCAGGAACATCTTCAGGACCTTTATACTTATTTAAGAGAAGCCTGGGGCCATTTTGCACAAGGACCAGCCGGTATCATTTCCCGCTTTGGCGATGAAGCTGTATTTTCTGTCGATTCACTCGGCCTGCGCCCGCTTTGGAACATAGAAACGGAAACTTCATATCTCTTTTCTTCTGAACCTGGAATTATTTCAAACTCTGAATATACTGGTGAGCCAAAACCCATTGGTCCTGGTGAAAAAATCGGTTTGAAATGGGCAGGAGATACGATCAAGGTTTTTGATTACAAAAAATATCAAGAAGAAGTTTATACTCGCTTCTCAAGTAGACTCCAGCTGGAATCTGACCGTTTCCGTTTACAGCCTCAAGCATTCAAAGATATTGAAAATGCAATGTCATCAGAACCCCTCCATAATGGACAATATAAAGCATTTGGCTGGGAAAGGGACCATATTCAATTTGTTGAACAAATGGCTGAAAAAGGTGCAGAGCCTATTCGTTCATTAGGTCATGATGCTCCTCTTGCTGCCTTAAACCCACAGCGCAAAAATATTGCTGACTACATTAAGGAAAGTGTTGCAGTCGTCACGAATCCAGCCATTGACCGTGATCGGGAAACAGAGCATTTTTCGACAAGAACAATTATTGGTAAACGCCCAGCTTTATTTGAAGCTGAAGATGCAGGTAACGTACTCGAGCTATTAAGTCCCGTTTTAATTGAAGGGAAAATTGGATTAGACTGCACAGCCGAACTTACACAGCCGAGTTATGAACAATTGGTGGAGCATTACGTTGATCAACAGCTTGCACATGTCCTGCCTGTAGTATTTACTGAGGACGAAACAATCCCCGAAGCACTAAAAAGGATAACAGACGAAGCTATTCAAGCGGTCGACAATGGAAAAACACTGCTGATTTTAGATGATGCACAAGCCCATCAAAATGGGAACCTATGGCTGGATCCACATCTTATTACATCCGCTGTTGATCTCGCTTTAGTTCATTCTGAAAAACGCCGGAATTGTTCCCTTCTTCTTCGATCTGCATCCATCCGGACTTTACATGATTTAATTATTGCCTATGGTTTTGGGGCAAATTTAATTAGTCCCTACTATATGTTCCGATCTTTATCAAATGAAACACTTGTACCAACCATTAACCTCTACAAGGCATTGTCAAAAGGACTTGAAAAAGTCATATCCACAATCGGTATTCATGAGCTGCGAGGCTATGGACGCTTATTTTCCAGCATCGGCCTGCACGAGGAAGTGTCCAGTCATTTAAATATCATTAATTTCTTTGGTTCAGACAACCTCAAGCATAATTTTGCTGCCATGAAGGATGACTCAATACAACGGGCAGTAGATTATGAGAATGAGAAAGAACGAGTCGGCAAAACCTTTCATCTCTTCCCAAGAATTTGGAAGGCAATCGGTGAGGTAGCATCCACTGGTGATTACTCGGCCTACCGTGAAAAAATTAGTGAACAGGAAGAAAGTAATCCAACGACAATTAGGCATCTAACGTCTTTAAAACTTGCTGAAACACCGCTCAATCCTGAAGCCGTAGATATTTCTATTGGTAACCACGACCTTCCATTTGTCATAGCATCGATGTCATTTGGTTCCCAAAATGAAATTGCCTTTAGATCCTATGCGGAAGCAGCTGAACGACTGAATATGGTGAGTATGAATGGTGAGGGCGGCGAAATTAAAGATATGCTTGGGAAATACCCGCGTACCCGCGGCCAGCAGATTGCATCAGGTCGATTTGGTGTGAATGCTGAACTATTAAACTCTTCAAATTTACTCGAAATTAAGATTGGCCAAGGCGCTAAGCCAGGAGAAGGCGGACATTTACCCGGTTCTAAAGTGACGGCCAAAATTGCCGAAGCCAGAAACGCAACAATTGGTTCTGATTTAATTTCACCATCTAATAATCATGATATCTATTCTATTGAAGACTTAGCTCAAATGATTCATGAATTGAAAACCGGCAATGATAAGGCAAGAGTTGCCGTTAAAGTTCCGGTCGTGCCGAATATTGGTACGATTGCAGTTGGAATTGCTAAAGCTGGTGCCGACATAATTACCCTTTCCGGCTTTGATGGCGGTACAGGAGCGGCACGGATTCACGCATTGCAGCATGTAGGTCTTCCGGTTGAAATTGGGGTGAAGGCTGCCCATAACGCTTTACTGGAAGCTGGCATTCGGCAAAATGTCGAAATCTGGGCAGACGGCGGATTAAAAAGCTCACTTGATGTATTAAAGGTTATGCTGCTGGGTGCGAATCGCGTAGGGTTTGGAACATTGTCCATGATTGCTGTCGGCTGTACAACATGCAGAGGCTGCCATCTTGATACATGTCATGTCGGGATTGCTACCCAAATTGAAACAGAGGCACAAGCAAAAGAGCACGGACTTCGCCGTTTTGTCCCGCGTAAATATGATTTAGCTGTTCAAGGGCTGACCAATCTCTTCACTGCTTTTGGAAAAGAACTTCAAGTATTAACAGCAGCTCTAGGGGTAAAGAATCTCCAAGAAATTGTTGGACGATCAGACTTACTTGAGCAGTCCATTGGAAAAGAACAAATGGACCTGACATTCTTATTGAAAACGCTGGACATCAGTCAAATGGGACATCGAGATACCAACTCTCTAGTAAATGCAGGAGCTATGCAAGCTGCCGTTGGAGCAGAGTATTTAGATTCCCATGTTGCTGAGCTGAATGAATCTCGAGAATACAGTTCAGTTACCTCGGAACAGCGGGTACTCGGAAGCCGTGTAGCCTGCTATCGTGTCCGAGGACGTCTAGACGGTTCTTATAAACTACTCAAACCCGTAAAGCTGTCCTATAATAATGGCTCCATTCCTGGAAATGGCCTTGGTGCTTATAATACCGAGGGGATTGATATTACGGTAAACGGCGGCGCACAGGATGGAATTGGAAAAACCTCTATTGGAGGAAATATTCTTATTTTTAAATCTCCAGGTAAGGACGGTTTATTCTATAATGGCTCAGTCGGTAAAGGGTTTGGCTATGGTGCGCAACATGGTTTGCTTGTTGCCCAAGGAGACGCAGATGCACGTGCTGGTATCCGCCTTTCCGGAGCAGATATGATTATCGGTGGACAGTTAAAACGCCCAATTGATGTAATTGAACACGGAAATCTTGCTGTACATGCCAATATTAAAGGTTTTGCATTCGAATATATGACCAATGGCCGAGGACTTGTCCTTGGTGATCCTGGTCCTTGGATTTGTGCGGGTATGACCGGTGGAGTTGTTTACTTAAGACAACAGCCCGATTCAGGCCTTACTCCTGCTGCTATTCAAAGAAGAATTGCGAATGGGGCTAATGTCTCCATTGAGCCCTTATCAACAACCGGTCTCAAGGATATTGCAGAACTATTAGGGAAATACGTGCAATTACTCAAAGAACAAGACCAAGCAGAAGAGGCTGCCTCACTCGAAGGATTATTACAAAATCCAGCCCATCATTTTCTTCAAATCGTACCTGTAAAAGAACAAGCGGATCCTTCTGTTTCTACAGAATAAACTTAGTAAAGAGCCGGTAAACTCACTTAGGGTTACCGGCTCTCACTATTTCTTGATTGATAAAAGGAAGTTTTCCTTGTAACCACTATTCAAATGTTTTATATTACTATTTTGTTTACTATTATCAGAAATAGTGTAAAGTACAAAGTATATTAGTAATATGACCCTAAATTCTGTAAAGACGAATAACCATTTATGAAAGGAATTATATATTTTATGAAGCTTGGTGCCCGCATCATTAAAACGGGAGTAGCAATTGTTTTAGCTCTTTACTTAGCAGAGCTGCTAAACCTTCCTTCTCCGGCTTTTGCAGGAATTGCAGCGATCTTTGCAATTCAGCCGACGATTCTTCGTTCGTATCACACCATGATTGAGCAGATTCAAGGAAATATCATTGGTGCCTTAGTAGCTGTTATCTTTGTCTTACTATTCGGTAACGATATCTTCATAATTGGATTAGCAGTTATTATCGTTATTACGATTAACCTTCGATTAAAAATGGATAAAACCATTGTACTCTCGATTGTTACTGTTATTGCCATTATGGAAAGCCAGCAAGGTGCATTCCTCACCTTTGCATTTATACGTTTTTCATCTGTTATGCTCGGAATCTTATCTTCATTTTTAGTCAACTTAATTTTCATACCGCCTAAATATGAAGCAAAGCTATACACACAGCTTTCTGATGTAACGGAAGATATTATTAAATGGATTCGAATCAGCAGTCGTCATGCCTCTGAACATACACTGTTAAAGAAAGATATCAGCCGAATCAAAGATGAATTATTAAGGCTTGAACAAATCTACTCGATGTACAAGGAAGAGCGAAGCTACCTTAAAAAGCACATCCAGCCTAAATCGCGTAAATTTGTTGTCTATCGGCAAATGATTGTCACAACTAAGAAAGCCTTTGAAACACTTAAGAGAATCCATAAATTTGAGAACGAAGTAAATCTCATGCCGGAAGAATTCCAGAGTCAGCTTCAGCATCATGTTGATCGTCTAATTCATAAACATGAGCAGCTTCTTTTAAAGCATATTGGTAAGATCAAGACCACTACTAGCTTTGAGGAATGGAATGGGGATTGTTTTAGCCGCCATGAATTATTAATGGTTTTCTTTGAACAGCAGCAAAAATTAGATCGGGAACACAGAGATATGTTTGCACGAACTGTCCCATTAATTTCCGCCATTAATGAATACGACGAACAGCTTGAACATTTAGAAAAACTGATTCATAGCTTTCAATCGTTTCATAAACAAGAAAACCATATTACCGTTGAAAATGAAGAATAATAGGAAAAGGCAGCTCCTGAATATAGGGAGCTGCCTTTTTTATTAATTATCAAGCTGTTGTACCTGATACAATCGGTAATAATGACCCTTTTGATTCATCAGTTCATTATGACTGCCAATTTCAGCGATTTCTCCGTTATCAATTAATACGATTCTATCTGCATGTGTAATCGTTGATAACCGATGAGCCACAATGAAAGTCGTTCTATCTTTAGCTAATATTTCAAGCGCCTCTTGAATTGAATGTTCACTTTCGAGATCGAGAGCCGATGTAGCTTCATCCATAACAAGTATGGGTGGATTTTTCAAAAATACGCGAGCAATAGCTACCCTTTGCTTTTGACCCCCAGATAGTTTCACACCACGTTCTCCCACTTTTGTCTCGTAGCCATCCGTCAGGTTCATGATAAAATCATGAGCATTTGCCGCTTTAGCAGCAGCAATCACTTCTTTTTCTGTTGCTTCAGGATTCCCCATTAAGATATTAGCTCTTACTGAGTCACTGAACAGAATGTTATCTTGCATGACCATTCCGATTTTGTCACGAAGACTTCGTACTTTAAAGGAACGGATATCTTGTCCGTCTAATAGAATTCTTCCCTTCGTAACATCGTAAAATCTGGGCAGTAAACTAATTAAGGACGACTTACCTCCGCCGCTCATACCTACTAACGCGATTGTCTCTCCTTGTTTAACCTCCAGTGAAATGTCTTTTAAAACAGGCATCTCATCTGTATCGTATGAGAATACCACATGATCAAACGTTATTTTACCCTCTACATGCTTCAATTCAGTTGCATTAGGCTCATCATCAATATCATATTTTTCATCAATAAATTCAAAAACCCTATCCATTGATGCAAGTGTTTGTGTCATTGTTGTTGATGAGTTTACCAGCCTGCGCAATGGATTATATAACCGATCAATAAAACCAATAAAGGCAACCATCGTTCCTAGAGTCATGTCTCCCTGAATAACTTGGTAACCCGCGAAGCCGATCACGACAAGCGGAGCGACATCAGTGATTGTATTCACGACAGCAAAGGACTTTGCATTCCAGCCTGTATGCTGCATCGCTTTATCAAGAAAATTCTTATTTTGTTTTGAAAATACCTCTAGCTCATGATCCTCAATAGCGAAGCTTTTAATTACGGGCATCCCTTGCACACGTTCTTGTAAATGACTTTGCAAATCTGCCAGTGCCTGGGACCTAACTCTTGTATATGTCCTAAGCTTGCCGAAAAAGTGCTTAATGGAAAATGCGTAAAAAGGAAGAAGAAGTAAGGATACAATCGTTAGTTTTACGTCCATTGTAAACATAATAGCTACTGCAATAACAATAGTTGCGATATCCAGCCAAAGATTCATCAGACCTGTTATGACAAAGTTCTTCGTTTGTTCAACATCCGTAATCACTCGCGAAATAACTTCTCCCGCTCTGGTATTAGCATAATATTTAAAGCTTAGCTTTTGAATATGGGTAAATAACTGATTGCGAATATCAAAAAGAATCTTTGTCCCTGTCCATTGCGCAAAGTATTGTCGATAATATTCAATTGGCGGACGAAGTACGACAAAGATGAAGAGCATAATACCCATTATCCAATATAATTTATCGATTTTCACGTTAGCAGACAACTGATCATTGCCGATAATGTCATCAACAATATACTTCGTCAGCAGCGGAATTAACAGTGGAATCGCAAATTTCAATAAACCAATCAAGATTGTTCCAGCAATCTGCCATTTATAAGGTTTTACAAATTGTAAATATCTCTTAACGCTGTCCACGATTTTCCTCCGATAGTATAATTAGTTCTTAAAACATTTAAAAAACCTGTTGTGTCAGCAACAGGTGTTGTTTATTTAACGATAAGTCAAAAATCTCTCATACCATGAATCGATAAATTCCGCCGAAAAAGGACCCTTTCGCTGGCGAATCATATAAATTAGGTAATCTACATTATACTTTAATATTTTATCGATTGCGTCGGGATAATTCATTTCCCTGCGATGTTTTTCATATTCATCCTCATCCAATAAATTAAACGTCATATCTGGAAACACCTTAATATCCAGGTCATAATCGATATATTTTAATGCCTCCGTATCACACGCAAACGGAGAACTAATATTACAATAATAATACACGCCATCTTCTCTCAGCATGCCGATTACGTTAAACCAGAATTGCGAGTGGAAGTAACAAATAGCAGGCTCTCTCGTGATCCATGTTCTACCATCTGATTCCGTTACCATTGTCCGATCATTGGCCGCAATAACTAAGTTTTGAGTCCCTTTTAAAACGGTGGTTTCTTCCCAAATTCGGTGGATATGACCGTTGTGTTTATAACTTTGGATTTGGATTCTTCCTCCTTCGGTGGGAATCCCCATAGTCTGCTTTCCCCTTCTTTCTTTCGACATGATACAAATCAATGTCTTATTCGATATTATTTTTGGTATATATTTTTTTCCATTTCCCTATATTCCTTTATTATAGCGATTTATTACTGAATTTAAAACTAAATAGGGTCAGACCCAAGTAAAAAAGTTCCAAAAAACTCCGAAATTCGAATAAAATCGTCAATTTCAACGCTTCCTATTCGGAATTATCTTCTCCCTTTTGTTTTGAGGCTGACCAATTTCTTATTTTTGCCTGCTGTTTTCAGAAAGAAGGCTCCTGACTTTCCTGATAATAGCGAATGACATCTTCTGTTTGCCGTTCAAATATATCTTGAATACTCGAAAGTTCTTTTTTCATTCGCTGCACTTCTTCACCAATGGACTGGATTTGTTTAAGTTCCTGCAGTGCATATAACTGCTGTTCAATTTCTTGACACTTTTCAATTTCAGACTGCAGAAGCAAGAGTTTATCCATAGTCTTAAGCTGTTCACTAATCAGCCGATCAAATTCTTCCATTCCCCGCACCTCACAAACATTTTTTTCCTCTTAGCTATGTATTCTTTTATTCATCAGAATTTCCTTTAAGAGATATTGTAGAGTGAATAGAACCTTTGTCGAAGGATGAATGGAACAGCAAAAAGGACATCCTGTAAAAGGATGCCCTTTCAACCATTCAGTTTATGACTGGCCTTTATTTGATTCAGCTTGTTGGTTTTGTTTTTTTACTTTTTGAACATCAGTCTGACTTGCAAATTCAGTGCCATATTGCCCTTGGCTTGATTGACTTGAATTTGATGCTTGTTGATTTTGGCTTCTTACTTCCTGAGCGTTTGTTTGACTTGCAAACTCAGTACCATATTGGCCTGCATTTTGTTTTTTTACTTGTTCAATATCAGTACCTGATTTTGTTTTCTTAGCCATTTGAAATCACCTCCACGCTAGTTAAGATTACCTGAAGTGTGAAAACATATGCTTTTTATTTTTGTTAAATATTGGTACAAACTAAACCAACAGTGAAATTCCACCATCAACAATTAGTGTTTGACCGCGAATCATACTGGATTCGTCAGATAATAAGAACATGATTGTATTAACCATATCTTCCACTTCAACCATTCGCCCTGCTGGAGTTTGTAAAGCCGCTTCAGCCAGCATTTCTTCACGATTAGGGAAGGATTTTAGGGCATCCGTATCAATCACTCCACCGGACACAGCATTTACACAAATATTCATCTTCGAAAGCTCCACAGCTAAGTAACGAGTTAACGCTTCGAGAGCAGCCTTAGAAACTCCAACGGCTGTATAGTTTTCAAGATATCGAATCGATCCCAAAGAACTAATCCCAACTATTTTACCGCCGCCATTTCGTTCCATCAGCTTAGCTGCTTCTTGAGCACAAAATAAAAATGCCTTGCCGTTAATATCCATCGTCCAGTCCCAATGTGATTCTTCAAGCTCCATTAAAGGACGCTGGACTCCAGAAGCTGCATTATTCACTAATACATCCAATCTTCCATACACTTCATCAATTTGCTCAAACATAGCTTTTATTTTGGTCACATCACCCACATTTGCCTTGACCACGAGGGCTTTTCTCCCAAGTGCTTCAATTTCTGCAGCCACCTCTAACGCTTTCGTTTTGCTTCGTGCATAATTAATGACTAAATCATAGCCTTCTTCTGCCAGCTTGATTGCCGTCCTTTTACCAAGCCCTTTAGAGCTTCCCGTTACTAATGCAACTTTTTGTTCCATGTTTATTCATCCTTTCATAGTGGAAAACCAAGTATAAAGAATCGATTATTGTAAAAAATAAGAAAAAAGAAATGGAGTGGTACGTATGTATGTAGGACGTGATATGACGGAATTATCCATGATGCCTAAATCAGATTGGGATAAAAGTGAGCTCGCTTACTTTCATCATTCCCTCCAACAAATGGTACCCTATTTGAATCAAGAAGGACAGAGCATTCATAAAGAAATCATTAAAGAAATTGAAAACCGTGGAGGGCTAGAACGACAAGAAGCAGATTACACCCATGGCACAGTTGTAAGCAGTGATTAAATAAGTAAGAGCTGGTGACTGTCGATTCATCGACAGTCTTTTTTACTGAAGACCCTCCAGATACAATATCAGTCCTTTAGGAGGCCTGGTTTGAAACTTTTTAACAACTCCAAGCAAGCCTGATTTTCTCCTATCCAGATACACTATTCCGCACATAAAAGTGCTTGAAGCGCACATAGTTTAGCCATTTCCGCACACAAATGAACCCGAAGCGCACATAAACTCTCTCATTCCGCACACTTTTCTCTTTGTTCCGCACAAAACAAAGTTGATATGGTAAAACACTTTAGCTTCTTCGGGGTCGTTTGTCTGTATGGACACTAAAAAAAGATAAAACCTCACAAAAGGCTTTATCTTTTTTCTAAATATGCTTTTAGCATTTTTTGATGTGATACAGGAAAGGCTAGTTCATCAAGTTCTACCGTATTGACCCACTTATAGTGATTTTCAACTAATTTACTTTCATCCATTTCCGCATCAATCACCCCAGCAAAGGTGTCGACATTCCAAACAAGATGAGAAAAAACGTGATCAATTTTGGTAATATGTTGTTGAATGACTGGATTTACCCCAAGCAAGGCTTTGAATTCTGCCTGGAAAAATTCTCGCTTTGGAAGCAATGATGTATGAATTTCAAAATTAGGAAATTCCCATAGATTAGCTAACAGACCTTCACTCGGACGTTTATGGATAAGGTATTCGCCCTTCTCATTAGTGATAATAGCTGATACCAGTGGAATAGTACGGCTTTTCTTCACTTTAATCTTAATGGGCAATTCAGTCTGAACACCTTCTGCAAATGCCTGACAATGCTGCTGTACAGGACATAATAAACACGCTGGATTACTTGGCTTACATATTAATGCCCCTAACTCCATTAAAGCTTGATTAAAGAATGAAGGATTACCATGATCAATCAACTCACGAACCGCCGCTTCAAAAACTTTACGAGTCTTCGGCTTAGCGATATCTTCTTTAATTAATAAAATTCTCGACAGCACCCTCATCACATTACCATCCACAGCTGGCTCAGGTTTTCCATAAGCTATGCTTAAAATGGCCCCGGCAGTATAAGGACCTACCCCTTTTAATTTTGCTATTTCTTCTGGCGTATCAGGAACCTCTCCATTATAAGCTGCTCTCACCTCTCGGGCTGCAGTCTGGAGATTACGAACCCGTGAATAATACCCTAACCCTTCCCACGCCTTTAAAATTCGTTCTTCTTCTGCATCTGCAAACTCCTCAAGAGTAGGAAACCACTCCATAAACCGATTATAAAAAGGAATAACCGTATCAACACGAGTCTGCTGAAGCATAATTTCTGAAACCCAAACTCGATAAGGATCTTTATTCTTCCGCCAAGGTAAATCACGCTGTTCACGCTCAAACCAAGATATCAAATCGTTCTGAAATTCAGCTATATTTATATTTTTTGCATAAAAAAACTCAAGATCATTCACATTTTTGCCTCCAAGAAGTTAAACTAACCACATAATAGGGAATAATAAAGAAAAGCGGAAGCACCCGTTTTACTCACAAAGGAAATAGGGAGAGGACCAAAAGGCGTTCTCTGCCTTTTGAGGACTCTCATCTTTTCCACAGTGAGCTGGGCTGCTGCAGCTAGACAATAAAGAAAAGCGGAAGCGCCTTGGTCTGCTCCGACAGGCATAAGATCTAGCCTCGGAGCAGGACGTTCTTTCCTGCAGAGAGGATGGGCTTATGACCCGAGGAGCAAGGCGCTGCAGCTGGACAATAAGAAAAGCGGAAGCGCCCGTTTTGCTCACAAAGGAAATAGGGAGAGGACCAAAAGGCGTTCTCTGCCTTTTGAGGACTCTCATCTTTTCCACAGTGAGCTTGGCTGCTGTAGCTAGAATAAAGAAAAGCGGAAGCCGCCCGTTTAGAAGTATGGTGAATTACTGTTTCCTTAATAAGTGGGATCGCAGTAAGTGATATATTTTTAGTGTATTTGTATTAAGTGTAATTCAAGGACAAAATAATTCATAATAATTTAATTTGGTTTGTTTTTCATAGTGCGATATGATTAATGTTGAAACATGTTGAATTCTGCTAGATAAGGGGGTTATTTCTTTTTGGATACTGGCACTCACTTTGTTATGGGAATTGCACTTGGAGGGCTTGCTGCCATAGACCCTGTTATCTCAGATAGTTCGGTTACTGCACAGGCAGTGATGCTGGGAACCATTCTCGGATCACAAGCGCCCGATATTGATACAATTCTTAAATTAAAAAATAATGCTGTTTATATACGTAATCATCGAGGAATTACTCATTCCATTCCGGCTGTATTACTTTGGCCGCTTCTAATTTCTGGTTTCATTTTTGTTTTATTTCCAGAATCAAATCTGCTCCATCTTTGGCTATGGACATTTCTTGCTGTCTTTCTCCATGTTTTTGTGGATATATTTAACGCATATGGAACGCAGGCATTGAGACCCATTTCTTCTCGTTGGGTGGCTCTAGGGGTCATTAATACCTTTGATCCCTTTATCTTTGGCATTCATGTTGCCGGATTAACATTATGGGGCTTTGGATTCCCGCCCACTTACACATTTTTGACCATGTATTTGTTTATTTTTATTTATTATATTGCGCGTTTCCGAGAACAGGCTCTTGTTAAACGAGCTGTCCGGCAGCAAATTCCTGACGCACGGAAGATTACTCTTTCACCGACGATGCGGTATCATCGATGGAGAATTGCTGTAACAAGTGAAAAGAACTATTACGTAGCCGTTTCAGAAAATGGCTATGTGACTATTCTCGATACATTCGATCGTATTCCATTGCCTGAAAGCGAGATTCTTCATGCTGCTAAGGCCGATATTAACTTGGCTGCTTTTCTGTCATTTTCACCAGTATACCGTTGGGAAATAGAAATGCTTGAGGATTATGTTGAAGTTCGTTTTATCGATTTGCGCTATCGTAGTAATGGATTTTATCCGTTTGTTGCTGTGGTTCATCTTGACCGTAATGATTTAAGTATCAAAAACTCATTTACAGGCTGGATTTTCAGTGAAGCGAAACTGCGAAAAAAACTTAATTTGATTCCATTTTAATGGGCTGAATCCGTTGATTCAGCCCTGTTTTTCATTTTTAATGAAATTTGTCTTGCTGCTTCAATAAGTGCTCATATTTAGGGTTATTGGCTAAAAACTCGTGAAGGCTTTTCCCATGATTATCAATCCATTGCGAAACAACCCTTGATGTCATTTCTTCCCCTGCGTATTTATAACCTGCTTTCGCATAAGTAGCTTCAAAATCTTCCCATAAGAGTTCTACCCAAGTTAATGCCTGTTGATAGGATACCTGATCATTTATGTCTAATAACTGTTTGGTCAGTCTTTCTTGATAGTCATTCACAATAATCCTCCTTTCTTCTTTCCAGTATTTTTCCTTCGGTTTTTCTCATAGTTGCCACTCTACTGCTTATACTAATAGTACAAACAAAGAACTAAAAAACGTGAGAGGATGTAATCCATGAGGAACAAAGCTAAAAACTTCCCTAATCAATCTACCAATAAATTTGAAGGCGAACCACGAGCTAAACCAGCCTATGCCTCTAAACGAGCAGATGGATCAACTAATACTCATCCACAAGAACGAATGAAAGCCTCAAATGAAAGAACAGAATAGGTTAGTTTTTTCAGAAGCTCAGTATTATTCCTGGGCTTCTTTTAATTCCTTCATAGCAATCAGCATAGAAATAGGAAGGGCTTCTTCATTTCTACCCCCGCTTAAACGGTAACCCCAAGCAAAAATCCCATTTAAGTATTCAATCTTATAGTAAGCACCAGGATCTCCATCAATTTGATAAATTTCTCCTGGCTTAAAATCCTCGGGGTTAAGTAAATAGGATTTAGCCATTATGGCTTTACGTTCAAGTACTGCATATTCATTAACCATTCCGAGCTGTTCTGCTTTACGTGCTTTTTCATGAAGTCCTGCAATTTCCTGCTGCAATTCATATGGAGTCAACTGACTATATCTCTTCTCTTCCATTCATTCTTCACCTCATTTTTAAAATATAGCACAATACGTTATTCAAAGTACTCATCTCTGTTTAAATACCTCGATATCAGCTCCATGGGAAAGCCTTTTCGGAATAAAGCTTGTTTCATCTTCTGTTCATATTCAAAGCCCTGGTAAGCCTTATAACGCCGTTCTAATTTCTCTCCATGATAAATTAATGAATTCCATTCTTCCTCGCTATCCTTCTCAACCGTCACCTCTTGCAATGCCGCGACAATAATATCTCTAGGATAGCCCTTGCGCATTAAAACTTGATCCAGTTTCTGCTGAAGAGATCGCTCAGATAAGTTTTTTTCTTTTTTTATTGATTTCTCAGCCTGCTGTCGGGCATGTTCAATCTGAAGATCAATCGGGTATTCAAGGATAGCTTTTTCAATCAGCTTCTCACTAATTCCTTTTTCCTTTAATTCCTGGCGTATAACGATAGGGCCCTTATTTCCCCCATTCGCATGTGTTCTTACAAATGCGCGGGCAAATTCAAGGTCATCTAGATATTTATAATGATAGAGCTTAAGAATAGCTTCTTGAATAATCGCATCATCTACTTCTTTTTTTCGTAAATACATGCGAACTTCAGATTCAGAGCGCATTCGATGTGATAAATAATGTAAGGACTGCGTAAAAGCTTTTTGGATATCATCATGCATTTGAATATCTGCAAGATCAAATTCATCTACTTCTTTACCTTTTTTTAAATCGAACTTTATTAAAACCTCTTCGTCTACACTAAAGGCATATTTATCAGCAATAAATATATTATATCGGTCCAGCCTCTTTTTTTGGACTGAAATTTTTGAAATGACTGCCATCAACATCACCCCCTACTGATACTCTACCACATTCTAAAGAAGGGTTATCTTGATTTAAATCGAATTAAATGACATAGAACATCAATGATAGTAAACTACTACCAAATAAAGGAGTGATGGTGCGTGAAAATTGCTATTGCAGGCGGCAGCGGTTTTGTCGGAACTGCTCTTATAGACGCTTTGCTTAAAGAAGAACATGACCTTTATATACTGACTCGTAACCCAGAAAAATACACTCAGACAAATAATCTTCACTATATAAAGTGGCTTAATAAAAATGCCGTACCAGAGAATGATCTTAAAGGGCTTGATATCTTTATTAATCTCGCAGGAGAATCATTAAACAGCGGGCGCTGGACAAAGGATAGAAAACGGAGAATTGTAGAAAGCCGTATTGAAACAACTAAGGAAATGAATCGCATATTGGGCACCTTTAAACAGAAGATAGACTTAGTTATTAATGCTAGTGCAATTGGTTATTATGGTACTTCGGAGCAAGAAACTTTTACTGAAGATAAAGAAACTACGGCAAAAGATTTTCTTTCGCGAACCGTTCAACTTTGGGAGAAAGAGGCTCGAAAAGCACGTGCCTTCAGCCATCGAGTCGTCTTTACCAGATTTGGACTAATTCTTGGTCAAACGCAGGGAGCACTGCCTACAATGATACTGCCTTACAAGCTATTTGCCGGCGGAACCATTGGAAACGGCAGGCAAATACTCTCATGGATACATATCCAAGACGTTGCAGGAGCCATTTTGTTTTGTATTCATCATTCTGAAATCTCTGGCCCTGTGAATTTCACTGCACCACAACAAGTAACAATGAGGGAATTTGGCCATACCATCAGTAAAACGCTGAATCGACCTCACTGGTTTCCAGTACCGGCTTTTGTTCTAAAGATCGTTTTAGGAGAAATGAGTATACTCGTGCTGGAAGGACAAAAGGTGCACCCACAAGTACTAGAAAACTCTCATTATCCCTTCCGCTACCCAACATTGAACGGGGCCCTGAATGATTTACTAAAAAAATAATAAACTGAGTATGATTATCCAACCTGTGGAAAAAATAGGAATAGAAAGACATCCCGATTCAATTTTTACTAGGACTAGCTCACATAAGGAGATGAAAAGATGGACAGCAAAAAGCGTGATAAAATGAAAAATTCCTTAAACTCAACTCAATCTGTACTTTATGATCGCGAATTTAGAAAAGCAGAC
Organism: Peribacillus sp. FSL H8-0477; assembly: GCF_038002765.1. Lineage (NCBI taxonomy): Bacteria > Bacillati > Bacillota > Bacilli > Caryophanales > Bacillaceae > Peribacillus > Peribacillus sp. FSL H8-0477. The sequence goes on along the minus strand of NZ_JBBODE010000002.1, from coordinate 622,147 downwards.
CGTGCTGGAGGATTTACCGAGAAAAAAGGACGCCGCTAAAATCTTGGTTTTAATTCCCTGTGATAAAACCCTACAATTTGGGAGAAATTGAAGAAGAGATGATTCAATCATTTCAAATTCTTGTTTGGGGTGTTGTCGAATGGGACAAAACAAAATACACTTAGAGCGAATTGAGAACACACAGAAATTGCTCAAAGATCCAACAAGTATGAAGAGTGATGGACGTGACATTGAATTTTCTCAAGAACTAGCTGATCGGGATGACATTATTGCTCAACAACGTTCCAAAGCCGCGGACGAACGTGCAAAGAAATAAACGGAAAAAACCAGGGCATCTTTTGCACCTGGTTTTTTTTTATTAACACCTTAACGGTTGTGTGTAATGTGGATAAGTTTGAAGTTTATTAGTTCTAAAGACTTACGCTCGCCTATTTATCCACTACTATTATTTGTATATTATGGATAACTCTGTGGACAGTGTGGATAATTCAGAAAATTCATTAATTTAACATGTGTTTGTTTGTGGATAGGTTATTAAATTTGTCTTTAAATACTCACGTCTTCCATACGTTTACGGAGCATGAACTTTTGAACTTTACCACTCGCATTTCGCGGCAACTCTTCACAAAAGATATAGTTTCTTGGGCGTTTATAATTAGCTAAGGCATCGCTGTTTTTGCACCAAGATTCTAATTCGTCTTCCGTTAATGCTGGATTCTTTTTTACAACAAAAGCAATCACTTTTTCACCCCAGTGACTGTCTGGCTGACCAATAACGGCACAATCTAGTACCCCTTCATGACCAAAAAGTGTATCTTCAACTTCCCTGGGATACACATTTTCGCCGCCGGATATGATCATGTCATCCACGCGGTCTTTCACATAAAGATAGCCTTCTTCATCAAGGTATCCAATATCCCCTGAATGATACCAGCCTTTATAGAGTGCTTTTTCACTTGCTTCTTTACGTTCAAAATAGCCGCTCATCATACAAGGGCCTTTAACCAAAATTTCTCCTGTCTCACCTGCAGACAAAACATCTGACGGCTCAGAAGGGCCTTCTTCATTAGGTCGCACAATAATTAACTCATGTTCTGGACAGACCTTACCAGCAGAACCTGCTTTGCGTATTTGATCCTCTGCCAAAAGCAGCGTTACCGCAGGGCCCATCTCTGTCATTCCATAGGCTTGTTTCAAGGAAACCCCTAATTTCTCTTCACAAGCTAGAACAAGATTTGGTGCCATTGGCGCTGCACCGTATAATCCGTTTTTCAAACTTTCTAATTGATAATTAGCCAAATCCTCTTGAAGAAGCATATTCCACATCGTCGGGGCGGCAAAAAAGATGCTGATTTGTTCTTGTTCAATAATTTCAAGAACCTTTTTAGCATTAAATTGATGGAGAATTACATTCTTTGCTCCTTTCTGAACCCGTGGAAGGAACGCACAATGCAGTTCTGCACAATGAAACATGGGTGCTGTAATCAACCCTATATCTTCTTCATTATACTTAAACGCTTCGATTAATATTTTACTCTGAGAAACCATATCTTTATGAAGATGCATAACCCCTTTTGGCCTTCCTGTGGTTCCACTCGTATACATAATGGCATATAAATCGTCAGCTGTTATCTCTTCTTGGGGATAAAAAGTAGGTGCCGAGGCTGTTTTCACCTGATAGCTTGCAGCATACTCGGGGACATCCTCATCAATATACCAAAAGGCCGTTTCTGGAAAACGCTTCTCCACACCCGCTACAACCGGGGCTAATGCTTCTTCAAATAAAACCACTTTAGGGCGTGCATCATCCAAAATGAAGCCGACTTCTTCTGCCTGTAATCGAAAGTTAATCGGATTAAAGACCGCACCAATCTTAGCACAGGCAAAGAAGGCAGTAGCCAGCTCTTCATTATTAAATAGAAAAGTAGATACCCGGTCGCCTTTTTTCACGCCTTCTGCTGCTAACGCATTAATAAGGGCATTTACCCTGTTATTCCACTCGCTATAGGTGTACCTGCGATTTCTCCGCACATCATATAATGCTTCCTTGTTAGGAAATATTTCTACCGTTTGATCAAATAGCTGCCCGATTGTTTCTGACATTCAGCTTCCCCCTTACCGAGTTTAGTTTAACCTTTCGATAATCGTAGCATTTGCCATTCCATTTCCTTCACACATAGTTTGCAAACCATAGCGTCCGCCTGTACGTTCCAATTCATGCATCATAGATACCATCAGACGTGCCCCGCTGCCTCCAAGAGGATGACCCAATGCGATAGCTCCACCATTTGGATTGAGCTTGGCGGGATCCGCTCCTGTTTCCTTCAACCAAGCAAGTGGAACTGGCGCGAATGCTTCATTTACTTCAAAGATATCTATCTCATCTATCGTTAATCCGCTTTTTTGGAGAGCTTTCTCTGTTGCTGGGATCGGTCCCGTTAACATTAAGGTAGGATCAGAACCGACAACTACTCGAGTATGAACCTTAAACCTTGGCTTCAAGCCTAACTCTTCAGCCTTACTCCGTTCCATAAGCAATAAAGCCGCAGCACCATCACTAATCTGACTTGAGTTTCCAGCATGAATTAACCCATCTTCTTTAAAAACCGTTCTTAACCCCGCCAGAACTTCAAGCGATGTTCCCTCTCTAGGTCCTGAGTCCTCTGTAACTTCTACCTTTTCCCCATCTTCATTAAGGATGGATACTGGAATAATCTCTTTTTGGAAGTAGCCTTCACTCTGAGCACGCAATGCTTTTTGATGACTCTCAACTGAAAACTGATCACACTCTTCACGAGTCAAGTTATACATCTCAGCAATTCGTTCCGCAGAAACACCTTGATTGATCAGTTCGTATTTCTCCTTCAGCTTTGGACTGCGGTCAGCTCCTTGATAATTAGAACCCATAGGAACTCTTGACATATTCTCCACACCACCTGCAACTACGACATCCATATCACCAGCAAGAATTGCCTGTGCAGCAAAATGAACAGCTTGTTGACTTGACCCACATTGGCGATCAATGGTTGTACCAGGGACTTCAATTGGGTATCCAGCTATCAAAGCTGCTACCCTAGCGATATCCCCCGCTTGTTCCCCAGATTGAGAAACACAGCCAAGAATGACATCCTCTATCATTCCTGAATCAATTCCTGTCCTCTTAACGAGTTCCTTTAACACTTCTGCAGCTAAATCATCTGGGCGGTAGTCCTTAAATACTCCATTTCTTCTTCCTACAGGTGTTCTTAAGCCTTCTACAATTACTACTTCACGCATCTAATCTCTCCCCTTCTTTCTAATTTACAAGCCAATATTCTTAGCGATAATCTTTTTCATAATTTCATTCGTTCCAGCATAGATACTAGCAACTGGAATATCACGATATCTTCTCGCAATTTTATATTCCTCCATATAACCGTATCCGCCATGCAGCTGCATACACTCAATAGAAATCTTCCTCGCTGTTTCCGTAAGTTTATATTTAGCCATAGAAACGTTTGTCACGATGTTCTCCTCCGCCAAATGCCTTGCAATTAATTGATCAAGAAACACGCGGCCCATTTCAATATCCGCTGCCATTTCAGCCATCTTAAACTGCGTATTTTGGAATTCACTGATAGACTTTCCAAACGCTTCACGGCTTTTCACATACTTCATCGTTTCATTAAACATTTCTTCTGCTGATACTTGAGCATTAATAGCTACAATTAGTCGCTCTTGCTGGAGCTTCTCCATCAAATAACTAAACCCTTTACCTTCTTCACCAAGTAAATTCTGTTTGGGAACCATACAGTCTTCAAAAATAAGCTCTGCTGTATCCTGACTATGTAACCCAACCTTATTTAATTTTCGTCCCCGAGAAAAACCTAACGCACTTCTTTCCACAACCAGTAGACTAACTCCCTTGTGTTTAGGAACAACATTCGAATCTGTTTTACAAGCTACAATCACTAAATCAGCATGAATCCCATTGGTAATAAACGTTTTCTGGCCGTTTAAGATATAGTTCTCACCGTCAAGTACAGCCGTCGTCTTGATGTTAGCGAGATCAGATCCTGTTCCTGGTTCAGTCATGGCAATGGCTGAAATCAACTTACCTGAAGCACATTTTGGAAGCCAACGCTGCTTCTGTTCCTTCGTCCCAAAGGAAGATAAATAGGGAACTACAATATCACTATGCAGCCCAATCCCAACTAAACCTGAGCCGACTCTTTCTAATTCTTCATTGATAATCACTGAATATCCCCAGTCAGCGCTATACCCGCCATACTGCTCATCCAAATCAGGACATAGAAAGCCTTGCTCACCCATCTTCTCCCAAAATGTCCGCGGGATGATTCGATTTTCTTCCCATTGCTCATAAAAAGGATATGCCTCTTTCTCAAGAAACTTTCGAAATGATTTTCTAAATAAATGATGTTCTTCTGTCAGATACGGATGCTTCACTCAATCATTCTCCTTTGTATTATTGTAAGCGCTTTCTATACTGCAAAAAAAATATAAGACCGACAACGTATTACTTTGACTCTAATAGTACCAAATTTTAAAAAGTTTATCACCCTATTTATTCCATATATGGAAGATAAAAAAATAGCCCTGCTAGCATTAGTTAAAATTACTAGAGGGCTTTGTTATATAAATTTATCGAAGATAGCGCTCTTCATAATATACCTTCTTCTTTCAAGATAATCTCAAGAGCATCTACAATTTCTGGTTCATAGTGCGTACCTGAAAGCCGCTTCAGTTCATCCATTGCAAATTGAGGAGGGAACGCCTTACGATAAGCACGGTCTTCTGTCATCGCATCAAATGTATCAGCAACAGCAATAATCTTCGCCTCAAGCAGAATTTCATGACCTTTTAAACCCCGAGGATATCCTGAACCATCTAAACGTTCATGATGCTGTTCAATGATTGGTGCTATATAATTATAAGTTGTTTCCAAAACTATATTTGCACCATCACTAGGATGTTTTTTTATTATCTCGAATTCTTCTTTAGTAAGCTTCCCAGGTTTATTTAAAATTTCAATAGGAGTATTAATCTTACCTAAATCATGAAGTTCAGATGCATGATCTAAATCTAGTAATCTTTCGGTACTAAGATTTAATTTCTTGGCGATTTTAATAGCGTTTATAGTAACTCGTTCACCATGTCTGAAAGTATATGGATCTTTTTGTTCCACTTTTCTTACCATACTTCTTAAATTCGCACTGTCTGCACTAAGCTGCTGAAAAATTGGTTCTGTGCTAATCCATAAATAGGTGACATCTGTTTTTGCTATAAAATATACCGGGTCTTTCAACCCTCTAGCTGAATAATAATCATTTGGACCCAGCATCGTTTTTTGTCCGTCTTGGTCACATTCTATTTCTCCGCGTAATATATAAATAAACTCCAACACTTTTGGATCTTCACTAGGGTAAAGATAAAATAACTTATCTTTATAAACAGTCTGGAGCATAATATCAACATTATCATTTCGCTCTAATAAAAAAAGCTGATTAGAATATTCATGGATTTTTTCTACAAAAGAACCGTTTTTAAACAATTTAAAACCTTCCACATCCAGAACTCCTTTTACAGCAATATAAAAACGAGTTCCGTGTCCATTTGGCAAAGAACTCGTTTTATATATTATACCTTATTAGGGAATAATATTACATAATTTTCTTGTCAAGTAACGACTTTAATTGGGTCAATCCACACCCATTTATGACCGATTTTTACATATTTCCATGAACATTCAGCTGTTACACCTAGTTCTGCAGCTTGAGCAATTGCATCAGCTGTCATTTGTCTTGTTAAGATATCTAGAACATTGATTAATGTATCAAGCTCGCTTTGGTATTGAGCAGTGCGCTCTGAGAAGTATGTTGATTCCTTGCTTAACTTTTCAACTACAAGTGCAATTTCAGAAGAGATCCTGTCTAATTTTTGATTAATCTCTGTCTTTTTACTTTCATCTTCTGCAGCACGTAGTTTTTCTTCATACTTCATTTGTTCTGAGTATAGAGAACCTAACTTTGCTGTTCCTTTTACTTTACTAATATCTTTAATATACGCATTAAGCAGGGTTTCCGCTTCTACCACTGTCTTATCAATTTCTCCATCAATTAAAACATTTGCTTGGTCAATTAAATCTAAAGCCTTTTGGGTATCGCCATTTTCTGCTGCAAATGCGCCCGAACCGAACGTAAATGAGAGAAAAAGGGCGAATAAAACAGCTGCACTTTTCTTAAACATTGTTATCCCCCTATATATTTGTATTTTTTTCCATTGTATACTGTACTTCTGCATATTTCTACATCTTTCTTTCTACTAATGTGAACATATTGTAAAAAAACAAGGTATTTTAGACTAGTTCACACACAAAAAAAAGATGTTAAAGTGAAGAAATACACTATCCAACATCTTTTCTATCGGCTTGAAAGTTAATTTATTTATGCCATTTAATATAAAATACACAAAAAGTTACCATAAACTTGGTTGAGCTACAGCAATCGACAGTTCCAAAATGGTATAATTAATATATAAAGCTCAAGTCTAAATAAAAGGACTGGTGATGGAAATGACCTTTACAAAAATTTTAGTTGCCTTTGATGAATCTGATTTGGCTCTTAAATCATTGGAACAAGCAATTGATTTAGCAAAAGGAAAACCTGAAATTGAAATATATGTCGTCCATTCTGTCACAATGCCTGCTAATTATGCTGTTTCCGCCCATTTAATTGCTCAAATCAAAGATTCCATACATGTGTATGGAAAAGAAATTTTAGCAAAAGCTGAGGAGAAGCTGGCTGTTCTCCCAAATAAGACAGAGGTATTTTTAAGAGAAGGATCATCTATTCATACAATCCTTGAGGAAGCCAAAAGACATGATTGTGATTTAATTGTCATGGGCAGCCGTGGCCTTAGCGGTATTAAGGAATTTCTCGGCAGTGTTAGTCACTATGTTGTCCAAAACTCACCTGTACCTGTATTACTAGTGAAATAATAATACATTCGAGTCTGGCAGCCGCCAGGCTTTTTTTAGTGTCAACTCTGACTCGTTTACAAAGGGCTGCTGATTCGGTTAAAATAATGGTTAGTGTATAGAGAAGCGAGGGAACTACAGTGGATATCAAGCATTTACAATATTTTATTGAAGTAGCGAACTATAATAGCTTCACTCGTGCAGCCGACCATTTATTTATTACGCAGCCTACGATAAGTAAAATGATTAAAAATCTCGAAAATGATCTTGGTGTCGAACTCTTTGATCGCTCTGGTAAAAAACTTTCACTTACCGATGCAGGGAGAGTTGTTTATGAACAAGCTTTGTTAATTAATAAAGCATTTAATAATCTTGAAACCGAGATGGATAATCTTCTAGGACTAAAAAAAGGACATATCCGAATTGGTTTACCCCCGATTATTGACTCCACTTTTTTCCCAAAGCTCATTGGCCGCTTTCACCAAAAGTACCCTAACATTACCTTCCAGCTTATCGAGGATGGTTCAAAAAAGATTGAAGAATCAGTTGCGGACGATTCCCTTGATATTGGAATCATCATGTTACCGACCAATCCAAACCTCTTCCATCACGTTTCTTTTATAAAGGAAGATTTAAAACTAATTCTCCATCCAACACATCCCTACGCCAGCAAACAAAAAGTACAATTAGCTGACTTAAAAGATGAAAATTTCATCATGTTTAATAAAGAATATGCTTTGCGCGATTTAATCATCTCTTCATGCAATCGAGCAGGCTTTAATCCTAGAATTATGTCTGAGAGCTCAAGATGGGATTTTATTGAGGAATTAGTTGCGTGTAAAATGGGAGTTGCCCTGCTGCCAGAAAGTATTTGCCAGCAATTGTCCAATCAAGTTCAAGCAGTAGAAATAACGAACCCTTCTTTAGATTGGAATTTAGGTATTATTTGGCGTAAAGAGCAATACTTATCCTACGCCGCTAAAGAATGGCTTCGCTTTATGATTGAAACCATTTCTCCTAATAGTTGTGATGTCAATAAGCTATAATTCATGAAAGACGGCGTACTTCTCACAAGCGCCGTCTTTTAATATTCTAAATTTTCATACATGAAAGCAATTACATAGATAAAAGCTATACCTCGTATAAATTTTAACCATTTTACTTACCCTACTGATGAGGGTAAACTAGTTAGTGTAAAAGAATTTTGAACTTTACTCACTTGAGTAGTCCTCACCTATGATGTAACAGGAAAGGAACATATCATGAATACAAGAAAAGCAAAAGAAAGTCGAATTGTTAATACAGATCAAGTTTTAACTTGTGATTTAAATAATTATAATACTCTTTTCGGCGGCGTATTAATGCGTAAGCTTGATACGGTTGCTACATTATCAGCACGTAGACATTCAAGAGTTAAAGAATGTGTTACAGCTTCAACAGATTCAATCGATTTCTTATGCCCGATTCACCAAACAGATTCTGTCTGTGTTGAATCATTTGTATCTTATACAGGTACAAGCTCTATGGAAATCTTCTGTAAAGTTATTGCAGAAGATATGATGACTGGTGAACGCCGTATTGCAGCTACTGCATTTTTAACATTTGTAGCTCTTGGAGAAGACAAACGTCCTGTTAAAGTTCCACAAGTTGAGCCAGAAACCGAAGAAGAACAGCTTCTATTTAACACTGGACAAGAACGTGCAGAAGTTCGTAAAGCAAGAAAGAAAAAAAGCAAAGAACTTGCTGCTAAAATTCCATTAACTAAGCCTTGGGATTATTAATCTAAGGTATTGACTAGGCAAGACACATTTTGTGTCTTGCCTATTTATAATAAGGGGGATAAAACATGATAACGATTTCTAGCTCTGAGCAATTAATAAAGGCAAAGAAAGCTTTAGATTCTTGTAAATTAGACCATCCGCTTACTTTTGAAAAACTACTTCACATTATTAATCTTACTCGCACACTACAATTTAAATATCATTACATGGGGTCTCTTTTATTGGATGAAGATTCTAGCCAGTATTATCCGTCCTTAGTTCCCGCATCCGTTCTTGATTTATATCAACAAGAAATTCAAAAATTTAAAGATTTGCCTGATTCTGCAGAGGTACTGAAATTGTTTGCTGCTTTTCAATCAATTGGATATGCTAAACTTAGTCTCCTTGTCCTCGGAAAGACTCCAGAATCTTTACTTGGGGCTTTAGTGATAAAGTAAACAAAAAAATCTCAGAAATAACTGAGATTTTTTAAAATTATAGGACTTTACTTAGAAATGATTTAGTTCGTTCATTCTGTGGATTTTCAAATAATTTTACTGGGCTATTTTCCTCTACAATTACCCCATCATCCATAAATATAACCCGATCGCCTACTTCTTTAGCAAAGCCCATTTCATGTGTAACAACTACCATTGTCATTCCCTCAGCCGCCAGCTGCTTCATAACTTCTAAAACCTCTCCAACCATTTCAGGGTCTAGAGCAGATGTTGGTTCATCAAACAGCATGATTTTCGGTTCCATGGCTAATGCCCTTGCAATGGCTACCCTTTGCTTCTGGCCTCCTGACAGAGAATTAGGATAGGCTTCTGCCTTATCAGACAGCCCAACCTTCTTCAGTAGTTCTCCCCCTCTTACACGGGCTTCTTCCTTTGATATTTTTCTTACTTTTAATGGAGCAAGCATTACATTTTGGATCACACTTTTATGGGGAAATAGATTAAAATGTTGAAAAACCATTCCAACTTCTGTACGAATATTATTAATATTTACGCCTTTATCGGTTGTATTTGTACCTTCTATAAAGACCTTTCCGCCTGTAATCGTTTCTAACTGATTAATACAACGTAAAAAGGTTGATTTACCTGAACCTGATGGACCAATCACGACGACCACCTCGGATGGGGAAACCGTAACATTAATATCCTTTAAGACCTCATTTTTGCCAAATGTCTTTTTTAAATTTTCTACTTTAATCATTCTGTCTCAAGCCTTCTTTCTAAACGATTTAATAAGAAGCTCATGGATAGGGTTAAGATTAAATAGATAACTGCAGCGGCTAAATAAGGTTCCCAAATTCGATAATATTGACTCGCCATCGCTCTTCCCCAATACATTAGTTCAGGTGCAGCTATCACCGCAGCAAGTGACGAATCCTTAATGAGTACCACAAATTCATTTCCGAGCGGCGGGATCATCCGTTTCGATGCTTGCGGCAATACAACATACCGCATGGCTTGTACGTGTGTCATCCCTAATGAACGAGCCCCTTCCATCTGTCCCTTATCAATGGACTGGATTCCCGCTCGAAATATCTCTGCAATATAAGCCCCAGCATTGAGAGACAAAGCAATAATTGTAGCGATTACACCATTTGTTTCTCCTGTAAAGAAGGGAACCACACCTAAATGAATGAGAAGAATCTGCACAAATAAAGGTGTTCCCCGAAAGAAAGCGATATAGCATTTAAATGGAAAGGATAGAAGTTTATTTCTCATCATCTTTCCTAAACCAATACCTAATCCTAAAACTGTCCCAATTAAAATACTGATCAATGACAAGCCGATTGTTAATAAAGTTCCCTTCCAAAGATAGGGAGCATATTCCATAATGATATCCCAGCGAAAATCCATTGTCTGCCTCCCTTTCAGCCAAAAAATTGCGTAACCAATTGACGAGAGCTACGCAATCAGAATATTATTGTTGGGATTTTAATGTTTCAATATCTGGTTCAGTGCCAAACCACTCTTTATAAATTTTTGCATATGTCCCATTTTCATAAAGCGTGTTAATTGCTTTATTAAATTCTTCCATCAGCTTACTATCTTTCGGAAATAAAACACCATAATATTCTTTTTCAAACACTGCATCTTCCACTACAGTAAACCCTTCATCCGGATTGTTTTTTGCATATTCTTCTACTACAGCATTATCCGCCACCACAGCATCGGCGCCACCGCTTTTCAGCTCTAATATGGCTAAATTATTATTCTCAAACTGCTTGATATTCTCATTCTTTTTACCAACAATGGATTCCGTTGCAGCTTGTCCAGTTGTTCCCGTTTGGACGGCAACTTTCTTCCCTTTAAGGTCTTCTGCCGATTTAATAGCACTATCCTTAGGAACTAGAATTTTATTTGTCGAAATAAAGTAAGGTACAGAGAAATCATACGTTTGTTTACGTTCATCATTAATGGTAATAGCTGAAACAGCTGCATCAGCACGCTTACTTTTTATTTCATCGAATAGAGGCTCCCAGGCCACATGCTCAACTTCGGACTTATAACCGGCTTCCTTTGCAACAGCAGCAATAAAATCAACATCGAAACCAACGAGTTCACCCTTATCCCTAAATTCAAATGGAGGATACTCAGCATCGGTCACTACCTTTAACGTTTTTTCCTTTTCATCTGAGCCGGATTTCTCTGAGTTACCACATCCCGTTACAAGCAATAGACTTGATATCGCTATCCCTAAAAACAGCCCTAATCTCTTCTTCATAATGTTCCCCCTGGCTTCAAAATAAAATTATTATTCTGAAAATTCTTTTTTTACTTAAGTGGTATTATACTCATTCTTGATTATATATTCAATAAAATTCCAACAAATTCCTTTAAAGATTGGTTAATGATAGAAAAGACCATCTCCCTTATTTACTTTTCAAAAAGGTATAAAGGTCCTTTCAGAACTGTAAGACAACAAAATTCTTACAAAAAAATTGCAGAGAATTTTTTCTCTGCAATCTTTTTCTTTTATTTTATTTTGGGCACTTTTTCAATATTTTCTGGAATTTCAAGCATATCTAAGATAAAGATGAAGATCGGAATCCCGATAATTAAACCCCAAATACCTAAGAAATGCTCTGAGAACAACAGAACAATGAAAGTGAAGAATGTTGGTAAATTCGTTTTAGCTGACATGAACTTAGGATTCAAGATATAACTTTCAAGGGCATGAATGACTACAATCATAATCAGAACAGCAAGGACCTTCGTAATACCACCAATGCTGAAGGCAATCATTGACAATGGAATTAATGAAATAATCACACCAGCAACCGGTATTAACCCTAGGAAAAAGATCATAATTCCTAGTCCAATTAATTGTGGGAATCCCATTAACGCCAAGAAAACTATTGATAGTATCGCATTTGTCAAAGCAATTAAAAATTGAACTTCAATAACCTTACCGAACGAGTTAATGAATTTACTGCCAAAATGCTCGATGTTAATAAAGAAGTCGCTAAATTTCCCATATTTAAATTTAGCAGTAAAACGAGCAATTTTATCCTTCTCCAGTAAGAAGAATAAACTAAGCAAGAGAGATAAGAAGATTTGTAGTCCCAATTTACCGATATCAGTTAAATAGTTGTATACATTCCCAACTTGTTTAGGGATATCTAACGGAGAGTTCAGTTTATTAAGCGTATCAATAATAAAGTGAATCACCGGTATATCTGGGGGATTCATATAGAAATGAGCTATTTGGGTTACTAACTCCGTAAGTTGAAGTGTAATAACCGGCAAGTATTTATATAAAACGATCCCGAGAGCTGAAACAAAGATCATATATATAATACTAATAACTAACTTTTGATTGACTTTAATATATTTATTCAACTGAAGGTATATAAAGTTTTGGAGCCTTCCCATTAGGAAAGTAAAAATAAAGGTAAACAAAAGCAAATGAATCATATTGCCAATACTATATAAAAATACAATTATAATCAGCAGCGTAATTAGTCTTGAAAAACCTTTACTATGTAAGTAATTCCAGATTTCAGTCATATCCCTTCTTTATCTCCTATCCCAAATCTTACATCATCATTATTTCCTATATCATCTATCTTACACACTTTTTAGGAAATGGACTAGAAATTATTCTCCTTGCGTTTTCACACTTTTTCTTTTAAGACTGGTTGATACTTCCGCATTGGTCCCTTTGTCAGAACCTGCTGTAGATAAGTCTTTCCACTAGGCGCCTGCTGTTTCATTAACTCTAGCAAATTGGTGATATCATCCATTGCACGATGTGACTGATAATCCGTAATATAGTGAGCTTGTAATAAGGTTAATAGTTTACTATTACTAAAACCATATTCCTTCCAAGGCACGCCTCTCATTGTACAATGCCAAGATAGGTCATTCACCTCGGGATACATCTGATAAATAAAACTGCGGTCAAAAGATGCGTTATGAGCAAATATGACATCCGCCCGATGAAAATAAGTTTTTAACTTAACATCATAAAAACTCTTCCCTTCTACTTCCTCAAATGGTATTCCATGAACATGGTATGCCTGTTCATAGTTTCTTCGTGCTGAAGCAGAGAGCGGCTCTCTTAAATAAGCATCCTCATCTAGAATATCCAACACTTGGCCATCTTGATCAAAGGTAAATAGTTTCACCGCAATTTCAACCATTTCATCAGTTTTTGGACTTAGACCAGTGGTTTCCACATCAACAACCAAACCAACTTTTTTTATCATTCTAACCTGCTCACCCTTTACTTTATTAATCCTCGTCCTTAATATCTAGATCCTCTGGTATTGGCTCATTCGCCCACTCTTCAGCCAAAATCTTATATTTTTCAAGCTGTTCTAAATGTGTTTTAAATTGATCTTTATAAATTAACAGCTGTTCTCCATCATGAACAGTACGTATTTTCTTTTGTATAATAAGACTTTCAATATACTCTTTTGGGAGTGATAAATAGTCTGCAGTTTCCTGAATTGTGAGATACATTTTCTTCACTCCTTTAATCCATTTTACTACTTATTACTATACAGCAATTACTTGTGAATCTCTATTGGAGTTCACTAAAAATTTGACAAATCTTTTCTTCTAAAAATGACCATACTCTACACAACTCAGAATCCTTTAAAACTACTAATCTTTAAACCCTCCAATTATGACAAAAATGTAAGATTGACTTTGCAAAATGAAAGGAAAAATTATGGTATATTTAACCATAGTTACTTATAGTTAAAAGAAAATCTAAGTTGTCTCGTGCAACTGTTAAGGAGTGCGTAAAATGGGGATTTTTTTACAGGCAAATACAAAAAAGAAGGAAGAAGACTTTCAGATTTTCAAAAGAAAACATCTTGTTACCAGCTACCCTTTTAAATTCCGATGTAATTCGTAGTGGTGAAAGCCCTCTCTATAAAAAATGGTTCAAAAATGGGGAGATACTTAAAAAATGTCCATGAGATTTCAGACGGTCAAGCCCAGCGCACTGCTGTTTTCTTATTCTTTCACACCAATAAAAACCATCGAAACTCGGTAAGTTAATATCCATCAACAATATATTAGGTTTCTCTAGTAACACCAACTTGTCTACCTGATCGAAGGTTTCGACAATCATTGATTCAAAGTTCCACTTCTTTAAAAACACGCCGATCATCGTTCGAATCTTTACATCATCTTCAACAATCATCACTTTATACATACGTCACATCCTATTTTCATCGACCATGAACGTTGACAGCTCTAGTTCAGCTTGAGTGCGTTTTGCATGACTATCTTGTTGAATATCCATCACTTCTCGGATCCCTTTAAGCAGCTGTTTCTGCGTTTCTTGTACCTTTTTATTATGCTGTTCTATAGCATTTTTTTCAGAATTTATAATTCCCTGCTTTTGAAGATTAGCTATATTTAGGGCTACTTGATTCCTCCATAGCGGTATAGATGTTAAAATAGACGATTGGATTTTCTCGATAAGGCGTTCATTTGTGCCTTGTATCAGCTTAATCAAAACTGAATTTTGTTTCGTAATTTCAATGCTGACTCTAAGATCGTATAAACGCTTATCAAGAACTTCGACAATATGCTGCCGCTGCTCTGCTTCCTGACGTTTTACAAACTCGTCCTCAAGACGTTTTTGTTCGGGCAAAGAACGAATTAATTCCCGTCGTTTAAGCTCTCCTGCTGTTAAATAGACATTTAGTTCACGGTATAACTCATTATTCTGAGTAAAAATTTGGTTTAAAAGTAGTGTATCTGCCAGCAGGTAGTTTTTACTCCGATCCAACTTTACTCGAGCTTGTTCAACTGCTGCACTTGCTTTTTGATAAGAAACCAACTGACGGGTTAGGGAATCACTCTTTTTAAACAATCGTCGGAGAAACGATTGATTGTTTATTCCATCATCCTGTCCCAGTTCAGTAATCAGCCTCTTTAAATCATTAATGACTTCTTCGGTTTGATTGACCTCTTTAGACTGAATTTGTTCAAGCAACTGACGTGTAAATGGCAGCAGTTTCCCCTGAATGTTTACCCCATATGACATCACAATTCTTGGTTTAGTCAAATCAAGTTGACCAGCAACCAGCTCGACCTGTTCATATTCATCCTTGTTTTTCATTTCTTTCACAACCTTTACCCGCGAAGGGCAGCATTATATCTATATAAGGTATTCTCTGTTTAGCTTATATTCCCTTCTTACATACCGTACTTCTTTTCATTGAAACCAATCTGCCTTTTCCATATGTAGAAAAGGTTGATCAGTTTCTACTTCACCAGTTACTTTATCCATTTTTAAATCATGCCCTTCAAGCCAATGAGCAAAATCAAATTCCACTGGCTGGCGATCACCGCCTAAGGCAAACCAGACTTTCCTTTCTTTCGTAAGATAACCTGAGGTATGTATCGTTCCTGCCCAACTGCTGTATAAATCTGAAAAAATTCCTTTGTCCGTGTCATTTAATAATCGAAAGGCCTTATAGGCTTCAGTAATCTTCTCTTGTTGTAATAGTTCAAGTCTCCGCTTTGAGTCAACAAGATGACGTCGATTTTCATGTATCATTATTTCAAAATGGTTTGTACATGCATCTGATTGACGGACTTCCACACCGCGTGGGGATGTTTCAATTATATAGTTTGCTCCACTTTGATCATGCACTACATAGCTGAATGAATGTCGATGGGGAATTTCCCTTAACATCGCGATTGCCTCCCGTGTACTTGCACAAGCTTCTAAAATGATTCTGCCGATCATACAGCAAATAAAGCCTTCTCCAGGGTTTTTTCGGTTCATAAAATTATAGCCCATAGCAAGACCCATTTCGTTCATTCCATCCATTCGACCCGTTACCCTCTGGCTTGGACCGATCATGGCATATCCCCCATCACTTGGTTGGAATAATGTGTAACGCCCCTCATATGTTTTCGGATGATAATCATAATTACGAATTAAAAAATCAGACCCTGTTAGAATAGAACAGCCAGAATGAACATAGTTCAGACGGTACCCGCCAAACTCCTGTAAAACTCTCTCAATAGGCCAAGCAAGAGCCTCCTGCAAACCGAGCAGCTCCTCCCAAATACCAGGTACAAAAGCATGTAAGACCTGTTCAACTTCGGTTGGTTTTATGGTGAATCTGGGTAAACGCACCT
The DNA here is from genome assembly GCF_038002765.1 of Peribacillus sp. FSL H8-0477. Lineage (NCBI taxonomy): Bacteria > Bacillati > Bacillota > Bacilli > Caryophanales > Bacillaceae > Peribacillus > Peribacillus sp. FSL H8-0477. The sequence goes on along the minus strand of NZ_JBBODE010000002.1, from coordinate 605,780 downwards.
TCCACTGATTTTCACGATTTTTTACTGAAATTGAATTTTTCAGCTTTAATCCCTGCTTATACCCAAATTCAAAGTGACTACCGCGGAATTGAGTGATTTCGCTATAAATGATTTTCATAATGTCTCCTTTTTTATCAGTTTAATATTGACCAAAAATAGAATTTTGATTGGATTCGAGCACAACTAGTTATTCCCGTCTGTGATGGGTATAATCCCGTCTAGAAGGTCATAATTTACGCCTCAGTTCATTTTCCAAATAAAAAAATGGCTCCAGTACGAAGACTGGAGCCAACTTAATATTTATTTTTTTTGAACAGTGATTGTCCAAGACGCTTCATCTAATTGTTCGTAATTAGTTACTGTGTGTCCTGCTTCTGCAGCCCAGCGCGGCAGAGTTTCTGTCGCTTGTGTACAGTCAAAATTAATGATTAATTCATCACCTGAATTAAGAAATTCCATTTCATTTTTTGCTTCTACTAAAGGAAACGGACAAACCATTCCCATTACTTCTAGTGTTTTTTGCATATTTTCTTCCTCCTAAGCTGTAGTAACAGCTGATTGTGCAGCTGCCGCTTTTCTTTTTACATTTGGTCGTATAAAGACAAAATACGATGCAGTCCATGTTCCTAGTATCATGAAGACCAGGGACACCCATCCCTGCCAAGTCATCATAGCTGTCATAACTAAACCATTACCGATTGAACATCCGCCGGCAAGACTAGCGCCAAAGCCCATTAAAATTCCGCCGATAAAGCTCGTAATCCCTGTTTTAGCATCAGGCATTCTAAAGCGGAACTCTCGGCTCCCTTTTGCTGCAATGAACGAACCCAAGAAAATCCCTAGAACAAGGAAGACTCCCCAGTTAATAACAGAAACATCACCCGTTACTAAATATTGCAGAATATTTGCAGAAGGTGTAGTAATCCCTAATCCAGACATTCTGCCAGTAGCTTCGCTAAGCGGCCAAGCTAGGATCGCAATTAATCCCACCAACATAGCCGTGAAGAATGGATGCCAGCGTTTTTCAAATAGCAAATGCGCTATCCCAGTCCGCTTTGGCTTCATTGAAGGAATTACAACCTTTGGCTTTCTTAATTCTCTACTGATAATCCAGACAACAATAGCTGCGAAAATAGTAATGAAGACCCAGACAGAAATCCCTGTTGTATCAGCAATTGAATTCTTTGGAAGAACAACCGAAGAAATCGATTCGTTTACAGGTGTTAATGGTCCTGATTTCATAATCGTGCTCATCAGCATGTACCCAGCAAGCGCTATCCAGCTGCCTAGCAGACCTTCACCCGCACGGTACCATGTACCTGTTGCACAACCACCGGCAAGGATGATGCCAATACCGAATACAAAAGAACCTATAATTACGGCAACCCAAGGGAAGGCACCCGTTGTAAATTGAATAACATCCATTTGGATTAACGTATAAACACCAATACTTTGAACCGCTATCGCAATTAATAATGCATAAAACATACGATTATCTTTCGCTATATACATATCCCGAAATCCACCTGTGAGACAGAAGCGTCCTCGTTGCATAACGAAACCCAGTAATGCCCCACAAAATAAACCCGTTAGGATCATTTGTATCATTTAATTTTCTCTCCTTCTTTAAAACCAAGTAAGTCTATGTGTTATGTGAATATAATATGGATAATAGCAGTTTTAGTCAAGAGTTTAAATCAAAATCTAAAAGTTTCCAAAGGTTTATAATAAATCTCTTACGTTTTTATTCAGAGAAAAAGCCGTTCCTGTAAAAGGAACGGCTTTTCTCACTGGTATTTATTTATGAAGTTTTTCCATTTCATCTGCTACAAATTGAACTTGAGTACCAACGATTACTTGTATACTTTGAGGACCGACAATATTAATGCCTGGTACCCCTGTTGCTTTAATTTTTCTTTGGTCAACTACATCCATGTCTTTCACTTCAATTCTCAAACGTGTGACACAATTATCAATGGCAGTAATATTATCGCGTCCGCCTAAGCCCACATAGATTTGAGCTGCCATATCAGCGTATTTATTACTTGAAGCAGCAGCGTTGTCTGTTACAACAACTTCTTCTTCTTCTTCCATATCATCCGATCTTCCTGGTGTCATTAAATTAAACTTCACGATTAAGAAGCGGAATAAGAAATAATAGATTACAGCAAATACTAACCCCTGAACAAGCAGCATATACGGCTGATTGGCAAGCGGAAGATTAAAGCTTAAGAAATAATCAATAAAACCAGCACTAAAGGTAAAACCTGCTGTCCAATGGAAGAAAGCTGCAATCATTAAGGACAAGCCAGTTAAAAGTGCATGAACTAAGTAGAGCAATGGAGCTAGGAACATAAAGGCAAATTCAAGCGGTTCCGTTACGCCTGTAAAGAACGAAGCAAAGCCTGCTGCAAGCATTAAGGAAGCTGTTTGCTTTTTCTTTGCTGTTTTAGCTGTATGATACATAGCTAATGCGGCAGCCGGAAGGCCAAACATCATGATAGGGAAGAATCCCGCTTGATACATGCCTGTAACTCCTTTTATTCCATCGCCTTTCCAGAAGTTTCCGATATCATTAATCCCAATTAAATCAAACCAGAACACAGCATTCAACGCATGATGTAGACCTGTTGGAATTAACAGTCTGTTAAAGAATCCGTAAAGACCAGCTCCTAGGACGCCTAATTTACTAATTAATTCACCAAAATTAACAAGTCCTGTATAAACAACCGGCCAAATGAAGAATAACAATAAGGCAACAACAAGCATAGCGAGCGCTGTCATGATTGGGACAAGTCGTTTTCCGCTAAAAAAGGCAAGTGCATCTGGTAATTTCACGTGACTAAAGCGATTAAACATGAAGGCTGCAACGAGCCCTGAAATAATTCCTACAAACGCATTGTCAATTTTACCAAACGCAGCGTTCACATTTTCTACTTCAATTCCTTTTAACATAGCTACCGAATCAGGTGCCAGCAGCGTAGTTGCTACTAAAAAAGCCACCAGTCCGCTTAAAGCTGCTGATCCATCTTTTGTCTTAGACATTCCGAGTGCGACACCGACGGCAAAAAGAATCGGAATATGGTCTAAGATAGAAGACCCCGCTTTAATAAGGAAAGCCGCCAACGCATTGCCAGATCCCCAACCGTTTGGATCAATCCAATAGCCTATCCCCATCAAAATCGCAGCGACCGGCAATACGGCAACAGGCAACATCAAAGATCGGCCGATTTTCTGTAAAAATTTCATCATGATCATTTCCCCCTAGTAATTAGTCATCTCTTCTAAACGTAAATGTAAAGGAACGAATAATATCATTAAACAAAACCTTTTCCATTCACCTCCTAGATTGCTGCCGGTTCAATGAAGAATAATAATCTACCTAAAGACTTCCATATTAAGACCCATAAATCCTCTATTTTCGACAAAAATATCTTAAGCCTGTTTACCTATCTATCTTATTAATAATTGATTGATTTGCTTTTTAGAACAATCCATGTTATTCTTAAGAAGAATTATTTTTGTCCGGTAGAAATGAAAACAAAAAGTTTAACTTTTCGTCTCGTTGTTCACTGAGAGCAAGGATAGTAATACAATGTGTGAAAGCACTAGGAGGCAACAAAAATGGAACAAGGTAAAGTAAAATGGTTTAACGCAGAAAAAGGATTCGGCTTCATCGAACGCGAAAACGGAGACGATGTATTCGTACATTTCTCAGCTATCCAAAGTGAAGGCTTCAAGTCTTTAGATGAAGGCCAAGAAGTTACTTTTGAAGTAGAACAAGGTCAACGTGGACCCCAAGCTACTAACGTTCAAAAAGCATAATCTTAACTGATTATATAGACAGCCCCTGCTTGCAGGGGCTGTCTTTTTGTATGCTTAAAAATAAACATAAAAAAACTTTGCTCACGAATGAGCAAAGTGATTGGTCCAAGTAAAGTAAAACACAGTTAAAAGGTTTGTCTAATTATAACATACTTTAACGATGAAAAGTAAATTTATTCAAATTACTTTTCATCGTTTTAACTTGACCTCGCTTATACTTCAAACAAACCTTTTTCTATTGTATCTTTAAGCCAATAATAACTGTCTTTCTTGGTTCTCTCTAACGTTTCATAATTGACGTGAACGATTCCGAATCTCATACTATAGCCATATGCCCATTCAAAATTATCAAGCAGAGACCATGTCAAGTATCCTTTAACATTTACACCCGATTCAATCGATCTTTCCAGCGCTGTTAAATGAAGCTTTAAATAGTCTATTCTTTTCTTATCCTGTACCTTCCCGTTTTCTGGTTCATCATTATAACACGAACCATTTTCGGTAATATAAATAGGAACGTCACCATATAATTCTTTAATTTTGACAAGTACATGATAAAATCCATCCGGGTAGATAAACCAGCCAATGTCCGTTTGATCGTATCCCATATCAATACTCTCGCAGTTAAATAATCCTTCATTTTCTTTATACCTAGCGACATTTCCCGTGTAATAATTAATACCAAGAAAATCATTTTTTTCAGAAATAGCTTCCATGTCTCCTGTTTTAACATGCGGTACTACACCTTTTGCTGCAAACCATTCTAGCATAAATAGTGGATAAGCCCCTTTGAAAACGGGGTCAAAAAACCACTCTAAATTCCAACCATTTGCCCGATCACATGCCTCTATGTCTTCCAGTTTGCTGCTGTAAGGCTCATACCAAGTAACATTCGGAGCGAAACCTATTTCTCCCTCTGTCCCAGATTTTCGAAAGCTTTGAACAGCTTTTCCATGAGCAACCATTAAATGGTGAGCTATATCTGTCGCAAGCTGAAGGTTCTGATTACCTGGCGCATGAACACCTATGTAATTTGATAGAAAAGAGGCACACCATGGTTCATTCAAGGTTATCCATTTCTTAATTTTTCCGTTAAATTCATTAAACATAAATTCAGCATAAGCAGTAAAGGCCGAAATGGTCTCACGGTTTTCCCAACCTCCCTTTTCCTGGAGGGCTTGAGGCAAATCCCAATGGTAGAGAGTACACATCGGTTCAATTCCTTTTTCAATCATGGAATCAACTAATTTATGATAATACTCGACTCCTTTTTGATTCACCTCTCCTGTTCCATTTGGAAAAATTCGCGGCCACGAAACGGAAAAACGATACATATCTGCTCCTAATTCATCGAGAAGCTGTATATCTTCTTCATATCGATGATAACTATCACACGCACGATCACTGTTTTCTTCGTTATATACCTTCCCTGGTATTTTAGAGAACGTATCCCATATTGACAGTCCTCTGCCATCTTCATTTGCTGCACCTTCAATTTGATACGCTGCCGTAGCACTTCCCCATTTGAACTGTTTTGGGAATTGAATAGTGGACATGAATACCCTCCTCATTCATCATCACATACTGTTCATTGATGAATGTCTAATCACAAGTTCCGGTTTAACAATTGATGGTTCACTACATGTTTCTTTAGTAATCAGATCATTTAATTTTTTAGCAGCTATCCTGCCTAACTCTTGTTTATCTTGTTTGACTGTACTTAATGTAGGCTCACTATATCGGCATGCCTCCACATCATCACAGCCAACCACTTTAATATCCCTAGGAATTCTTCTGCCCGTTTCTTTAATCGCTCTCATTGCACCAAGTGCCATCATATCTGAAGCTGCAATGACTGCTTTAGGAATCTCCCGACTTTGAAGAATGCGCTTCATACTTTCATAACCGCTTTTTTCAAAAAAGTCTCCATGTGCAATCCATTCTGGTCGAATGGGTTGTTTACGTTGCTTCATTGCTCGAAGAAAACCTTCTAAACGAAGATTTGATATTTCCGACGTTTTCTTGCCTGCTATAAAAGCGATTTCTCCGCATGCCTCTTCATATACATGCTCAACTGCTAATTGAGAGACCATTAAATTGTCTGTCATTACAAAAGCGGAGTTCTTTCCAGTGAGTTTGATATCTATTCCCACACAAGGGATTTTACTCTGATCAAGCTCCATAACCGCCTGCTCGATCTCTTCACCAGCTACAATCAGACAGCCATCCAGACGAAAATGTCTGCATCTTGCTAAATAATCAACATTTTTCCGAACAGACGGTTCATTCGAAAAAATAATAATATCATAGCCAAGTCCGACGATGTTCTTTTGAAAAGTGGATATAACTTCACTAAAAAAAGGATGATTAAACTTTACATTCGTCTCCCCAGCATAAATCAAACCAATTAGACCAGATTTATTGGTCGCCAGCGATTTGGCGGAAAACGTAGGTTGATAGCCAGTCTTTTCAATGATATGCATGACCTTACGCTTCGTTTGTTCGTTGACTCCCTCATAATGATTAATCACCTTTGACACTGTTGCTTTTGATACACCCGCCATTTGTGCTATATCACGGATTGTTAACGTCATCCTGCTTCCCTCAAATCTAGCTGCTTACCTATAGCGTTTTTCTGATTTGTCTGCATTCTACTTAACTGAACCTTCAGCAATACTCGAGATAAATAATTTGTTAAAGATTAAAAAGACGATTAGAAGTGGAACAGTCGCCCAGAACACCCCTGACAGAAGCATACCAAAATCAACTCTATTGGTATTATTTAATGAGGCAAGTGCCACCTGAATGGTATAGGATTCCGGATCACGAAGGACCGTAAACTGCCATAAGAACTCTCCCCATACCGACGTAAAAACAATAATTCCAAGTGTTGCAAAAGCCGGAAGGATAATTGGCAAGACCACGCTTCGATAAATCCTAAAGTTAGAGCATCCATCGAGCTTGGCGGCTTCGATTAATTCATCAGGTACAGATTGATTTACATATTGCCGCATTAAAAAGATTCCTAACGGGTTTAAAAAGAACAAAACCATCGCTGCAAATAAGGTATCAAGAAACCCTGCCTTTGCCACTAATAAGTATTGTGGGATGAGTCCCAGCTGAGGAGGAATTACGATCGTAAATAAAATGGAAAAAAACAAAATATTCTTTCCCGGAAACTTAAATTTCGCAAATGCAAATCCTGCCAGCGAACTGATAAACAGCACAACAATTGTCACGACTAGACAGACAATCAGTGTATTCACCATCGATTGAAAAAACGGAATCATTTCTAAGACCTTTTTAAAGTTTGCTACTAACTGATCTCCTGGAATTAGCGTAGGCGGAATCGAATTATAAGCCGAACTTGGGCTTGTAGCCATGACAAACATCCAATAAAACGGGAAGATTGAAAAGAAAGAGATAACAGTTAAGAATAAATAGATGGCCAGACGTCCGATTCCCCACTTTTTAGTTCCGACCTCTCGACTCATCCTTTTCTCCCCCTTTTTCTTCCGTATCCTTGAGTAATCATCATATTCAATGCTGAAGCACCTACGATAAAGATTAACAGTATAATAGCCGACGCCGACGCCGTACCATATGAAGCAATTCTAAATGCATCACGGTATAAATACATTACCACTGTTAGTGCCTCATCCCGTGAAAACGCCGCGTTACCAAGAAATACAGCCGGCTCCGTAAATAGCTGCATCGCACCCACCGTCGAAAAAAAGACAGTCAATAGTATAAACGGCTTTAACATAGGTATCGTTATATATCTTAACTGTTGTAATTTATTGGCTCCATCAATCTTAGCCGCCTCATACAAATCATTGGAGATACTTTGCATTCCCGCGAAGAAAATTATGGTATTGTACCCAAGCCATCTCCAAAACACCATCGTTGATATAGCAATTTTAGCTCCCCACTCTGATGTTTTCCAATTGACTGGATCAATCCCGATTAAACCAATTAAGTAATTGACTAAGGCTGTATCATTGCTGCTAAAAAAAACGCTGAATACTAAAGCAACCGCAACCATAGAAGTGATGTACGGCATAAAAATCGTGATACGAAAAAAGTTTTTGAATCTTAGGTACGTTAAATTTAAAAAGAAAGCAAGTACTAATCCTACTACCAACTGTGGGGCAGTTCCCATAACTCCAAGCACAATCGTATTATAGACAGACTTCCAGAATAAAGGGTCTGTTAAAATAACTTTGAAGTTAGCAAGCCCCACAAACTCCATTTCGCCCATCCCATTCCATTTTTGAAACGCCAGGAAAAGACTAAATATCGCTGGATATAGGCCGATAATGGCAAAGATAATAAAAAATGGTGAAATATATAAATAGCCTGATATCATATCTTTCGTTTTTTCAGATAAAGAACGTTTGCTAGACACCGGATCCTTTTTTACTTCTAAAGGAATCATTTCACTTCCTCCTCAGAGACTATAAAAATACAAATCTGACGGCATGATAACCGCCAGATTTTTTATTTGGTCTTTCCTATTAGCGATCAAGTGCCTTTTTAATACGTTTAATCGCAGCTGTCCATTCCTTCTCGGGATCTTTTCCATCTTGAACATTTGTCAATGCGGCATTGATTTCATCATTAACCGTAATATAATTTTTCCCTTTATAGACATAGCCAATCTTTTGAGCTGATTCAGCAAATACATTTTGCGTCGATTGGCCGCTGAAATAATCATCCGTAGAAGCTTTAAAGTCATCCATCTCATACACTAGCGGCGAAGATGGGAACAGCCCGCTGGATTTAAATGATTTTAATTGATTGTCAGGTGAAACCAACCATTTTACAAAATCGTAAGCTTCCTGAGGATGTTTCGTTTCTTTTGGAATGGTAATGTATGACCCGCCCCAGTTACCACTGTATTCTGTCGGCAATGTTGCCACTTTATACTTACCAGCAGCATCTGGTGCGTTTCCTTCCATCCAACCTTTAAACCAAGCTGCGCCTAATTCAACAGCAAAGTCCCCTTTTTGAACCCCACTTCCCCATTCTGCCGACCACATAGGTAAATTGCCTACTAGTCCTAACTTATTCATTTCAATTGCTTGATCATATGCACCTTTTACGCCATTACCTGATTCTTCAATTAATAGATTTCCTTCTGAATCAAAATAACTTTCTTCCAAGGTATCAAGTTTTGCCCGGTACATCATTTCCATACTCGCAACCATAGGCTTTCCTGTTTTTTCTTTGATGGTTAACGCAGCTTCTTTAAAACTTTCTGGTGTAGAGATAAGAGCCGACACTTCTTCAGGCTCTGTTGGCAGGCCTGCAGCTTCAAATAGCTCAGTACGATAGTAAAGTCCTTTAGGACCTATATCTGTCGGAAGTCCCATTAAAAATTTTCCACCATCATTTTCAGCGATTTTCCATTTCCAATCTAAGTATTGATCCTTTATTTCATCAGCTTTCATATCATATAAATTCAGCAGCCGATCTTGAGCATCCCGGAAGCGGTCAACCTGGTCTACTTCTAGCATCGCAACATCCGGTGCACCGGTTCCAGCAGATAGTGCAGTAAATAAATTACTATGATGTGCGTCCGTTTCTGATTTTTTAATTTTAATTTTCACATTCTTATTTTCTTTCTCATATTCCTTAGCAAGCTCTTCATAACCAGTTGCACCAAATACCCAAAAATCAATTGAAACTTCTTTATCTTTACTGCCGCCGTCACTTGAACTCTTATCAGATGAACATGCTGCAACTCCAAATACTAGTAAGGATGAAAAACCGACTAATAGCCATTTTTTGAATTTCATGATATTTCCCCCCGAAAATAGAATAAGTTTTATTGAAATCGCCCTCTATTAAGCGTTTTATGAACCTCCTTTCTAATTAACGAAACCGGTTTCTACAAAGAGTAAAAAAATATAGCAATTACAAATTTAACCAATAAAGCGCTTTCAGTAATGATTATAGTGAATGATAATTATAAAATCAATATGTTTCTAGAAAACTAATTATATCCCTTACACATAAAAAATCCCCCCATAAAGAATATGGGGGGAAAACTTATTTTAAAACTGGATCATCTGTTTCCCATATAATCCAGTCATAAACTTCCAGTACTTGTAAAAACTTGACAAGCCGTGGCAGGGCAGGATCTGCTTCTTCGCCAAAATGTTCACTCATCTCTTCAGCTATTTGCTGAACATTCTTGTGGTCATCAAGCTGTTCAATCACAAATAATCCAAATTTATCGAGTTTAATTCGACGAACGGCAGGCTGTCTGAAGAAACGAATGGTAAATCTCTCTACTATATTAGTCCTTTGGATAATCAAAAAAGCTCCATTGGACTCCTTAGTCAAAGTAACTCGTTTCTCCAAAAGAGGAACCATATTCAATAGGTTCTTCTCCTCTTTACGTCTTTTTTTAAACATTTTTCTTACTCTTCTTACTAGCTACATACCAAAGGAATAAAGCTAATGCCAAGAATAATATCAGCGGTATTAGGTTGCTCGCCATTGCGGCTGTATCTGGAATTTTCACTCCAACAGCAATTAATACAGCAATTAATACACCTAGTAAAGATTCTCCAGCAATTAAACCAGAAGCTAATAGGACCCCTCTGTCTACACGTTCTTTAAGAATTTCTTTTGTTTTAGCAAAGAATTCTACGAAGTAACGAACAAATCCACCAATCATGATTGGCGCACTAGTATGAACTGGTAAGTAAATACCTACTGCAACGGTCAGTGAATTTAAACCAAAGAACTCAAGCGTGATTGAAATAGCTGCGCCGATAAAGATCAACGTCCAAGGTAAATCTCCACCTAGCACACCTTCAGCCAATATTTTCATAAGTGCTGCTTTAGGTGCCGGCAGTTCCGCTGACCCAATAGTATATGCATTATTCATAAGAATAAGGATCAAACCAATTACAGAAGCAGATGCAACGACACCAATCATCATAGCCACTTGCTGTTTCCATGGTGTTCCACCGACAATGTAGCCAGTTTTCAAATCTTGAGAAACGTCTCCTGCAACCGCAAGAGCCGTACATACAATTGCTGAAACTGTTAATGCAGCAACCATACCGTTCATTCCTGTGTAGCCCACTGATGAATAGACAAGAGCAACAATTAGTAACGTCGCAATAGTCATTCCAGAAACCGGTGACGAAGAACTACCCACGATTCCGACAATCCTAGAAGCTACAGTAACAAATAAGAAACCAAAGATTCCAATGGCAAGAGCACCAATAAATCCAACATCTGTAACAGGTACAAAAGCAATAATTAGAATGATAGCCAAGATACCGATCCAAACATATTTCGCAGGCATATCTCTTTCCGTACGAATAGGCTGTGGTTTAAGCTGGCCTTTATTGGATTGTAACCCTTTTACTGTATCCATAGCAGATTTAAAGAGCATTGGTAAAGTTTTAACTAGGGTAATTAATCCCCCTGTAGCAACCGCACCAGCACCGATATAACGGATGTAGTTATCCCAAATTCCCCATGCATCCAATTCACTGATTGGAACTTCCGATGGGAAGATAGCTGCTGTAGCATTACCGCCAAAGAAGCTGATTGCTGGAATAAGTACAACCCAAGCTAGTAGTCCGCCGCCAAGCATTTGCCCGGCTACACGCGGCCCAATGATATAACCTACACCTAATAAGGCTGGAAAAACATCAAGTCCAACAACAGCATTTTTGAATCCTATAATGCTTGTTTCAACTTCTGTTTTGAATAGTTTAACACCATCACCAAGTACTTTAATCGCACCACCGATGACTAACCCAACACCAATTAATTTTGCATTTGAACCGCCTTCTTCACCTGATTTCAGAACTTCTGCACAAGCAGTTCCTTCTGGAAATGGTAAAGTTTCGTGTTCATTCACAATTAGAAGCTGTCGTAGGGGTACCATCATAAATACACCTAGGAACCCTCCGGTAAGAGCTACGAAAATAATAAATAATTGACTCACTTCTAGATCCCACATGAATAAGGCAGGAAGTGTAAATACAGCTCCGGCTCCAATAGCCTCACCGGCTGTAGTCATTGTTTGAACAATATTATTTTCTAAAATTGAATCACGACGTAAAACTCCTCTTAAGATTGCCATTGAAATAACTGCCGCAGGAATTGATGCTGAAACAGTTAGTCCAATAAGAAGTCCTAAGTATGCGTTTGCTGCCCCAAAAACTATAGCAAGAATAATACCTAGAATAATTGCAGTAGCTGTTAGCTCTGGTAGAGACTTTGACGCTGAGACGTAAGGAACAAATTTACTTTCTTTTGAATTGTTAGACAATTTAGTCACTTCCTGTATTGGACTTTAAATCATAGGAGACATTATATCACTCTAATTTTAGTTTCGGCAATGGTAATTCTTATAATAGAATTAAATCAGACGAGCGTGAAAATTCCGTCAAAAGTACTACACGTCTAATCTATGCTATTAGAGCCTTTATACAGATGTTTTTGTTTTTGTTTTCCCCATTATATTTGCGAATAGAACGTGTACTTAATTAATCTCTACTTTATTTAACAATATTATTCCAGTCATAGTCACAATAAAAAAATCTGTACACATGTGTCCGATTAAGGAACACATGTGCACAGATTAAAAACACTCAAGCGACCATATTCATCTTACGGTTCTTAGCATGATAAATTTGATAGAGAACTAACGCGAATATTGAAAGGATTGCTCCTGAAATATAAGGTAAACCAATTGATACAGAATATAATGCTCCCCCGATAGGAGGCCCTGCTATACGGCCAAATGAATCAAATGAGGAAAGCAATCCAGTAGCACTCCCATGTCCAGATGTTGAGTTTTTCGTCAAAAGAGACGAAATGGCAGGACGAATGACTCCGTTTCCTAAACCAAAAATGGTTAGAAACGCTGCAGATGTCCAGAAGCTATGTGAGAACAATATTAAGATAAACCCTATAGCTGACACAATAATCCCCACTCGTATAACTGAACCTTCCCCATATTTTTTCGTCATTGGTCCAACTAATCCACCTTGAACAATTGCACTGCCGAATCCCATAATCATAAATATGTATCCTAATTGAACCGTACCAATTCCTGCTCTTTTTGCTGCAAAATAAGCGAAAGTCGTTTCAAGACCTGCCATTGAAAGTGTAATAATTAATTGCAGAATAAAGATGATTGATACAGGTCCCTGAAAGGCCTTCCACATGGACGTTTTATCATCAGATCGTTTTACTCTCTTTTCTACTGACAATGATTCTTTCACTAAAAGAACAACTAAAAAGAATGTAATAATCGAGAAAATCCCAGCAATATAAAAAGGCATATTCAAACTAACCTTAGAGAAAATCCCGCCAATTGCTGGACCAAAAACGAAGCCTAATCCTGTAGCAGCTCCAATAATCCCCATTCCTTTTCCTCGTTCTTCAGGTGTCGTGATATCTGCTACATAAGCCATGGTCGTTGGCATATTTGCTGAAGAAAGAATCCCGCCTACAATTCTGGCTACAAATAAGACCCATAAAGAATCTGCCATTGCCATAATGAAAAAGGAAAGAGCAAGCCCTGCAATTCCAATCAGCATAACCGGCTTCCGTCCGATACGGTCAGAAATACGTCCCCACATTGGGGCAAAGAATAATTGCATTAACGAATATACAGCCATTAAAATTCCAAGTTCAGTTGGACTACCGCCAACTTTTTCTGCTAAAAATGGTAAAACGGGTATGATGATACCAAATCCAACCATCACTAAAAACATTACTAAAAAAAGAACGGGTAACACTTTTTTAGTTTCCATAGTTTTCTCCTTCTAAAGATCCATAAAACCATCTTGAATACCGATAAACTTAATTCATTCTTTTTCGTCTAAAAGTATAGTATTCCAAATATTGAAAGTCAACGCAGGTGTTTCTATGTGTTTCCATACTCAGAACTTTTAACCAGCTCACACGAACGCGCTTATTTATTCACAATCTCTAGAATTGCCGCACCATATTTCGCTGCTTTTGTTTCTCCAAATCCTTTTATCGCTATTAGATCGGCTATATTTCTCGGCCTCCGCTCGACGATTTCATCTAATTCGCTATTCGTAAATACCCAGTAAGGCTTTAGATTCCCCTTCCTAGAGGTTTCTAAGCGATAAGCCTTTAACATTGCATAAATATCTTTTTCCTTTGAATCTAGTTCAATAGTGTCAACAGCGGATGCAAGTTCCACCTCAGGAATCAGTTCAATATTATGAACAGCATATTTTGCGGCATAATCGATCTTAAGTGGCTCATGTTTTTCCATTAGGAAACGCGCGATATTAAATTGCTGTTTTTCTAAAATATCTCGATCCTTTTCTTTCGCCATCTCAGTCTTTAGCAGCTGACCTATTTGATCGTGCTTATATAACTTCTCTTTAATTCGATTAGGGCTATATGTTTTATTAATAATTGACTTTGGATTCGCAATAATGACGGCTGATTTAATTGGTAACGTTTTAATCAGCTCTTCTCTTAGTAACACTTCCCTTAATATATTTACTTGTCGTTCACTTTGAGAAATTGGACTATACATACCTTCTTTTTTAATAATATTTCCATGCTTATTCTTGATAATGCGAATAAAATCGCCATCACCATTCACTTCTATATCTCCACTCAGCTTTTTCGTTTCCAAAATATAAATCAATTTATTTGTTATAATGACAAAATCAAATTGAGCGTAATAATCCTTATAAGGAATGCGAATATCATGCAGACAAAGCATAGGAATAAACGAATTTTTTAATTCATAGTAAACCTTAGCTTCCCCTTCAATCCCATGTTTTAAGAGAAGTAAATCTCGTTCGATAAGCGTTCTCTTATTAGCTGGGCTCTCTCTGCTAAGCTTTTTTAACTCATGCAGCTGTTGACTTTCTTGTTCAAAATCTTTCAGAAAAGTCGGTTCTGAAATTGTTTTTATTTTCATTAAATGCTTCACATAATCGGTAAATGTAGCCTTCAACGATATTCCACCTCACTATGTAACTATAATAGTAATATTATACCATTATATTTCCAATGTACGTCGAGGATTATCTAAACAAAGGACAGTGAGTAGATTAAAAACCGTTCATTAACATTATTTTCATATAAACCTGGTAAAATGATTTCTTTCTTTAATTCGAATACCGTTTGATTTTCCAAGAAATAGATATAATCATCTGAAGGATAATATAAGACTAAATCTACCTCACGAGGTGTTGTTTCTAATGAGAGTAAAATGTTATTTACAATCGCATTAAATACTTGGACCGAAAATGGATTAAAAAAATAAAACCGATTATCTTCAGGTTTGATTTGGTACTTTTGCGCATAACAGCAGTGAAACTCAATTTTCTCTTTATCCGTGTCGACCTTTTTCAAATAATTTTTCCGATTATCCATAGCCTCTTCATAAAGCAGCTCATTCATATCAATTCCGACTACTGTTGCATCATACACATAATTAATAAAAAAATTTAACCTCCCTTTTCCACACCCAAAATCAACAATTCGGTCACTGCTTTTTAATTCATACTCCTCAAATAGCGTTTCTAAAGCACTAAAAGGGGTTGGCTCATAACGATGGTGATGAAACGATTTATTGAATCCCTGCTGAATACCTCCAGTTTTAATATTCAGCAACTTATCATAATAATGATCTCTCATGAATTCACTCCTTTACTCTCCTAGGACATACTCTCTATCTAAAGTATACACGTTAAGCTGCCCTTCTTTCTCATCAATAAATAAAAACTCCTTCTATATAAGGAAGGAGGTCTTAACATATCGATATGGGAGAATAAATAAGTTAAAGATTGATTCCTATCCAAAGGATATCATCTTTAATTTCACATAATGTAAACGTTCCAAAAGGAAACTGCCGCACAGGCTCAAAGGCATTTAAATCCATGATTACATTTCCTTGGTTATAAGTTAGAAAAGTAGATTTCTTAAAGATAGCTTTTTTAATCCAGTCTTGATTCACTGGTGTCATATTAATCACTTTAAAAAGCACTTTTCGGTCTGTTACCTCTATTGGTTTGACTTCAAAGGTAAAATTAATCGTCATTAATAACTTATTGGCTGTACCGCTGATGATTGCCGTGTCATCAGTAAAGGCAACCTCGACATTATTTATACCATCAAAGTCTTGGTCTTTAAAAAAATAGAGGAAGACCTCTGGTCTCACTGGAATTTTAATACTATTGTTAGTTGCCTTCTTTTTTGTTTTTGAACGGACCCGGGTCCCATTTTCACTCCGTTTACTTACAGGCTGGTTTTGCTTATTATCTGGGTTCCTCATATCATTACCCCACTTCTTTATTTTAAGTATAGGTAATGCATATTCGAATCCTTTCTCATTGTTGCTAAAAAGTGCAGATTCTTTGAAAATATTTATAAAAAAAAAACTCATCAATTCCGGCCAGCCGGAAGTGATGAGTTTTTTTCTATCTAGAGCTTTCATTGATGCTTATGCATATCAATAACCATACGGCCGTTGATTTTACCTGCTTCCATTTCTTCGAAAATATCATTTATTTCATGAAGACATCTTGTTTCAACAATTGGAACCACTTTTCCCTCTGCCCCGAATTGAAATGCTTCTTCTAGATCTTTACGTGTACCTACCAAAGATCCTACAATTTGAATTCCATCAAGGACAGTTTTTACAATTTCTAAATCCATCGTTTCTGGAGGAAGACCTACAGCGACTACTTTAGATGCGGCACGAACGCTGTTTACAGCTTGATTGAAGGCTACCTTAGAAACGGCTGTGACAACAGCGGCATGGGCTCCTCCGACTTTATCCTGAATCCATGCTCCAGCATCACCATCTGTAAGAGGATTGCATACTAGATCCGCTCCCACTTCTTTTGAAAGTTCTAATTTATCATCATTTATGTCTATAGCAATTACTTTTGCATTGAATACGTGTTTAGCATATTGAATGGCTAGATTACCTAAGCCTCCACAGCCAAAAATCGCTATCCATTGACCTGGTTTTATGTCTGCCACCTTAATTGCTTTATAGCATGTTACACCAGCACACGTAATACTACTAGCTTGAGCAGGGTCTAACCCATCAGGTACTTTCACAGCATAATCAGCTTGTACGATACACTGCTGCGCCATTGCCCCATCAACGCTAAAACCGGCGTTCTTCACACTTCGACAAAACGTTTCTCTTCCAGTCAAACAATATTCACATGTTCCGCATCCTTGATAAAACCAAGCAATACTTACACGGTCTCCGACTTTTAAACTCGTTACATCATTAGCAATCTCTTTCACAATTCCAATACCTTCATGACCGGGCACACGTCCAGGAACCTCACCGAAATCTCCCTTAACAACGTGCAAATCAGTATGACAAACTCCGCAATATTCAACATCCACTAGTGCTTGTCCAGGTCCAATTGTTGGTACCTCTCTATCTACTATCTCAACTTTCCCAGGATTAATTGAACTTACTACAGCTGCTTTCATCTAAATTGTCCCCCTCAGTAAAGTATATTGTGAATCATTTCACAAACTTATTATATACTTCTCAAATATGAAAAACAATACATATAATCTTATATTTTTCTATTCTACCAATATAAAACATTATTTTACAGAAAAGAGGTGTTATCTCCCTCTATTAAATCGAAAATGAGTAAAAAGCCTCTATTCGAGCCGTTTCAAAAATTAAGGTGGAGAGGATTGGGTAAGGCATTGCTTACAGGTCTTGGTAGAGCATGTGATATTATAGTAAATAAATCGTAGTCACAGAAAAGAGGGTTCCGTATATGCAACAACTTAAGTTTGAACCGTCATGGGACAAAGCTCTATCTTCTAAGGATCGAATCATGTTCCAAGAAATGTTTGCAAAAACATGTCTATCGGATACTAATCGTACACAGCTAGTTCCTGTTTGGTACGCATCGAATTACAAAGGAGAATTATTAATCACCGTTCTGATTCATAATTTCACTAACCAGACACTTACCTTTCATAACACTATACTCCGTTATATTGAAGGAGATAATGTGGCAGCTGAGCATATATTTACCCATCCTTCTTTGATCATTGAACCAGAAGTAAGTATGCCTTGGACGTTTATTTTTCCTGTTGACTGTTTAAATAATCCCGCAAACCGAAACGGCTTATTAGAGATTTTATCCTAAATCGTATTTGACCTGAACTAAAATCAATGATAATATTTATTAATATTTTATCGATATAATTCATTGCTCAGAGAGAAAAATCTCTGGCGAGTATTTACAACTTCATACTATAAGCGTTGAATGTTATGGATTACACTATAACAGGAGCAGCTTCTGGAGAGACTGTACAAAGTACAGCGCCGAAGGATTCATAATCTCAGGCAAAAGGACAGAAGAGTAACGAATATTTGTTATTCTTAAACCTTTGAGATTGGTAGATTCCAGTCTCTTTTTTTATTGTTTTTTTTTGAGTTTACAACTAAGAATTTTTGACAACGGAGGCGTACAGATTGGCTAAACAAGAATTAAAAAGAGATTTAAAAAACCGGCATGTACAACTCATTGCCATCGGCGGTACCATTGGTACTGGCCTGTTTTTAGGATCTGGACGGGCCATACAATTGGCAGGTCCCTCCATCATCTTTTCCTACTTGATTATAGGGATTTCCTTATTTTTTGTAATGCGGGCATTAGGAGAGTTACTTTTATCCAATGCAGGGTACACCTCGTTTACCGAATTCGCAGCTGAATATGTTGGGCCATGGGCGGGGTTTGTAACAGGGTGGACATATTGGTTTTGTTGGATTATGACCGCAATGGCCGATATCATCGCTGTTGGTGTCTATATGCAATATTGGTTCGATATTCCTCAATGGATACCAGCTCTTGGATGCCTGGTTATCTTATTATGCTTGAACCTGTTGACTGTTAAGTTATTTGGAGAATTGGAATTTTGGTTCTCACTTATTAAAGTCGTCACTATTATTGCCTTGATTATTATAGGCGTTGTCCTTTTAGTAATTGGATTCAAAACAAATACAGGAACCGTTTCTGTCACCAATCTTTGGAGTCACGGAGGTATGTTCCCTAATGGTATGTCTGGATTCTTACTTTCTTTACAGTTGGTTGTCTTTTCCTTTGTTGGCGTGGAGTTAGTTGGTGTAACGGCAGCGGAAACAGCTAATCCTAAAAAGAATATCCCTTCTGCCATCAATAAAATTCCTGTACGGATCTTATTGTTCTATATCGGCGCAATTTTCGTCATTCTCTGTGTAAATCCATGGACACAGCTTGATGCTGCGAGCAGTCCATTCGTTGAGGTGTTTGCTCTAATTGGTATCCCTGTTGCTGCAGGTATTATTAACTTTGTTGTACTAACCTCAGCGGCTTCTGCTGGAAATAGTGGATTATTCTCTACCAGCAGGATGCTGTTCACACTGAGTAACAATAATGAGGCGCCCCGTAAATTTGCAGCATTAAATAAACATGCTGTTCCAAGTAATGCCTTGATTACCTCAACGGTTGTTGTCTCAATTGGCGCTTTGCTCAGTAAAATAATCCCGGAACAAGCTTTTACAGTGGTGACCACCATCTCTGCCATTTGTTTCATTTGGGTATGGAGTATCATTTTAATTTCTCATATTAGATATACGAAAACACGACCAGACTTAAGGGCTGTATCAACATTCAAGGCTCCCTTTACGCCGTTTATCAATTACGTTATTTTAGGGTTGTTCCTATTTATTCTTATCGTAATGTTGTTTGCAGAAGCTACACGTTTATCCCTATTGATGACCCCATTCTGGTTTATTCTTTTAGTGATTCTATATAATTATCAGAAAAACAAATGATAATACGGGTACCCCCAAACTGGG
Source organism: Peribacillus sp. FSL H8-0477 (assembly GCF_038002765.1). Taxonomy (NCBI): domain Bacteria; kingdom Bacillati; phylum Bacillota; class Bacilli; order Caryophanales; family Bacillaceae; genus Peribacillus; species Peribacillus sp. FSL H8-0477. The sequence goes on along the minus strand of NZ_JBBODE010000002.1, from coordinate 586,084 downwards.
GGTACCCTATTTTTCTAAAATAAAATTTTTCCTATACAAATCATGAAAGCTACTATATATTATCGTTACATTACTTTACTAGAAAATGCGTATTTTAAGACAAAGGGGTTTTTATAAATGAAGATTTTATATGTTCTAACTTTAGTTCCTTTTATCGGAATCTTGGGGTTTCTTCCTTTTGTTAATCGTATTGAACCCTATGTATTAGGAATGCCTTTTTATATGTTTTGGATGGCAATGTGGGTCGTCCTTACTTCCGCCGTCTTAGCTGTTATGTATAAGCTTGATCCAAGAAATCGAGAAGGTGAAGAAGAATGAATATCGCACTGATCATTATTCTAGGATTTTTAATTTTATCCATTTTTCTAGGCATTCGATCTACAAAAGGCAAAGATATGAACTTAGAACAATGGACAGTCGGCGGTCGGGGATTTGGTACAATTTTCGTCTTTTTATTGATGGCTGGAGAGATTTACACCACCTTTTCATTTCTTGGAGGCAGCGGCTGGGCTTACAGTAAAGGTGCACCTGCTTTATACGTACTCATATATATTACATTATCTTATGTGCTATCTTATTGGTTACTCCCAGAGATTTGGAAATATGCAAAAGATAATCGATTAATGTCACAGTCTGATTTTTTTGTAAGTAAGTATAAGAGTTCCTCCTTAGGAATATTGGCGGCCCTTGTCGGTGTCGTATCCATGATTCCTGTCATTGTCGTGCAGCTAAAAGGTTTAGGAATTATTGTTTCAGAAGCTTCTTATGGAGCTATTTCAATGAGTACTGCTGTTTGGCTAGGAGCTATCAGCCTGACTATTTACGTGATGATTTCTGGAATTCACGGCTCTGCATGGATAGCTGTCATTAAAGATATCATGATGATTGTCATTATTGCCTTTTTGGGCATCTATCTTCCCATTCATTATTTTGGTGGTCTTCAACCGATGTTCGAAGCCATTAATTCAGCTAAACCCGGTTTTTTAAAGCTTCCCGATCAAGGGCTTAGTGTTTCGTGGTTCATCTCTACTGTTATCTTACTCGTATTTGGTTTTTACATGTGGCCGCAAGTTTTTAGCGCTGTCTATACTGCACGGAGCGGAAAAACATTTCGCAAAAATGCTATCATCAGTCCTTTATATACACTCATGCTGTTATTTGTCTTTTTCGTAGGATTTGCAGCCATTCTAAAGGTACCTGGATTACAAGGAGCCGATGCAGATCTTTCCTTATTACGTCTAACTATACAAACCTTCGATCCATGGTTTATAGGAATAATTGGCGCTGCTGGGATGCTGACCGCTTTAGTACCAGGCTCGATGCTGTTAATGAGTGTTTCTACCCTGCTCGCGAAAAATGTATATAAGGAGCTGCTTCCTGGAGCCTCAGATAAAAACGTGATGCGGATAGCTAAATGCCTCGTACCAGTCGTCGCCCTGGTATCTGTATACTTTACCTTAAACGGCGGCGAAACCATGTCTGCATTAATTCTTATGGGATATAGCTTTATTACGCAACTTTTCCCGTCTCTTCTCTTTAGTCTAAAACAAAAAAACATGGTTACTAAATATGGCGCCCTTACCGGCATCATCTCTGGATTATCGATTGTAACCTATATAACGATTAGTCAATCCACAATCGGCACACTGCTTCCATTTTTGCCGCAGGCAGCGAAAGACTTGAATGTTGGAATTATTGCCTTGTTAGTTAATTTCATTGTGATGATTACCGTAAGTCTTATTAGTAAGAAGAATTAGAAAAAGAGGCTGTCCTAAAATAGGACAGCCTCTTTTTTGTTCTAAATTATCCCTCATCAGAATCCAGCGGTACCCTTTTTCCCATTTTCAAGAGGTAAAAGCTGGCTGTTACCAGAATTAAGAATATAATTCCGACAATCAGCGAGATACGTGTACTAGGATTAAACCACATACCAACCAAAACCAATAGTAAGAAAACAATCGTGGCATAGTTTGTATAAGGTGCAAATGGCATTTTGAAAGGATGATCTTTCATGTCTGCTGCTCGTTCTTTCCTAAATCTCAGCGAACTGATCAAAATAGCAAACCATGGAATCATTCCAGGTAAGACACTAGCACTGTATACATACACAAATATTTCTGGCGGTGCAAGATAGTTTAAGACAACCCCAATTGCTAATCCTATAAGGACAGCAATTGTACAATAAGCGGGTACGCCATTTTTGGAAACCTTAGCAAATATTTTTGGAGCTTGTCCGTTACGTGCCAATGTATATAACATCCGTCCAGAACTAAAAATCCCACTGTTACATCCAGACATCGCAGCTGTAATCACTACAAAGTTAATAATACCCGCTGCTGCTGTGATCCCGACTTTAGCAAACGTCGAGACAAAAGGGCTGCCTACTTGATCTAGCTGATCCCAAGGAAAGACGGTAACAATGACAAAAATAGCACCAATATAAAAAATGAGTATCCGCCAAATAATGGTTTTTATCGCTTTTGTAATAGTATTCTGAGGATCTTTTGCTTCTCCAGCAGTGATACCAATTAGTTCGACGCCTTGATAAGCTGCTACAACAAGAGAAAGAGCAAAAAAGAAACCTTTCCATCCTCCTGTGAAGAAACCACCATTTGACCAAAGATTTGATAAGCCGATTGCATTCCCGCCATTTCCTAAACCGAAGAAAATGAGTCCGAGGCCGGCAATAATCATTAAGATAATTGTGATAATCTTTATAAGGGCAAACCAAAACTCAAATTCGCCAAAAGATTTTACTGATATTAGATTTGCAGCCCCTAGCATAACCATGGCAATTACACCTGGAATCCAAGCAGGTAAGTCTGGGAACCAATACTGCATATACAACCCAACCGCAATAATTTCTGACATTCCGACAATTACCCATTGGAACCAATTGCTCCAGGCAGTCAGATAACCTGCCAATGGATGAATATAGTTACTTGCAAATGTAGCATAAGAACCAGTAGTTGGCTCTAAATACAACATTTCTCCCATCGAACGCATGATGAAAAAGATAAAAATCCCTGCAATTGCATAAGCTAGCATAACAGAGGGCCCTGTCCATGCTATCGTACTGGCTGAGCCCATAAATAACCCAACTCCAATTGTTCCACCCAATGCTATCATTTGAATATGACGCGCTTCTAGGCCTCTTGTTAGTTCCTTATTTGACATGATGAACTCCTCCAGATGAATGGTAAATAGCAGCGAAGAAACGCTATACTAATAGATTTTCTTTGTTATAAAACTTATATACCCTTATATTTAATAATTTGTCCCTTAATCGTGGTTCTTTTTTATTTTCTTATCTTATAATAATAAATATTCTAAAAAAACACAAATGTATTTTTAGGAAAAACAAAAATTAGAGAATACAGCTGTCTGTATTCTCTAATTTCTGTAACATTAATTTAATATTGATCAATCGTAGCACCAAGTACAGAGGCACGAATAAAATCAAGATCTTGGAAGCGTTTAAGTTCTTCTGGAGTTCCAGTAACAACTGCTCCGTTAAAACGAATCTTCCCATTGGAAGTTTGAGTGTTTTCTTCAATTCCTTTCAGAGCATTTTTAATCGTATTTTTATGATGGCCGGTTACACTCATTTCCTCCAACCTTTTGATGAACTGTTGGCTGTATGCCTCGGGATAAGGAGCTTCTTGTCCCACTTTAAATCCTAAAGCACCCCCGCCACCCTTCGTTTTCACACTATCACCAATGTTCTCCTTTTCCATCTTAGCCATTTGAGCTGATGTCGTTGTATCGGCCCATAACCAATTGACATTTTCATTCCCTAACCGTTCCTGTAGCTCTGCTGCATTAATTGGTTCCTTAAAGGAAAGGGCAATTTCAATTAATTGATTCTTATCCAAACCAACAGCAATAGTAAGTTCATCTGGTAAATAATCATAGGTCAACTTCGGATAATAAAAATCAATTTTCCTTTCATTATTAAAGTTGTTATAACGGACAGTTCGTTGTGCTTTTTCGTTATAATGATTAACTTCTATCTTTCCACTGCTATTATCAATCATATCTTTCCTTCCGAATACAGGAATTTTTTCTGTAGTTTTATTCCAAGTAATTGAACGATCTCCAAGGTTTTTTTTATATGTTGTCTCTGCAATAACACTAAAAAGATTATGGCTATAACTTGTACTCTCATACGATATATTTGCTCCGTGAATCTGAAAGTAAATAGAATCTTGGTTTCCAATCCTATTACTCAGTATGTATTGACTTCCTAATAATACAACCATCAGCAAGATGGTTGTAGAAACAACCGATATGAAGATATACATAATAATCTGCTTCTTTTTCGTTTTTTTGATAGACTTTTGTAAAGATGTATTAGTGAAAAAATCAATTTCAGCTGGTTTTGTTGGATCATCACTCATGGTTTGCCTCCTTATACACTTTTGCTAGTTGTTTTCTTGCCCTGAATAAATTCGTCTTAATCGAACTTACCTTTACTTCCAATAATTTAGAAATATCTTTATACGATAAACCCGAATGATATTTTAATAGTAAAAGCTCTTGAAAATGTGGTTTTAACTTAGAAATTGCATATCCAAGCTCATTATTTCTTTCCTTTTCAAGAAAAATCACCTCAGGAAGCTGGTTCATATCCGCCTCTACTGTCTTCGGTATAGTAACCTCATATCTTTGTTGTTTACGACACTGATCATAATAAAAATTTAATGATACACGAATCAGCCAGCTCCGTATCTTTGAAGTTTGAATCGTATCATAGTACAACAAATATTTATAAGCTGTTTCCTGTACTGCATCTTCTGCATCTGCCTGTGCGATGCCTAATTTCCGTAAATATCTATACACAATATTAAGCTCTGAACTTAACTCGTTATTTTCATCTATAACATTCATCATACCCTCCTACTTACTAGACGAATACCATCGGTAAAAGTTTACAAAAAAAGGGAATAAAGTTATAGATTAATTGAAATCATAACTTTTTCCCTTATACTTGTATTCTATTTGTTTGTTGAAAAGTTAGAATTTTACTTCCTTGCAGCCTCTATACAGAGTTCGATCGTTTCTTTTATAGCGGCTCGAACATCGTCTTTTTTATATTTTAAGATTGGCATCGTGTCATTTGGATCGATAAAGGCATCACGATTTTGGATTTCTGCTGTCATGGCTAAATGAATTCCATGTTCTTTCCCCGCAGCAGCAACCTCTTTATCATGCTCCGCTAAAGCTTTCTTCATTTGTTCTAATGGAGCAACTTGAATGATTGTGTCTTCTTGACCAAGTAAATCCGCAATGATTTGGAAGAATTCTTGGTGTTTCATATTCGTATCCGCAATGGCATATTTCTCTCCATGTTTTCCAAACTCTAAAGCACCAATGGTTGCTTCTGCCACTTGTTGAACCGTGACCATTGCTGTCCCACCCGCTAATACTGGTACGAACTCTTTTCCCTGGATTTGCGGCAGAAACATCGTCCATAACGGAAGCCTTCCAGGCATCGTACCAAATATATATGGCAGTCGAATGGACATTACATCCATTTCTCCATTACCTTCTAATATGGCAACTTCTTCTTGTAAGAGCCTTGTTCGAGGGTAGGCTTGTTCTTTTAAGTCCAGTTCCGTCCACTTTTCAGCAAAGTGTGCAAAGTAAGAACCATAGATGACAAATCTTTTCACACCAGCATCTCTAGCTAAGCGTGCCATTCTTTGCGTAGGCAGGACATTGGCCTGATAGAAAAAGGTAACAGCTGGTTCAGCAGGAACGGAACGCTCGTCCTCTCCAGCTGCATAGATAAACATATCGATACCTTCCAAAAGCTTCAATACTTCATCATCAGACATCTCATGTATATTACCTAACTGACAGTCTACGCCTGTTGGTAATAAATCTGGATGCGGCATCGGAGGTAAAGAAACAGTAGAAACTTTATATTCTCTTTTTACTAATTCTCTAATAGTATGGTAGCCAAGGAGACCCGTTCCGCCTAGAATAAATACATTTTTCATGCTAAATTCCTCCATTCGGTTTTCAAAAAATTATATAATATACATTTTAATGGTAAAGTAATTCCTTCTATTTGTATATGTATTCCAATAAAATAAGCAGGATCATGTGTACGGTATGTTACAAATTTATTTATTTTAACTGAAATCTACATTAAATCGAACTCCCCTTACATGTTCGATACCATATTATTGAACACATAACTAATTATGCTAGCATAATAGTTCTTGAATTTTTGCCTGGTAGAGGGCATTATAGAAATAGAAAACAAACCTTATACGTTACTACCATTATATGAGAGCGTATACATGTAGGTTTGTTTCAAAAAAGAATTTTGGGGGATAAAATATCTATGATTTATGCAAATCCGAATACAGAGGGATCGGTTATACAATTTAAAGAGAAGTATGATAACTTTATTGGGGGAAAATGGGTTGCACCAGTAAATGGTCAATACTTTGAAAATAAATCTCCAGTAACTGGAGAAGTTTTCACTAAAGCTGCTCGTTCTTCAGCAGAAGATATTGAATTGGCATTAGATGCAGCACATGCAGCAAAAGTAGCTTGGGGAAAAACTACTGCAGCTGAACGTGCTCGTTTATTAAATAAGATCGCTGATCGTTTAGAAGAAAATTTAGAAAAACTTGCTGTAGCGGAAACATGGGACAACGGTAAGGCAGTCCGCGAAACATTGAATGCAGATATTCCGTTAGCAATCGATCACTTCCGTTACTTTGCAAGTGCTATTCGTTCTCAAGAAGGCCGCACAACTCAACTAGATAACGATACAGTAGCTTACCACTTCCAAGAACCACTAGGTGTTGTTGGACAGATCATTCCTTGGAACTTCCCAATTCTAATGGCAGTTTGGAAAATCGCTCCAGCATTAGCAGCAGGTAACTGTATCGTCATGAAACCAGCTGAACAAACGCCTGCTTCTATTATGGTATTAATAGAAGTAATTGAAGATATCCTTCCTGCAGGTGTTCTTAATATTGTAAATGGTTTCGGTGTTGAAGTTGGTAAACCACTTGCAACGAATCCGCGTATTGCTAAAATTGCATTTACAGGTTCAACTGCTGTTGGTCGTCAAATCATGCAATATGCAACAGAAAACATCATTCCTGTAACACTTGAACTTGGTGGTAAATCACCTAACGTATTCTTTGAAGATGTTATGGATAAAGACGATTCTTATTTAGATAAAGCAATCGAAGGAATGGTTATGTTCGCATTGAACTCTGGCGAGATCTGTACGTGCCCTTCTCGTGCAATTATCCAAGAATCAATCTATGATAAATTCATGGAACGCGCATTAGAACGTGTTAAAGCGATTAAAGTGGGTAACCCGCTTGATACTGAAGTAATGATGGGAGCTCAAGCTTCTAGTCAACAAAAAGAAAAAATCTTATCTTACATCCAACTTGGTCAAGAAGAGGGCGCTGAATTACTAATCGGTGGAGCAGAAAACAAAATTGACGGTCTTGAAAATGGTAATTACATCGAACCAACTGTATTTAAAGGAAACAATAAAATGCGCATCTTCCAAGAAGAAATTTTCGGACCGGTTCTTGCTGTTACTACATTTAAAGACTTCGATGAAGCGATGGAAATTGCAAACGATACTCTTTACGGCTTAGGAGCTGGTGTATGGTCACGCAGCGGAGATCTTGCTTACCGTGCAGGACGTGGTATCGAAGCTGGCCGTGTATGGACTAACACTTATCACCAATACCCTGCAGGCGCAGCATTCGGTGGTTTCAAATTGTCAGGTATCGGCCGTGAAAACCACGCTATGATGCTGGATCACTATCAACAAACAAAATGTCTACTAGTAAGCTACGCTAAAGACGCTCAAGGATTCTTCTAAATCGAAAGGATACGATAAAACATGATAGAACGTGTTATTGCTACAGACGAAGCACTTAGATTAATAGAAACTATTAAAAAAGTACATGGACCTATCATGTTTTATCAATCTGGCGGCTGTTGTGACGGATCTTCTCCAATGTGCTATAGAGAAGGAGACTTTAAACTAGGCGATTCAGATATCTATCTAGGAACTATTGGTGCTATCCCCTTCTACATGCATAAAAGCCAATACGATTATTGGAAGCATACGCAGCTAATCATCGATGCACAAGAAGGAAGAGGCCCAGATTTTTCACTTGATAGCGTGGAAGATCAGCATTTCATTACGCGCTCGCGGGTTTTCACAGATGAAGAATACGATGAAGTGAAGCAAGTTTTATAACAAAAGAGCTGTCCTCAAAGTCTAAATTGACTTGAGAGCAGCTCTTTTTTCCAAAAATGTTGTTTTATTCATTTCTTACCTTTTTAAGATTAAAATACCCTATAGGTAGACTTTTCAACGGTCTATTCTATAGGGTCAAACTGTTATCTATTTTCTTATTTTTTCGTAAAAACCACTTTTTCTAAACTTGAGATATTGATTTGATCTCCTGCTTTAAGTGTCTTAGTCACACTTCTAACGGTATATTTATCAGCTTGTTTCGAAAGGATTTCATTTACTAACAGATTGTCTCCCCTGTATATAACTAAATTCCCTGATCCGCTTGGCGTTGTCATTTTGTATTTTCCAGCCTTAATATCCTTCCCAACTGTATGGTAACCAGCCGTCAACGTACTAGATAGAACGTGCGAAATCCGCGTGAATTTCACAGAATCCAAGCTCAATATTTCAATTTCGTCTCCGGATTTCAAATCGGTTGTAACCACTTTTACTCCAAAGCCATCATCTTCGCCAGTCAATATTTCATTTATATAGCGATTGGAATCGAAATAATCATTTCCTGTGATGAACAAATTGCCGTTGCCGAAACTTGTCGTAATTTTGTAACGTCCTGTTTTTATATCCTTACCTGCTTTCCAAGTACCTGCACGTAAGGTTTTCACGTAAGGTTTTGCTTTCACTTTGATGGTTGCCATGGTCTTTTTGCCATTTGTAGTAGTAGCGGTAATTTTTGCTGTACCTACACCAACAGCTGTTACTTTTCCTTTACTGCTGACAGTTGCTATTTTTTTATTGGATGAAGACCATTTCACTGTTTTATTAACCGCTTTACTTGGACTCACCGTTGCCAATAATGTTAATGTCTTTCCTTGAACAATTGAAGTTGAAGTCTTATTTAACTTTACCGAACTTGGAACAATCGGTGATTTAACACTTACTTTAATCTTAACTGCCTTAGCACCTTTGACTGTTGCTGTAATAGTAGCGGTACCTTTCGATTTACCCGTCACCTTGCCTTTGCTACTCACCGTTGCGATCTTTTTATTTGAAGTAGACCATACTACTCCTTTATTCGTGCTATCAGCTGGTGAAACAGTTGCTGTAAGCTGTCCTGTTTTTCCTGTAGTTACAGTTAAGCTTGATTTATTTATTTTTACTGTCTTTGTAGAAACCTTTACCGTTACTCGTTTGTAGACTTTACTATTATCTTGTGCAGTTGCAGTAATAGTTGCAGAACCGTTCGCAATCCCTTTGATATTACCGTTTGAATCTACTTTTGCTGCCTTAGTGTTAGAGCTTTTCCATCGAACAGTTTTATTTGCGGCATTCGATGGAGCAATTGTCGCCTTAGCATTTACTGTTTGGTTTTTTATAATATGTAAAGAAGCTTTGCTCAACTTCAAACTTGTTGGCACAATTTTCGTTACTGTAACTTTAATACTTTCCTTAATCAATGGATTATCATTAGAAGCCACAGTAATGATTGTTGTCCCCACTTTAACTGCCTTAATTTCTCCATTTTGATTAACTGTTGCAATTTTCGGGTTAGTACTTATCCAGCTAACACTTTGATCAGCTGTCTCAATTGGATTTACAGTCGCTGTTAACTGAGCCGTCTTATATACTATTAATGATACAGCTGTTTTACTTAATGTAATACTTTGAGGAGCTTTGATCTCCTCGTCAGAAAAACTCGTGTTTTCCGCTTGTACTGAACTTCCTAAAGAGACTGATAGTAAAAACATCAGCACAAAAACAACTTTTACCCAAACATTTCTTTTCAAAAACAAAACCTTCTCTCAATTTCTTTTAAACAGAACTCATTATTCTTATAAAACATTTCTAGTAAATCAGAAGTAGTCTATTTTACACAAAAAAGTTCTGTTTTTTTAGCACATCCTAATTTTATCATCTAAATCAGTATTTTACTCCTACTATTTTATTTTTATTAACACTTCTTCTGTTCTATATTTTACTTTTTTAATATAATTATAGTGTGTCGAAAGTAACTGTTTTCTCCAAAAAAATGCTGCCACAATCGTGTGGCAGCATACTTTTTCTTTAATCAATTAGGTCCCACAAAAAGTCTGGTAAGGTCCGCACTCTTTAGGCACTGTAGCATATTCGGCCTGCTCGTCGGTATGCGCATAAGGATGTGAGAGTACTTCAAGAAGTCGTTCCATCACACTGTAGTCACCTTTTTCAACTGCGGCTTTCAGGGCTTCCTCCACCCGATGATTGCGTGGGATTACCGCAGGGTTACTGTCTTGCATCAGCTTTTTCGAAGAGTCATTCGATTCCTGCTGCCGGTCAAGTCTTGCCAGCCAACGCCTATGCCACTGTTCAAACTCTGAAGTTCCAAATAGGACCGAATCCTCTTTAGTCTCGAAGGTTAAAGCCCGAAATGTATTCGTGTAATCTGCATGATGCTTCTTCATCAGTTCGAGAAGTTCTTCTATAAGAGCTTCATCCTCTGCCTCTGCGTTAAAGAGGCCTAATTTCCCTCTCATCCCATTGATCCAATGAGAATTATAGATTTTATGGAATTCCGATATTTCCGCTTGCGCTAGTTCAACCGCCTTTTCTGGATCATCGTCGAGCAATGGCAATAGACTTTCCGCCAATCGTGCCAAATTCCATGCAGCAATATACGGCTGATTACCATAAGCATAACGGCCATGAACATCTATGGAACTGAATACAGTTTCCAAGTCATAGGAATCCATGAAAGCACAAGGACCGTAATCAATACTTTCTCCACTGATTGTCATGTTATCGGTGTTCATCACACCATGTATAAAGCCAACCAATTGCCATTTTGAAATAAGTTCAGCCTGTCGGCTAATTACTTGCTTGAGCAATGAAAGGGATCGATTCTCATCATCCTCAATATCTGGATAATGACGCCTTATTGTATAATCAACCAATGCTTGTAATTCCTCGATTGTCCTCCACTTTGCTACATATTGAAAGGTTCCTACACGAATATGGCTGGCAGCCACTCGCGTTAACACCGCGCCTGGTAATACATTTTCACGATATACCGGATCGCCAGTTTTCACGACAGCAAGGCTGCGGGAAGTGGGAATACCAAGGCCATGCATAGCTTCGCTAATAATATATTCACGCAACATCGGACCCAAAGCTGCCCGACCATCACCTCCACGAGAGTATGGCGTTCTGCCTGGCCCTTTTAATTGAATATCCACCCTCTTTCCCTCAGGTATAATCTGCTCTCCTAATAGGACGGCCCGACCATCACCTAACATGGTAAAGTTCCCGAATTGATGACCTGCGTAAGCTTGGGAAAGAGGCGTAGCACCTTCTGGAATCTCGTTTCCAGCAAGCACCGCCACACCAGCTTCGCTTTCTAAAAACTCAGCGTTCAAACCTAAGGATGCTGCTAACTGCTCATTCAGCACAATCAATTCTGGTGAACTTACCGGAGTTGGATTTGTACGGGTGAAAAGAGAGGTTGGAAGGCTGGCATAGCTATTTTCTAAGTTCCATCCTGTTTCCATAATCTTTGTCATAGGATCCCCTTTCTTCATATGGTTTTTATACTATTTTCCCTTTTTTTAGCAATAAAAACATAAGCATGTATGTAATTCCAATTGCCTGAAGTACATTTATAATGTCTGCTTATCCCTATATATTATACCGTTTCCACTTAAGGTTGACTCTTATTAAACATTAAATGTATTAGTCTCTTTAACGCAAACAACTAAAGAAACATTTAATTTACTATTACATAGGATGGCATTATTGAAATTACTTAGGGGGAGCTCTATTGATTATCTATGTAGTGAAAAGCGGCGATACGCTTTGGAAGATTGCAAACCGTTATGGCGTAACACTGGATTCAATTTCTAAACTGAACGCATTAACTGCTCCAAGTCAATTAACAATTGGTCAGTCAATTATTATTCCTTACCCTGGAACATCTCATATCGTGGAATCCGGGGAAACAGTAGCGACGATTGCCAAGCAATACGGAATTTCTATCGAGACTCTCATGGAAGCCAATCAACTTACTGATCCAAATGTGCTATATCAAGGCAGTGTTCTATACATTCCTGCCGTTAAACATCTCGTACAGCCTGGGGAGACATTGTGGGATATTTCTATCTGGTATGGAACTACCGTTCAAGCCATTATGAGTGCCAATCAAGTTGATAGTCCAAACAATATTTATTCTGGGATGACCCTGATTATTCCAAGATCAAAACGCACCATTGAAGTGAATGCTTATACCTATCAATCAAGTGAAGCGGCAGTCCAATCACTAAAAGATATTGGTCAGCTGCTTACCTATTTCAGTCCTTTTGCTTATAAAATCAAGGAAGATGGCACAATAGAAGGATTGAATGATGAAGAAATGGTTGATACAGCCCTTTCAGAAAATATTACCCCAATGATGTCCATTACCAATTTCACTTCAACAGAAGCTGGTTCTAATTTAGCCCATGTCATATTAGCAAGTCCTTCTTTACGAAAAAAAGTCATCAAGAATGTCCTGGAACTGATGGATGATAAAGGCTATACGGCATTAAACATCGACTTCGAAAATGTACTGCCCGAAGACCGAGAGAATTACAACAGATTTCTCCAATCGGCTGTTGACCTCCTTCATACTAGAGGTTATCTAGTTTCGACGGCTCTTGCACCAAAAACAAGCACAGAGCAATCCGGTGTTTTATATGAAGCACATGATTATAAAGCGCACGGGCGGATTACTGATTTTGTCGTGCTCATGACTTATGAATGGGGATATCGAATGGGACCACCGCAGGCCATCTCTCCTCTAGACCAAATGAGGAAAGTGGTTGAATATGCCCTTTCCGTTATACCAGCTGAAAAAATCTACCTAGGATTTCAAATTTATGCTCGAGATTGGCTTCTTCCACACGCTCAAGGCCAAGAAGCTGAGACATTCAGCCCCCAAGAAGCCATAAAAAGAGCGATAAAATATGGAGCTCCCATTCAATATGATCCCACAGCTCAATCCCCTTTTTACCGATATACGGATGAAAAAGGAAAAGCACATGAAGTATGGTTTGAAGATGCAAGGAGCGCCCAAGCCAAGTTTGAACTAGTTAAGGATTATAAGCTCCGCGGGATTAGTTACTGGGCACTCGGTTTTCCATATCCCCAAAACTGGACATTATTAAATGAAAACTTTACGATAAAAAAATTATCGAAATATAGTTGAACCACTATAGGTTAATAGAAAGTTTACCGCCTCCGTGTCTTAAACAAGTGAGTTTTACGAGGCGGTTCATTCTTGGAAGGCATAGTAAGATTGATCAAAACAAAAAAGCTGCCCGTCATCAGTTTTTACTGATTGTACGGACAGCACTTGCTGTTTTATTAATATGGATCTGCTTCGTGGCTTTTCTTCACCGCATCTTTTGTGGCTTTATTCGCGGCTATTGATCCTTGGCCATATCTTGATTTACCTGATTCACGACCAGGAATTTTGTCTTCGTTCTTCAAAGATTGAATTTCTTTCATTTTCATTTCGATGCCTTCCTTCACACGGCGGCCATATTCTTCATCGGCTTGTGTAAAGTGCTCAACCATTGCATCTTGAATTCGTTTATCACATATTGCAAGTGCGTTGGATAAGTTATTGATTAATTCGTCACGTTCCCAGTCCTCAAAACTGCGATATGTTTCACCTGCTTGACCATAATTATTAGGACGGTCTATCGGTGCACTCATAGCAGCCGCATTAAAGGTTGGACGATGTTGAGGACGTTCTTCTTTGTTTGCTTCTTTAAATCCGCCGATCATCGATGGTTCATAATTAATTGATGGATTATCCCCATTCTCTTTCGGATCTCGAATGTCCATTTGTCCACGATGCTGATTCGTACGTACAGGAGCTTTCGGTGCATTTACAGGCAATTTCAGATAATTTGAACCTACACGATAGCGTTGAGTATCAGAATATGAGAAGGTGCGTCCTTGTAACATTTTATCATCGGAGAAGTCCATTCCGTCTACAAGAACACCAGTACCGAATGCCGCCTGCTCGATTTCGGCATGGTAGTCCACCGGATTGCGATCTAGAACCATCCGACCAACCGGCAGCCATGGAAACTTATCTTCTGGCCAAAGTTTCGTATCATCCAGCGGATCAAAATCGAGTTCCTCATGGTAATCGTCCTCCATGATTTGCACATAGAGTTCCCACTCTGGATATTCACCGCTCTCGATTGCCTCATATAAATCTTGTGTTGCATGGGCAACGGTTTTTCCTTGAATGGAGTCCGCTTCTTCTTGTGTTAAGTTGCGGATGCCTTGTTTAGGTTCCCAATGGTACTTGACTAGGACCGCTTCCCCTTTTTCATTTACCCATTTATACGTATTTACGCCTGATCCCTGCATATGGCGATATGTAGCTGGTATGCCCCATGGAGAGAATAGGAATGTAATCATATGAGTAGCTTCTGGCGAACGGGAAACGAAATCAAACATTTGTTCAGGATTTGGCACGTTTGATGCCGGATCCACCTTAAATGCATGAATCATATCTGGAAACTTCATCGCATCACGGATAAAGAAAATTTTCAGGTTGTTCCCAACCAAATCCCAGTTCCCATCTTCCGTATACATTTTCACTGCAAAGCCGCGTGGATCCCGCGCAGTTTCTGGTGAGTCTTTCGAACCGGCTACTGTTGAGAAACGAACCATGAGCGGCGTTTTCTTGCCAGCGCCAGAGAATACTTTGGCACGAGTATATTTTTCAACTGGTTCATCGCCAACTTTTCCATATGCCTCAAAATACCCAAACGCTCCGGCACCACGTGCGTGAACGACACGCTCCGGTACCTCTTCGCGGTCGAAATGAGATATCTTTTCAATGAAATGATAGTTTTCTAGTGTTGCAGGACCACGATTGCCTATTGTCCGGATATTCTGATTATCTGTAACAGGATGTCCCTGACGTGTTGTCAACGACTCCCGTTTTACATCTTGACCGTTTGAAGCATTCTTATCTTTGTTTTCTGCCAAAATGATAACCTCCTAAAAGTAATTTCCTCACCATTTATTTACCCCAAATTTAAAGAATTAATATAGTGAAAAGGTCCTGATTAGTCAAAATGTTCAATAGATAGTAGTTCGTGATCACCTTTCATAGATTATTACTATTAAATTTCATTTTTTCAATTTATATTCCTTCACATGCTGAATGTGTATACCAATATGACCAACGCCAAGTAGTATAGCGAATGCAATCAACCATATTACTTTACCGTAAATTCCTAGCAGCAAAAAAGCCAAGACTGGCAGAATAGCGCCAGGCAGCGGAATTCCAAAAAGACTTCGATAAAAATTTTCTACTGTATGCTCATTCATAAAATACCTAATCCAGTTTATTTCATATAACATCATTAGAAAAACTGATGCTATCAACCACCAACTCCATCCTGAAAATGGAGCAATGTTAAAATCACGAAAAAACAACAGGCTGAACGTACAACATACCTGCCCAATCCGCTCAAACCAAACTAACATTTTGTTTTCTTGTTCCATGTTAAAGTCTATTGGCTTATTTTTGCTCCAAAGAGTGTTTGGAAACACTAACATAAATAGATAAATCAGACCTACATATGAAAAACCAAATTGACCAAACATATAAATACCTCCACCCTACTTCATAACTTATTTTACCAGTTATGAATAGTTACCGTTTTCATATGATGGGCGGTTTTATGAATTTTTCCAGCTAGCATCTGACAGCAAAGGGTGTAGTAAAAATATGTTTTAAAAAAGAACACCAGAAAATATTCTGATGTCCCCATTTCATTACTCTTATTTATAAACCTTCACTGGTAGATAGGTTAAGGATTGTCCGGTAGCAGAGTCCGTTAGGTTTTTTTCTAATTCAAATCCTTCTACTCGTTCAATACGAGAAAATTTCTTTACAAATGTCTCTAATCCTAGCTTCATTTCTAATCGTGCAAGTGGTGCGCCTAAACAGAAATGTGGACCGCTTCCGAAGGTTAAATGTTTTTTATTGTTCGATCGGTGGATATCGATTTCGAATGGATTCTCAAACATATCTCCATCCATATTGCAGGCACTCATCCATGCGATAACGGAATCCCCCTTTTTCAAAGGGACGCCTAATAAGTCATTATCTTGTTTTACTGTACGATCCCTTCTAGAGCTTTGGAACCGATAACGGAGCATTTCTTCAACTGTATTTGGAATTAATTCTGTATTTTTCTTTATTTCTCCATAGATAGACGTATCATCGTATAGCATAGAATAGAAAGCATTGGCGATTGCATGACTCGTTGTTTCGACACCTGCACCTAATAGTAACATGGTCGCCTGTACAATCTCTTCGTCTGTGAATTTCTCTCCCTCTACTTCTGCTCTAATTAAATCACAGATAATATCATCAGATAGATTGGAGCGTTTTTGAACAACGATTGGATATAGATATTGGAAATATTCCTTCGCTGCCTGTTCTTTTTCTTGCATAATGTCTTCTACCCGATTTTTTTCATAAGGTTGGAATAAGATATCTACCCATTCTTTGAACTGATGCTGATCTTTTATCGGAACCCCAAATAAGTCTGCAATAACCATACTAGGCAACGGAGCAGCAAAAGCTTCCACGATATTAACCGTAGCATCTACTGGTATATTCTCCACAAGGTCCGTTATAATCTGTTGAATACGTGGTTCCCAGTTTTTTAAACTGCGGGGAGTAAAAGCGGCGGCTAACAAAGAGCGACTCTTCCGATGATCAGGAGGATCTACCATTGTAATATTAGATATAGAAGTAGCTTTTTCTGGTTTTTTATTAGCTCCAACAAAAATAGCAGTTCTAGGTCCATCACTTGAAAAAAACTCATAATTACTTAATACCTGCTTAACATCTTTATATTTAAAGACATTCCATGTATTCGTTCCTTCATGATAATATACAGGATGATGGTGCAGCATTTCTTTATACCATTCTATAGGAAAAAACTCTTCAGCACGTGATTGAAAATTTGGTATCTCATTAATTGGAATGACTTCTTTATTCAAAATTATTCCTCCTCTTCTAAATAAATAGACACGGATACAAACGTATTTTTCCTCAAAAGGTAACTTCTGTGTCTATTCTCCATTCAGATTTTACTCTAAATAGAGTAATTTAGAAAAAGCAAAAAGTAATAGTTCATGGCGCCTACAATTAAATAACATATGGTCTTTCATGGGTCATACTACTCTACATGAAAGAATTAACCGCACTATATACAAAAAGAACTCATTTTGATCCAACAAAAGTCAAAATGAGTTCTTCTTAGTTAGTCAAACCTCCATATCCCAACGCTCTTGTTCCGTTTTCTTCATTTTATTCTCCGTTGCTTTTGGATAAGCTATACGGAATTTATGATGATCCGCAGGGATGATTTCAATCATTTTTTCAATCATATCTTCCGGATCAAGTTGATTCTTTAGTCCCGCATCTTGTTTTTTCATATCTTCTTTGCGTGTAAAGTTACTTGTCTCATCGAACCACTTCCACTTTTCTTCTACTGCCCTGTCGTTAAAACCAGTATTATAAGCACCTGGATTAATGGTCGCAACTTGGACACCAAATTTATTTAACTCATCCTTCAATGTTAAAGCAATTCCCTCTATAGCATGTTTAGTGGCTGCATAAGGACCTCCATATGGTGTGGTAATAATCCCAGCCATCGAACTCAAGAATATGATTTTTCCGTTTCCTTTTTCGACCAGCTTTCTTGCAGCATGCTGAACGGATTCAAGTGTCGCGAAAACATTCACTTCGAAAATTGCCCGGAATCGATCCATTGGTATTTCCCCAAGCGCACCGCCTTCATTGATCGCTGCATTTGCCACAAATATGTCAAAATCATATTCGTCAATCAACGCACGGTCCCGTTCATTTGTTATATCCAATTTAAACACGTCCATCGTTAAACCAAGCTCTTGTGCTTCACGCATAAGATCTGTTTTCTGAGATGTGATTTCTGTAGTTGCAATCACGTGATGCCCACGCTTGGCTAATCCTATTGCAGCACCTCGTCCAAGACCGCTCCCTGCACCAGTAATAAAAATTGTTTTTGCCATATAGAATTCCTCCTATTAAAGTTCACTACTATTTTTCTTCCCCGTTACTAAGGACCTAAACCTTTCAATTTCAGTGCTTAGTAGAAGTGACCCTATATCGGTGTGAAACAATCATTATCGAACTTTTCATGCTTAATTTATAACCAGGGAAAATGAGCTACTAAAAGGACTTTTACGATTAAACAGACCCCATATTAATAATGGATGGACATGATAATAATGGTTGTAATTTTAATAGTGGACACCCGGTCTCTTAGGTTATAAAAGTCCATCAAGGGGATACTTACACATATTGGGCGCATCTCTGCATCAAAATAATTAAAGGAAAACGGGGTCTTTGAAGATGAACTACAAAACCATCACAGTCGCCGGAAGCGGCGTTTTAGGAAGTCAAATTGCCTTTCAAACTGCTTACAAAGGAAGATTTAACGTAGTCGTATATGATATTAACGACGAGGCATTAGAACGTGCTAAAGATCGGATATTGAATTTAAAGCCATATTATAAAGAAGATTTAGGGGCTGTGGAAGAAGAACTTAATGAAGCTTATAATCGAATTTCCTTTCATTCCGATTTAGCAAATGCAGTGGCTGATGCGGACCTTGTGATTGAGGCGATTCCTGAAGTCGTAAAAATTAAAACGAATTTTTATCGTGAATTGGGGAAAGTGGCTCCTGAAAAAACCATTTTCGCAACCAACTCTTCTACATTATTACCAAGTCAATTTGCTGAAGCAACTGGCCGTCCTGAAAGATTTCTGGCCCTACACTTTGCTAATGAAATTTGGAAAAACAATACTGCTGAAGTCATGAAACATCCTGGGACAGCTGAAGTGGTCTTTAATGAAGTGATTGAATTTGCAAAAACCATCGGCATGGTCGCCCTCCCATTACATAAAGAGCAGCCCGGCTATATCTTAAATTCATTATTGGTTCCTTTATTAGAAGCAGGTCAGGGACTTTTATTAAATGAAGTGGCCGATGCAGAGACCATCGACAAAACATGGATGATTGCAACTGGTGCCCCTCTTGGACCTTTTGCTATATTAGACGTTGTCGGAATTACGACCGCTTACAACATTGCCAATGCAAAAGCCCAAGCAGGTGATCCACATTTCAAAAAATTGGCTGCCCTCTTGAAGTCGGAGTATATCGATAAAGGCAAAACTGGAAGAGGAGCAGGAGAAGGATTTTACAAATACCCTAACCCCGCTTTTGCTCAAGCAGACTTCTTAAAAGAGTAATTATCCTGAGCCATAATTAAATCAGGCTGTCTAACACCAAATTCATTTGGATGCAGACAGCCTGATTTTTTAAAATTCTCATCGGTTGACTCTCTTAACACTGTTCTACATCGCTCCCATAATCGCAGGATAAAAGATACAATTTTAAACTGACTCGATTACTTAGAACTCCATCCACCATCAATGATTAACTCTTCACCCGTAACGAACTTTGATTCAGCTGATGCCAAATATAAATATCCATTAGCAATATCAATAGCTTCCCCAGCAAATGGTGGTAAAGGAATTGTTCCTTCAAATGCTTTTCCTAATACTTCTTGTGATGTAACGCCATGACGTTGAGCTGCACCAGTTAAGATTGCACCAGGGTAAATAGAATTTACTCGAATGTTATCTTTTGCGAAGTTAATAGCAGCATGTTTTGATAAAGCTCTGACGCCGCCCTTTGCTGCAGCATAAGCAGCTGCACCATTGTCTGCACTACCGATAATCGCTGCTAACGATACACAGTTTACGATTGACCCACTCCCATTTTCCTGCATATATGGTATGACTGATTGCATACCTAAAAATACAGACGTTAAATTCAAGTGAATTGTACGGTTCCAGCCCTCTAATGTTTCCTCTAAAAGTGGTCTATGGAACGATACACCCGCATTATTAATTAAAATATCAATTTTACCAAATGTCTCTTTTGCTTTATTCATTACAGTTTTCCATTGTTCTCCCGAAGTAACATCTAATTCAACACATAAAATTTCACCTTCGATTGCGGTAGTCGCTTCTTTTAATTGTTCAAAAGCTATGTCAGTTGCAACGACTTTTGCTCCTTCTTTTATAAATAAATGAATGGCCGCTAACCCCATTCCTGAAGCAGCACCTGTAATTATAGCTACTTTGTTTTCTAAACGTCCCATCAGAAAACCTCCTAAATTTCATTTAAAGAGAGTTTTAATTACCCTAATAGTTCTTGGGAGGCCGAAACCTGTTGCTATCCAATCCAATTTTTGTATGTATGTTCTTTACCCCACTTCTGTTTCAAAAGCGGCGAGGTCCCAGAACGTTCATTCACTCATTGAGATTTCGCCGCTTTTTTTAGTTATTATTAAAACTTGCTTAGTTCAACAGGGGAAAATTGATTCTTAAAATAAGGTTTGAAACGTACTTCAAATTCAAAACCTTCAGGTTTTAAACGATATTTTTCCAGTACATCTGGACCACAGCTGGATGAGCCAAGACCGTGTTGTTTATGATCCAAATTAAAGGTAATGAAATCTTGTTTCTTCAAGTCATACGTATGGTTAGCGTTTTCAATATTTTCAGCAGTATAGTAATGAGCACTAAAATCCATATCTGGTTTACCGACCGCTAAAAGACCAAAACCATTTGCGTCCGTTAATGAGACCCATTTAACCTGGTGCCGATTTCCATTTTCCTGCGGCCAGACATAAGGTGTATATAACCCTTCAACATCACTGGACCAGACGCCTATTTTATTGGCCATCATGCTATCCACATAAGATTCTCCAGGGCCGCGGCCGTACCAGCTGACATTCTCCAGCGTCTTTGACAGTTTCATCGTTAACCCTATTCTTGGCATTGTTTCCGGCAGGTCTCCTTGAGGGTCGCCTTTTACCTTCAGGAAAACATCTCCGCTGCCTAAAATGGTGTAGGTGTATGTGGTGTTGATTCCCCACGCTAACCTTGGAGGAGCAATTCGCACAACAACATGAATATCCACTTTCTTCTTGTCAGAAGAAACAACATACGATATATCATCGATTCTATGTTGTAACCAGTGTAAGCCATATTTTTGCCATACTTCCTTCGAACTGACGCCTTTATGAATAGCTAGTTTGTCGTTATCTGTCGGCGCCCTCCAGAAATTCATTTTTGGCCCTGCCTCCAAAACCTTCATACCCTCAACAGTCCATGAGTCAATGACGCCAAAAATTTTATTAAAAGCAAATTCAAATGTATCTCCAGAGATAGAAATCAACGTGTCAGACTCTTTAACAGTCATTGGAAATGAAAGCAGGCTAATTTCTTCAGTTACTTCGGATGAAACTGGAAAGTTAAATTGCTCCCATGCTATTTCATGACCTGCTTTAGCCCATAAGGTATCCACAGTTGTCCGTAAACTGACATTCAATAAGTAATCAGTGCGAGCCTTTATATTTTCAGGCAGCGTAAACGGTATTGTGATGTTCTTTGAGTTACCTGCTTGAATACCTTCAATTGATTGTATTCCCTGATCGAGAATTTGATCATCACATATAATAGACCATGATAATTGCAGATGATCTAAAGAAATAAAATCATAGCGGTTGGTAATTTCGATAATCCCTTTCTCTAAATCTACTACTTCTGCTTTAACTGGCTCGATTACCTTCTTGTATTCTGTTAACGCGGGTGATGGCGTACGATCAGGCCTGACAAGACCATCTATGACAAAGTTCGAATCATGCGGCGTTTCTCCAAAATCTCCACCGTAAGCAAAATATTCCTCCCCATGATCGCTTATTTGTCTAATACCATGGTCAATCCATTCCCAGACGAAACCTCCTTGTAATCTTCTATATTTATAGAAGGTTTCCCAATACTCTTTTAACCCTCCAGGACCATTTCCCATCGCATGGGCATATTCGCAAAGAATATGCGGCTTATTCAGGTCGTTTCTTTTTCCTAATTCGTCCATTACCTCGACTGGTGTGTACATAGTTGTATGAACATCAGAAGCGATTGGATCCCTGGACGGATTATTTTGGTCTTCATCCATAATGAAGCGGCATTCCCCTTCATAGTGAATAGGTCTTGTAGGATCTTTTGCTCTGGACCAGTCAGCCATCGCTACGTGATTTCGGCCAAATCCTGATTCATTCCCTAGCGACCACATTATAATGGAAGCATGATTCTTATCTCTCTCAACCATTCGTTTCATCCGATCAACGTAAGCCTCTTCCCAATTGGAGTCATCACTGATTTGATTAAAGTCATTAATCTCTTCAAATCCATGACATTCCAAATCCGCCTCATCAATGACATACAAACCATAGATATCACATAAATCGTAAAAACGTGAATCATTAGGATAATGGGACGTCCTGACCGCATTAATATTGTGACTTTTCATCAGCTGGATATCTTCAATCATTGAGTCCAACGGAACAGCTCGTCCAAGGTCAGGATGGTGATCGTGGCGATTGACACCTTTAAACATGACCAGGACTCCATTAATCAGCAACACGCCATCACTTATTTCGACTGTGCGGAAACCTACTTTAGTAGGGATAACTTCTACCACATTCCCTTTTTCATCTTTTAAGGTCATAAGCAGATGATATAGGTATGGACTTTCAGCATTCCATTTATTCGGGCTGTAAATTGGGATTACAGCAGATATTTTCTGTTCATTCATCCCCTCAATGGTGATATTATCTAAATTCTTTGTTTCGACCTCTTCATATAAATGATTTAACAACTTTATTTCCAGTTGATAATTGGCCAACGTAGTATTTTGCTGGTTGAATAATAATGCCTCAATTTCTAATTCGCCATTTTCGTAGTTTTCATCGAGAGTCGTTTTGACAAAATAATCTCTCACATTCGTCTTTGGTCTTGCAAGCAAATAAACGTCTCTAAATATACCACTGAGCCACCACATATCCTGGTCCTCGATATAACTCGCTTCAGACCATTGATAAACCTGAACAGCTACTACATTTTTTCCATCATGAACAAACGAGGTAATATCAAATTCACTAGGCAGGCGGCTGCCTTGGCTATAGCCGACTTCCTTTCCGTTTACCCAAACATGAAATGCACTATCCACCCCTTCAAATCGCAAGGTAATGGCTTGATCTGCCCACTCACTTGGAATGTGGAATTCACGTCTATAAGAGCCAGTTGGATTTTCAGTTGGAACATGGGGCGGATTAACTGGAAATGGATATTGTACATTCGTATAATGCGGCCTTCCAAACCCATGCATCTGCCAGTTTGATGGAACCTGCAAATTGTCCCATTGACTAGAATCAAATGATTCTTCAAAAAATTGCTTCGGTGCCAAAATAGGATTCTCAGCATAATGAAATTTCCAAACCCCATTTAGCAGCTTAAACCCTTCCGCTTTTCCTCTGTCGTAAGTCAATGCCGATGACTCACTGGAATAAGAAAAGAAATACGCTCTCTCCTGCAATCGATTCACGTGAAGTACAGATAAGTTTTCCCAATCCTTCAACTCTTTTTTCATAACATTTCACCTATCTTTCTACTCATTTGAATAGTTAACATACTTACTTAGCAGATCAGACCGATTTATTGATATTTAAGTTAAAACGATTACTTCACTGACCCCATCATGCCCGCAACGAAATGTTTTTGCAGTATGAAGAATATCAGTGCAGTTGGCAGGGTTGCTATAACAATGGCTGTCATAATCACTCCAAAGTCTGGGGAATATCCAGATCCAAGGTTCGATATGAGTAACGGTAATGTATGGTTTTCTGAAGACTGAAGTACGACAAGCGGCCATAAATAACTGTTCCAGCTAGCCATAAAGGTAATAATTGCGGCTGCAGCATACGTTGTTTTCATTGTTGGAATATAAATTCTTATGAATACCCCTAGCTCCGATAATCCATCAATCCGACCAGCCTCAATAATTTCTCTTGGGAACATCTTTGTACTTTGTCGAAAGAAAAAGATTAGGAAAGCCGTTGCACTCGTTGGTAAAATGACTGCGGCAAGTGTATCAATCCCGATTATTGGAGCAGCTTCGGAAATGGTTCCAAACATCCGGAATAACGGCACCATCAGAGCGGCAAAAGGAATCATCATTGAGAGTAATAAGAAACTAAACACATAGTCTTTCATTTTGCTTTTAAAGATTTCAAATCCATAACCGGCTAAGGAGGCAATCACTAAAGCAAGCAGCGTCGTAATAACGGCTATTTTAATAGAATTAATTAATACGGGTACAAGATCCACTGTATCCAATAAGCTCTGGAAATTCTCTAGAAGATGACTCCCTGGCAATAATCGTCCCTTCGTCACATCCACTGACTTATTTGTCGAACTGACAACCATCCAGAGAAATGGGAAGATGGAAACAATGGCGGCTAAACTTAAAAAAGTATAGGTGAATATGCTCGATAGTTTACTCATTTTTATCACCTGCCACTTTAAACTGAAGAATGGAAAAGATTCCAATCATAATCACAATTGCATAAGAGACAGTCGCCGCATAACCAAAGTCAGGGGTATATTTAAACGATAGATTGTAAATATACTGAGAAATGGTCATCGTTGCATTTCCTGGCCCTCCTTGCGTAATATTCATGACTTCATCAAACAATTGAAGGGTCCCGATTGTTGAGATAATGGAAGTAAACAAAATGATTGGTTTTAGTAATGGAATAGTAATCTTAAAAAACTGCTGAATTGGGGACGCACCATCCATTTTTGCTGATTCATAAATTGAGTAATCAATATTTTGCAGAGCGGATAAATAGAAGATCATATTATAGCCAGTCCACCTCCAAGTAATCGCAACAATAATGGTGATTTTTGCCCAAAAAGGGTCAGTCAGCCACTGAATTGGTTCAGAAATAAGTGAAATCTTCATGAGCATGATGTTAACAATGCCATCTAGTGAAAATAAATATTTAAAAATAACCGAATACGCAACAAGTGAGGTTACACATGGTAAGAAAATGGCTGTTCGAAAGAACCCCCTAAACTTTAGTTTGGGGTTATTCAGCAGTACCGATATAAATAGAGCAAGAATAATCATAATCGGAACTTGAAGGATGAGATAGATAACCGTATTTTTTACAGTTGTCAAAAACGTGGGATCCTTCAACAAACGTGCATAATTGTCCAATCCGACAAAGGAAAGATTTGTACCTGTTCCTGATTGCAAAGACATCATAAATGCATGAACCATTGGATAGAAAGTAAACATACAGATCATGACGACTGCCAGTACGACAAAAGACCATCCTATCGTTGCATTTTTTATCCGATGCATCCTACTAGATTTACTGGATTGTACATTTTGGCCGGTCGATGAATAACTTTGTTTAGTTTTTGCCGGAATCACTTTACATCAACTCCTTACCATCTTGATACAAAAACTCGGGAAATACCGCCTGTTACACAGTGTAGCTCCGCCATACCAATAGGAGAGCCGGCGAATTCCCGAGACAATTATTCTATTATTTAATTTGTTGTTCCGCTTGTTTTTGTGCGTCTTTCAAAACTGTGTCAAGATCTTTTCCTTTTAAGTAATCCTGCATACCGACCGCTAATATATCTTCAATTACATACGTATGTGCACCGTAGTTTACTTGTGGAATCTCTGCCACCCATTTAGAAAAATCTTCTGTGATTGGTTGACCTCCAAAGAAGTCATCTGCAGCTTTGTAAGCCTCTCCTTCTGCAGCAGGCTTATACGTACCAATAGCACCAATTTCTTTGTTGATGTCCTGATAAAAATCAACATTTGAACCGAATGTTTTAGCCAATAAATCTGCAGCCTTCTCTTTACCTGAAATATTTAGAACGTACCAGGAGCTTCCACCAAGGTTAGATGCATTAACAGAATTTGCATTACCCGATTGTTTAGGGAAAGGGGCCACTGCCCACTTGTCCTTTTGAGAAGCTTCCTGTTTTACGGAAGCTGTCATCCAGTTACCTGTTAGAACGGATGCAGTTTCGCCGCTGTTAAAGGAGGCAAGGTATTGACCCCAGTCAGAGACAGGTTTCGATATGTCTGCATCTATAATTTCTTTGTAAGTAGTAAATGCTTCTTTAAGAAACTCATTATCCCCTAAGTCTGGTGTGACGCCATCTTCCTTCAAATACCATGAACCGCTGGTCTGAATCATCTGACGAATAAGCCCAAGATCTTTCGGATCCATTGATATCATAGATTTTCCAGTAGCTTGTTTAACTTTTTTACCAATTTCTATATATTTGTTCCAGTCTATTCCTTGCAAATCTTCAACAGTATATCCTGCCTTCTCTAAGTAATCTGTTCTTACGTATAGACCGGATACTCCTGTATCGAACGGAATTCCATAGTGTTTATCTTCCAAACTGGTTGGAGCAAGTTTATATTCTGCAAAATCCTCCGCTTTGAAGGAACTTGATAAATCGAAGAACGCATCCGGATAGGCTTTAAGAAAGCTTTGCGCACGATAATCTTCAATTAGAACAATATTAGGCATCCCTTTAGTTGTACCTGAGCTTAAGCTCGTATTCAGTTTTTGGACAATATCTGCTTGAGCATTTTCAATGACTTTTAGTTTAAGCTTAGAATTTTCCTTATTATACGTGTCCATTGCCATATTGATTGCTTTCACGTTGAAGTTCGGATCCCAAGTCCATACGGTTAATTCATTGGTCTCCTTTTCGGTATCAGTTGCCTCTTCCG
Source organism: Peribacillus sp. FSL H8-0477 (assembly GCF_038002765.1). NCBI lineage: Bacteria > Bacillati > Bacillota > Bacilli > Caryophanales > Bacillaceae > Peribacillus > Peribacillus sp. FSL H8-0477. Next base: position 559,039 of record NZ_JBBODE010000002.1, on the reverse strand, counting down.
ATGTTTTTGATTCAGAAGAACATGCTGATAATAAAAGCAAACTTGCTAATAATAATGCAAAAACCTTCTTCAATGATATCCCCCCCATTTCTTTTTGTAAGCGTTATCATTTATACATATATTATGTTATCACCCCTTCAACATTACTCGGTAGGAAGATTTTTTCGTAAACTTGGATTATCTTTAGGATTTGGCAACGCGTTTATTTTTTAGATTTGGAATATCTTTAGATTTTATTACAATATTTGTTCTACGTGAGAAGGAAGAATAATCCTTACCTTTGTTCCTTCACCTTGTTTGCTGGAAATGGTTACACCATACTCTTCCCCATAAATGAGTTGAATTCGCTCATGAACATTCCTCACACCTATACCTGAGAAAAGCTGTCGTTTATACTTTTGATTAGGAAGGTTTTTTTCTGATAGCTCTTCCATTCCATCACCGTTATCTGCTACTTCACAAATCAGATTGTTCTTTTCTTGCCAAACCAGGACATGAATTGATCCACCTGCTTTACGATTGAATCCATGAAAAAATGAGTTTTCCATAAAGGGCTGCAGAATCAGTTTAGGCAATCGTACATCCAGACAATCAGGCGCAACCAGATAACTTACATTTATTCGACTTCCATAACGCTTTTGATTAATGAAAACATAGTTTTTTAAATTATCCAATTCCTGTTTGACAGTCACAGTTTCATTAACATTACCTATTGTATTCTGAAGCAGGGAAATCAAAGCGGTAATCATTGCTTCCGTATCTTCCTTGCTGTCCTGCTGCACCATAAATTTAATGGAAGCCAATGTATTGTACAAGAAATGTGGATTGATTTGTTGTTGCAGAGCCTCCAGCTCCGCATTCCTTTTTTGCTTTTGCGACAGCATCAATTGCTCCACATACTCATGAAGCTCGTCCAGCATGGAATTAAAAGCATGGCCGATTTGCCTCGTTTCATATGTACCTAAAACAGCCACGTATTGACGAAATTCAGATTTTGGCGCGTGTTCAATCTGTCTTACAAGCCTTGATAAAGAATTAGTTAATCTTCTTGATACGAAAAATACACTGACTAATGCTATCAAGACAATCCCTATCGAGATCAACACAATTTTTCTCTTATCAATTAAATTTCCAAATGCCTTTTCCTTGTCAATTATATTGAATAGATACATATCTAAAGAGGGGAGTGATTCTACTAAAATAATCTGCTTCTTCCCTCTAAAACTCCCAATCATGTACTTATGAGAGTTCGTTTTAATCTCTTGCGCATACTGAAGGAGCTCGACTTCTCTTTTCCCAATTAATTGAGACTGGTTACTGGAAACAATTTTCCCTGACTTATCAACTATGAAAATATCATTCCCTGGACTTGTATAGTTCACATACACCTTTTTGAATTCACTTTCCCTAAATGAAAAATAAAGGGAGCCATACACCGTACCGGAAAGTCGATCCATTAATGCTTTGGTAGCCACAACAAACCGTGTTTCCTCAATACTTCTTGTTTCGCTCTCTCGTTCATCAAATTGATACAGCAGTCTTTTCGGTTCTTTAAGCGTATTGCTTGTTAAAAAACTCTCGTTAAGTTCCTGATCAGAAATTGGCCAATGGGGTCGATTGGTCGTTAAGGTGACTCCATTTTCTCCTTTAACAATGATTTCAAACTCATACGCATCAAAGTTTGACTGAATTTGCTTAATGTATTCCCCCATTGTAAAAAATGAGATCATTTTCTCGGCATTCGTTTGCTCTTCAGTTAGATTGGTCTTAATCACACCGCTTTGTAGTATATTATTTGATGCAATGACAATAGAGTAATGAAAAGATTCAAAGCGTTCTTCTATTTCGTTTATGATTTTCACATTCGTAATAGTAAATTTTTCAAAAAAGAATTGCTCAGACATCCGAATTGTCGTCCATGTAATGGTCACTGAAACCAGAATGATAATCATAAAAGTAATAAGGGATATGGTAATAAACAAAGTATTATGTTTAAAGCGCATCGGTATGAATCTCATATTTTTTATCACGTCCCTTATCCTATCAATTGTTTTCTTTTATATTGACTAGGGGACATTCCCTTTACTTTTTTAAATACTTTGCAAAAATAACTGTGATCCGAAAAACCGACCACTTCACTAATCTCCGATATGGCCGCTGATTCTAGAAGGAGCAGCTTACACGCCTCCTCAATCCGTATTCTATTCAGAGATTCTATAAATCCTTCATTATTATGAGCACTGAAATAGCTCGAAATATAAGAAGGATTAAAATGAAACGCAGCAGCTACATCATTTAAGGTAAGCGGCTCTGCATAATGATTCTTAAGATATTCCATGAACTTCTTCATATTTATATTTTCCGCTCGGTTTTGCATTTTGAATATGCTTTCATTCGCTTCCTCAATAAAACGATTCAATAGGTTAATTGTCTCTCTCGAAGAATGTGCTTCGTCAATGAGCTTGAAAAAGGTGTACCTGCTATGCTCCAGTTCTTTTATTTCATCATTCATATTGCCAAGGAGGATCGTGATGTTAAAGATGATATTACTGAAAAATGCTTTATACTCATAAACATCCATAGTAAAACTGTGGGATAATTTTTCGGCATAATCCCTTAAATAGAAAAAAGATGAATCAAAGTTCCTGCGCATAAACTCTTCTGTAAACCAATCCAGATTGAATTTTTCACCTTTAGGCACAATACTTGGCAAATCAAATTCAGTTAAAACGAGGATATCTGGAAAATAAAAATGATAGTTTAAGAGTTTTAGAAGGCTCTCCTTAAACATTTTGCCTAGTTGATCAAATTGTTGAAATCCCTCTGTTAAAGCAATACCGCTCTCAACATGCGCAGCTGCTAATTGATTGCCAACATCCCTAACCTTTGTCAAATCTTCTTGATTTACATTAACCAGAAATACGATTATGTTCGGATCAAAGGTAAAAGAATAGTAAGCGGCCTCGCTTAGCTGTTTGTTGAAGGCATTTTCAACGATATCTTTGACTTGGGCAGGAAATTCAGCAGAACCATTAGATGGTTGTTTTTTCATGTCTACACCCATTAAACAGTAATGACTATAGGGAAACGCTCTTGTAACCTGTTCCGAACCATAATATACATCGTATCCTAAAACTAACTTGTTAATAATTTGATCGATGGATAGTTTAATACTTAAATCCTTTTCTCTAGATTGAAAACCTGGAATTCTTTTAACAGCCGTTTTCAAAACATTTAATAGACTTTCCGCCTCGAGCTTTGGTTTTAGAATATAGTCGACCACTCCACGTTGAAAGGCGGAGCGCACATAATCAAATTCTCCATAACTACTCAAAATAATAATTTGAATTTGTGGATATTTTTCTTTGACGATTCGTGTTAATTCTTCTCCATCCATGATAGGCATAACAATGTCTGTAATAATAATGTGAGGATACGTTGCTTCTATCAATTCCAAAGCTTCTTGACCATTTGAAGCTTCACCAACGATTTGAAAACCTTCCGATTCCCAATCTAAATAATGCATAATCCCTCGTCTGATTAATATTTCATCATCTACAATCAGTATTCTGCACATTTCCCCAGAATCCAATATGATCAACCTCCAATTGGTCACACGTCTAATCGTTTTTTAACAAGCTTCAATATACCTGCTGTAAGCCGAAATCTCTTTACTCATTTCGACATATTAAGAAATTCCTCCTTTTTTTCCTATCAAAACCCTTGCAGCTCTAAGGTTCGAATTTATGAAATTGACTCATTTAGCTAATCATAAATTTTAATGTTTTTTCAAAGGAACGTCTAAGTAATGTGGGGAAAAGCAGGAGAAAGACGCAGCTCAATTTGACTGTCGATAGAGTGAAGTGTCTGGGCTGAAGCCAGACACTTTGAACTTTTCTATTCCGATATTGCTCTGTGCAGCGATAAGAACTAATCCGTTAATCCCTACGGGACCATCTTACTTTTGTTTGCTCAATTTCCTTGTTTATCCGATCAACATCTTTTTGATATAGTCGTTCAGAAAAATTTCTTGCGGATCCAATTCATGCCTTATGGCTAGAAAATCCGGTAGTTTGGGATAGCAGATAGATAATTCGTTTTTGCCTAGGCTGTGCATTTTGCCCCAATGCGGCCTTCCTTCGTACTTCTGTATAATCGCTTCCATCTCTCGAAAATAATCTTCATATGGCATTCCTTTATACATATGGAAAGCTATATAAGCAGAATCCCTTTGATAAGAAGGGCTAAACCATATATCATCAGCCTTGACCGTCCTGCATTCTATTGGAAAATGAACCTTATGCTTCTTTACTTCAATACACTCTCGAAGCTCTCGAATGGCACTCTTAAAATGTTGAAGAGGAATGCTATATTCTATTTCTCTAAACTTCACAAGTCTAGGAGTTGCAAATAACTCATGACTATTTGCCGCAATGTTTGTTGTTCCAATGGCCTTCGCAGATAACCTGCTGATCGTTCGACTGCTTTTTGGGAACAATCGACATACCTCTGACAGTATAAAAAATAAGTAATTTTCAAGAATAAGATTTTTTAAATTGTGGGAAAATAAACGCTGTGGTTTACGCTTCGTAATATTCATCGTTTTAACTTGGACAAGATTTGAATAGGGGAATAGATAAAACTCAAAGTGACGGTTTTCGTTGATATAGCATTCAAGCTGTTGCTCAAAAAGTGGATATTCTATTTGTTCACTTCTATATTCGTATATAGGTGTTTTAATTATTTTCAGTGTTACTTTTACAATTATTCCAAGTACTCCGAGAGATATAAGGCATGCTTTGAAATATCGAGGATTTTGTTCCTCAGAGACAGTAAGTACCTCTCCTGACGCTGTAACAATGACAAGTTCTACTACTTGAGTTGGTATACTACCGAACTCAAGGCCAGTTCCATGTGTTCCAGTAGAAATGGCCCCCGCAATGCTTTGGACATTGATATCTCCTAAATTTTCTTGAGAATATCCTTCCTGACCAAGCCTTTCTCCTAATTGAAATAACCTGGTTCCACCCAGAACGGTAACTGTGCTAGCTGCCTCATCAAGTTGTTCAATTCCATTAAGTAAATCAAGTGATACCAGCCAATCATCTGTTTTTACTAAATTATTAAATGAATGTCCTGCTCCTACTACTCTAATCTTTTTCTTTTGTTTAGCAGCTTCTTTAACAATTGAAACAACCGCCTCAATTGAAGATGGATATAGGATTTTTTCTGGAGTACATTCACTCGTTTTAGACCAATTTTCCCATCGTTTCCGTTGCACCGTTTTCATTACAGAAAGCATTTCCCTTCCCCCCGATAGGTAAGAAATTGGTCCACAACTTGTTCATTAGCAAAACAAATAATTTCATTAAATCGTTCACAAATTTCTCCAGCTTTGGCTGCTCTAAAGATGATGACATCTCCAATTTCCAGCGTTTCCTTTTTATAATAAACAGGGGTTTGCACTTCCCCTGCTCCTTCAAATGGTAATAGTTTACCACCCGGCGGGTATACTGGCATAGGCACCTTATCCTGACCATGTACTCCAGATGAAACATATCCACCTCCAAGACAAGTATAAATATTGGGGGTCGGTTTTCTAACGATTGGCAACGAAAAAAATAAGGCAGGGATGAAGCGGAAATCTCGGTAATAATCAAATAACAAAGGGGCATAGAAGCCTGAACCCGCAGTGAGTTCCGTAACACCTTCTTCTTTCGACGTCGTATTAAGACTTCCCGTTCCGCCACCATTTACAAATAACGGTTGAAGACCCTCTCTCTCAAGAGAGTGAACAATCGCCTCTCTTCGCATTTTAATTTTATTTATCGATTTCTTTTTCATAAAAGAAATCGCTATGTTTTTTAGTTTCTGAGAAGGCAGATGATCACTTACCCCAGCAATTTGAGCTTCATAGCCCATGATGCCAATCAGCTTCAGTGTCGGATATTCCTTTATATAGCGGACTAGCTGAATGACCTCACCAGGCGTTCTTAATGGAGAACGCCTCACCCCAAAATGAAGGCTGCCAAACGTAGTGCTCATATCAATATCAATACATAAATTTAAAAAACCATTTACCTTTTTACCAATCTCATTTAACTGCGTAACCTGTTCAATTGAATCGACCATACAGGTAATTTGATTACCTTCACCATTTAATTCTGCTATTTTAGTATAAGCTTCGCGATTGAAGCAAGGATAACCTATAAGGATATCCTCAATGCCTTGTTCTGCAAGAAAAATAGCTTCATCAGAGCTATAACACATTACGCCTTTAAAGACAGGGCTGGACTCCAGAATTCTCTTTAAAACTGGAATAGATCGTATCGATTTAGTAGCAATTCTGATCGTTTTACCATTTGCTTTTTCTGCGATCTTTTTACAATTTTGATCAAAGGCATCTAAATCCAATAAAAGAGCAGGAAGAGAAAAATCCTTTGCTATTTCATTCAGCAATACCAACACCACCTCTCATTTTTATAATAAACGAGTAAAGGAACTTAAAAAAGTTTTATTTTGAATATTCCGATTTATTTCAAAGGCATAAAAGCAGAAGGTCCCTTAGTCGCCTTCTGCTTTTTTATCGCCTACATGAAAATATCATCATCATTCACTCAAATAAATCCTTTGATCTCTTCAATGCCCTTTTTCGCTGGATGATCTTTATAATGGGAAACGTTAGGATAATGGCAACAGCTATGTTCAGAAAACCAATAACTGAGTTCGTCAATTGAGGCAGTGATTGATCTCCCAAAATACCTGTATTCACAATTCCCGCGAATACATTAACGAAAAAGAGCACGAGAAAAATATTTAACATGCGCTTATAATAATCAATCTTTGAATGTGTATCTGTATATAATTCAAAAGGTCCTTCTGCCGCTGCCTTCTTCATGTAAATCCAGCCACCAGATTCATGAATAATGGTAAGTCCACTGTCTTCAAGCAATTCGAAGTATTCCTTCTTCTCTTTTTTAGACTTTTCAATGATGAATTCATTGCGGTAAATAAATGATCCCGGATCTCCCTTTGCAAAGGTGAACCTGCCCAAAAACCACTTTTTAAGGTGCCAGCCTTGCTCGGCCATCTCATTGATCCACTTTTCTTCTTTTTCATAATCCAAATAAAAGCGATACCTAACTTTCTTCACGGCTACTTCTCTCCCTTCGTAATGAGCAAACCGTTGTGATGCAACTCATAAAGTCGTTTCATTTCATTTTCAACCATTAACTTCCCAGCATCCGTAATGACGTATTCCTTTTTTCGTTCCCCTTCATCTAAAGGAACAATCCATTTACGCTTAACCAATGTTTTAATCGCTCCATAAATCGTTCCTGGGCCAAGCTCAACACGACCATTACTAAGTTCGGAAACAAACTGCATAATTCCATATCCATGTCTGGGCTCATATAAAGATACAAGGATGTAATAAACACCTTCTGTCAAAGGAGCACTATCGTCCATCGTTACACCACCTATCGTCTGACGTTATATCGACTGTTGATATACTTTTATTATATCAACAGTCGATATAAAAGTAAATATTATCCATAAATATTTTTCATTCCCTTTTAATTTAAATGAATTCAATCTGATTCAATTAACTATGGAAAATTGTATTACGGTATAGGTACACTTAAAACTTAGATAACTCCAAGCGTTTTAAACTAAAACGAATTCCAAAATACAATTAAACCTTACATAGCCAATGAGTAATAAATTTGCACAAAAAAAAGCTCAAGCAATAAGGATTTCTCCTTATCACCCAAGCCTTTTGTTTTCTCGTTATCCTCTATATTTCAACGTTAACCCTTTTAAGAAGTTACGAGCATATCGGTCGCCGCACTGTTTATAATTTCGATGACCTTCTTTTCTTAGAATAGCACCTAACTCACCTTTAGTTATATCGACACCTGCTTCTTTTAAGATATCAATCATATCCTCACTGGTTAAGCTCAGTGCAATTTTCAATTTCTTAAGAAGAACGTTATTCACACTTTCCTTCCCTGTCGGTGCAGGGCTCTCTGGTTGTCCTGGTTTTGGCTGTTGTTTTCCTCTTTTAAAAATAATCATGCCATTCAAAAATGATTCCATCATCTTATTATTGCATTTGATCGTATCTTCTTCCTCTTCATAATCATAAAAATCGACATCATCGTCGTAGTCATCATAGTCATCTTCTTTGGGTTTGGTAAGCATCTCTAGGACTTCTTCTTTAGTGACGTTCACCCCGCCAAGTTTAAACATCTCTACCATATCGTTATTTTTTATATCTAGAGCATAGCGTACTCTGATTAAAATATCATGATTATGCATCCATAAACCTCCTATTATCGCACCTGTTTCAGTAGCTTCATCTTTATCATTGCCCTAGTAAATTCTTCGAATACTAAACGGCAAATGAAAATCCGAGAATCTTTTACAGATTCCCGGATGCTGTAAGTATACTGTATTTTTATTATACCTAAAAAAGTTTAATCCGACATTAAGTTTGGTGAAAGCAATGTAAAGCTTAGGATTCCTCTTCACCCTCAGCTTCCCATCTGCGGATTTCCTCCCGGACAATCGGGGCTACCTCTTTACCCAACAGTTCGATGGCTTTCATTACATCATCATGCGGCATTGATCCTACGGGTACATGCAGCATGAAGCGTGTAATCCCCACGTTTTTGCGAAGATGAATAATTTTTTCTGCGACTGTCTCCGTATCGCCAACATAGAGGGCGCCTTCTAAGCTACGTGCAGAATCAAACGTTGCCCGTGTATATTTCCCCCACCCGCGCTCTCTTCCTATAACATTCATCGCTTGCTGAGTGGACGGGAAGAATTTATCTGCTGCAAGTTCTGTACTCTCGGCAATAAATCCGTGTGAATGTGAGGCAATTGGCAGCTTAGTTACATCATGCCCCGCCTCTTTAGCAGCTCTTTTATAAAGTTGCACAAGCCCGGCAAACTGCCGCGGGCTTCCTCCAATAATCGCTAGGACGAGCGGCAGTCCAAGCATGCCTGCACGAACAACTGATTGTGGTGTCCCGCCGCTGGCAATCCAAACAGGTAACGGATTTTGAACAGGAATCGGGTAGATACCAAGATTTTGAATAGCCGGACGATGCTTGCCATCCCATGTCACCTTTTCGGACTTCTGGATTTTTAACAATAAGTCCAGCTTCTCATCGAACAATTCATTATAATCATCTAAGTCATATCCAAATAGCGGAAAGGACTCGATAAAAGAACCCCGGCCCGCCATAATTTCTGCCCGGCCATTTGAAATCGCATCAAGTGTTGAAAATTGTTCAAATACTCTCACTGGATCGTCAGAAGATAACACCGTAACAGCACTAGTAAGCCGTATCCGTTTTGTCCGTGAAGCAGCTGCGGCCAAAACAACCGCTGGTGATGAGGCTGCGTAATCCCTCCGATGATGCTCGCCGACCCCATAAACATCCAACCCGACCTCGTCTGCTAACACAATTTCCTCCACGACTTCTCGTATACGCTCTGCATGACTGATTACCTTACCAGTCTTCACATCCGGAGTTGTCTCCACAAATGTTGTTAATCCTATTTCCATAACCATTTCCCCCTAATTTAAGAAAAAAGACGGAACTCCTATTAGAGTACCGCCCTATATTGTTTATTTCTTATTAATGAATATCCTTCTTCTTAAAGCTACCGCCTTTAACTTCTGCTACGTCATATACCGTAACAAAAGCGTTTGGGTCAATCTCGTGTATAATTTCTTTCATTTTACTTTCTTCCAGACGGTTTATAATACAAGTAATCTCTTTAAACTGTTCATTTGAATACCCGCCATAAGCATCATTGTAGGTAGCTCCACGTCCCAACCGATCACGGATTGTTTCTACCATCAGTTCAGGTTGTTTGGTAATAATTTTAAAGGTTTTAGAACCGCTCAGACCTTCTTCGACAATATGTATGACCTTAGATGCAATAAAGTACGCAATGGCAGAAAGAATAGCCCCTTGAAGTCCAAATACTGTGGATACAACAATAAACACAAACATGTTCAAAAATAAGATTAAATCACTTGTTCCAAACGGTAATTTTTTTGAAAGCAACACGGCTAACATATCAATCCCATCTAAGGCACCGCCATTACGCAAGGCTAAACCCATACCGAAACCGATGATAATACCACCAACAACAGTAATAAGTAATGTATCCCCCTCGATAATCGTCGGCACATGATGCATGACGATCGTACCAACTACTAATGAAGCAATACCGATAACAGAATAAATGGCGAAACTTTTACCAATTTGTTTATATCCTAACCAAACAAATGGAATATTTATAACACCAATTAGAAGCCCCAATGGCAAACCAAAACGTTGCGATCCCACAATACTTAGCCCTGTTACACCACCATCAGAAACGTTATTTGGGATTAGTACCGCTTCTAATCCATAAGCTGTGATCATGGCTCCGATAATAATTAATAATACTTTTGAAAATACCTTCAGAAATTTTGATTTTCGTTTTGTTTTACCACTCATTTATTTTCTCCATTTCACAAAAAATTTAAAGAATCTATCCAGTTTTCACTTCACTATAATAAAGTATAGCTTATCTTATTAGAGAACTAAATACAAAGGTGCCGATTAAACCCAATCATTTGTCTCCATCCTCTTGAATAACGTACCCATGATTTTAATTAAGATAGCACAATACAATGTACGGATTTTCTATAAGAAAAAAAGAACCCTATATACTAAGGTCCTTTTAACTTTAATATCAAATTTTAATTCTCTTTAGTAAAGTCAAGAATTCTTAAAAGGTTACCTGAGTTATCTTTATAAATAGCATACCGGCCTGGCGGTATATCGATAGGTTCTTTTACAAATTCCAATACTTCTTTATTTTCTTTAAAAAAGCTGTCAACACTATCAACCAAAAATATTCCGCCGGCTGTCAATTCTTGTTCATCATCCTCAATCATTAATCTGATTTCAGAATTAGGCAAACTTAAAGCAACTGTGTGCTCTCCTTCCCTCCACGCTTCCTCAAAACCAAGAGTATCACGATAAAAGGCAAGAGACTCTTTCAGATTTTTGACTGGATGATATAAAAACACTAATTTCATACCCAATTCCCCCTTAAATAATTACGTAATTCAATTATGTAAGGCATAAGGTGATTATGCATATCATAGTTCTTTTACTAAATTATGTCAATGTGATAAAATAAATTTTATGAAAGAATGGATACGAATACCAGGGACTAGTAAAGATACATTAATCAAAGTTGCATTAGAGGAATTTTCTGTGAAAGGTTACAAAGAGGTTAATATTACTGAATTGGCGAAGAAGGCTGACATGACCACTGGCGCTGTCTATCATCATTTTGGTTCAAAATCTAACCTTTATGAAGTAATAAGAACGGAGATGGAACAACGAGTAATTGATAGAATGGAGGGAGCCGCTTCTTTATTTACTGAACCAGAAGAAGCTGTAAAGGCTGCGCTAATCACTGGTTTAGACTCCGCTGTGAAATTTAACATTTGTAAGTTAATCAGCGAAGAATTACCTTATGAGAAGAAAGATAAAATAGGGGAATTTCTATCTAGTTTAATCAATAAGGATCAAGAACTTCCAATTGAGATACTCTTACTTTCCTCTTGGCGTTCTATTCTTAAGGAAATAAGTACAAATCAACTTTCTCTTCAACAAGGGAAAGAATTAATTAACTGGATTTTTAAAAAGGGATAATAATTTATCTCTTTTTGGCGCTGACACCTAACGATCGTCAGCAGTAATTTACATGCAGGACCAGAATTAATGGATGCATTGCGCAAAGAAAAGTGGGCTGTTGCTCAGTTCTCTAGTTACTTAAAATTAATCAGTAAGAGAACTATCGCAAGTCCTAGCTGCATTTATTAATCAAAAAAAGCACCAAATTCAGCCGTAGTACTAACTGAATTTAGTGCTTTAATTGTTTACTTTATTTCAATGTTAATTTCGTAACCACTTCAACATGAGAAGTCTGCGGGAACATATCTACAGGCTGCATGTACTCTACTTGATAAAACTTGTTCAAAATATTAATATCCTTAGCGAGTGTTGATGGATTGCAGGATACATAAACTATTTTCTTTGGTTTTGCTTTTAGGATGGTTTTTAGCAAGCCATCATCGCAGCCTGTGCGTGGTGGATCGACAACAATCACGTCTGCTTCAAAGCCATCTTCAATCCAGCGTGGCAGGACTTCTTCTGCTTTGCCGACTTCGAATGAGATGTTTGCACGATCGTGACGAATCGCATTTTCTTTGGCATCTTCAATCGAATCTTCAATCGTGTCCATGCCGCGGACTTCTTCTGCATCTTCTGATAGCCAAAGACCAATGCTTCCAACGCCGCAATAGGCATCAACCACTTTTTCCGTTCCAGTGAGTGCTGCCGCCTTTTTCACTTCTTCGTAAAGCTTAACCGTTTGGATTGGGTTGAGCTGGAAGAAGGTACGAGCTGATAACTCATAAGAAAGGTCACCAAGTGTTTCATTAATCACCTGTTCTCCAGCTAGGTGAATCGTTTCCTTACCAAAGATAAGTGACGTATCTTCGTTGTTTATATTTTGGACAATCGATTTAACCTCTGGAAGCTGTCCATGAATTAGTTCAATGATTCGATCCTTTTTCGGTAATTCTGATGTGCTGGTAACGAAGACCACTTGTACTTCTCTGCTTTCGAAACCGACACGAGTGATCACTGTGCGGACAGCACCTTTTTTCGTTTTTTCATTATAAATCGAAATGCCTTCATTTTTAAGAATCTTTTTAATGACTCGTGTCACTTTATTGCTGGCTTTATGCTGCACCAAACAGTTCGGGATATCGATTAGGTTATGAGAATTTATTCCGTATAGGCCGGCGATGATGTTTCCATCGCGGAATCCTACTTGATATTGACTTTTATTCCGGTAATTCCAAGGATCTTCCATACCGATGGTCGGACGGATTTCGACTTGGTCAGCTGTACGGCTTGAGTGACGTTCCATTGCTTGCAGAACAAGATCACGCTTTTCAACAAGCTGTTGACTGTAATCTAAATGTTGAAGCTGACACCCACCGCATTGGTCATAAATGGGACAAGGTGGTGCGATCCGGTGAACAGATGGCTTGCGAATGTTTTTGATTTTAGCTTCTGTGAATTTCGGATGAAGCTTGGTTGCTTCTACAACCACTTCTTCGCCAGGAAGGGCACCTGGTACGAAAACGACTCTCTTTTTAAAATAGCCTACGCCTTCACCATTAATGCCAAGGCGTTTTATAGTTAATGGGAATGTTTGTCCCAGTTCGAGTTTGATGTCTTCTGAATTTGTCATTTCTTATCACTCCGTTTTTCAATGCTTCTCCATAAATAAAGAGACGCATAACTTAGGTATGGAGACCAGCTTACACTGTATTTCTCCATTTCCTCCTGTGTTGGTTTTTGCTGCAGTCCAAATAATTGCTTTATTGCGTTTTGAATCCCGATATCTGCTTTAGGAAACAGATTTGGACGGCCTACTCCAAACAATAAAAAGTTTTCCGCAGTCCATTTTCCGATGCCGCGAATCTTCGTTAATATCTCGATAATATCTTGGTCCGAATTCTGTGCAAGCTGTTCTAGATCAAGACAACCTGCCGTGATTTCCTGAGATAGCCCAATCACGTATTCTGCTTTTCGTCCACTGAACTGAATGCCTCGAAGCTGTTCAACAGTCAGGTTAGCTGCTGTTTCAGGTGATGGGTAAAACCAGGCTCCATCGAGCTCAAAGCCGAAAGTCTTCACATAGCGTTCGGTCAAGGTATGTGCAAAGGCCAAGTTTAGCTGCTGATGGACGATACACTTTACGAGACAGCTGTAGTAATCAAAGTCGAGTACAATCGGAGTGCCGCGATGGTCTGTAAATAACCCCTTTAAATCCGTATCTTCAAAATGGGTCGAAATGTTCTGCAAGGGCTGATGAAAGTGAAAGACCTTTTTTAAACGGGTCATTCCTTGTTCTATATACTCCGTTTTACCGCTGATTGTAAATAAAGGGTCATCTGTACTCCCTTCAGCTTTTAGGGTTAGAACAACTGGCTTTCCTTCTATATATAACGGAACCTTTACAGTGCGTTCTTCTCTGTTGATTACATGAAGAGGGTCGAGCGCTAAACGCTCTACTACTAAATCGAAATCATAAGGCGGTTGAACCCTAATTGTTTTCGTCCACATAGTATTCCTGCCTTTAACAGTTTTCCCCGTATTATATCATGTTTCCTCTTTAATTACTTCCCAATACGATAGACAACATAATCCCGATTAGTTGTTCCAATATTTAAAATATTTAGGTATAATTAACCAAAACTTTACCAAGGAGATTTTTATGGCACTCTTTACAAAGTTATTAATGAATTTAATCTTTTGGTTCTCAATAGCTGTGATTATTGTTCTCGCAGCCCTTATTCCGAGGGAAACCACCTTTGAGCGAATTGGCACAATTGATCATATGGCATGGGATTTCAGTTGGAAGGCATATGGAGAGAATATCGTGAATTATTATAGGGACGTGAAAGAAAACAAAAGTCTTGGTACCACTCAATTTAAAATCCCTGTAGAGACTGAGTTGCAGCATTATGGCCTCCGTAGTCTTAAAATTATGATACCTGCATTCTTTCTCAGTATTATTCTCGGTATTCTCAAAGGTGTCTATGATTATACCTATCAAAAAGGTCCTTTGAAAATTTTCGGTACATTCACCACCTGGCTTGGGCAGTCGATTCCAGACTTCTTTATCATCTTCTCTGTTCAAACATTCTTCTTCTTCCTTATGACCCAAGGACTCATTAAGATTGATATGTATGGTGATGAACAATGGTATAACGTCATCATGCCGATACTTTTTTTAAGTATGTATCCGGTCTCTTTAATCGCTAAATATACAGCTGAAGCCCTTGAAGAAGAGGCACAGAAGGATTATATCCGAACCGCACTCTCAAAAGGTGTACCACGAAGAATAATTATATGGAGACACGCCCTGCGAAATTGTTATCCAAAACTACTGCTTCACTTTATGCCAGTCGTCATGACACTGCTGTCTGCTATGCTCGTAGTCGAGTTTTTGACCATGTATCGTGGAATTGGCACAAGGCTGCTGTCTATTCTTGCCATTCAGACTAAAATGCTGCCAGGTCAGCCGCTTCCAATCGATCCTGGTGCTTTTATCGGGTTTAGCTTTTTAATTCTTTTTGTTCTTTTAATTGTCCAATGGATCGACTCCATCCTAACTCATTTTTTAACGAAGCATAAAGAGGAGGCTGCGTCATGAACCGAAATTGGTCGTTATGGCTAGGTAGCCTCGGCTGTTTTATCTTTTTGATTATTATCATTTTAGGTCCGAATTTTCCGGGCGTAGATGCTCAACTAAAGCAGAATTTTTATTGGAAAGATCTTTTCAATATTCCTATATTCTCTCCCGATGCTGATTTTCCATTTGGGTCAGACCGAAAAGGTGTAGATATGTATAGTGCACTTATTATTGGCACCCGTTATACGTTACTGACTGTTTTAAGCATCAGCATTATTGCGTTCTCACTCGCACTCGTACTAGGGGCAGGGGCTGCTCATAAACCCGGGATTCACTGGTTATTAAAGACTTGGAATGGAGTATTTTCTAGAATTCCTCTTCTCTTTTTGGTCATCTTCTTTGCCACCATCCCTTATTTCATATTTTCCCCACACCGCTTCTATTATCTTGTTGGGATCATCATTTTGATTGAAACTGGGAAATTAGGTGAATTTGTAAGAAAAAGCATACTGATTATCCAATCGACCGACTATTTTCAATCGGGAGTGGTCATGGGAACTGGTTTTTGGGGTTTGTTTAAATGGTACTACTGGCCAAATTGTTTCTCACAATGGCTCTCCCACTTTTTCAGCCATGTCGGCAGTATCCTGTTTCTACTCGGCCAGCTAGGGATTTTCAATATTTTTTTAGCGCAAGCCATGATTCCAATCGGAGGAGTTCCAGGGGGACTTGCTACTTATGAATTCCAAAATACATTACCCAACTGGGCGACTTATTTATCCAATTTTTATTTTGACATTGATCCAGCCCCATGGATTCCACTATCAGCAGCTGCTTTTATAACTGCAGCAATGCTCTCCTTCCACGCTCTTTCAGACGGAATTCGAAGGCATTACGTAAATCAGCTTCCCAAAGGTCAGCCAAAATTACATGCATTTATAGAAAAACAAGCTCAGAAATGGCGAAAGCCAGCCTGAGCTTGTTTTTCTATATGAATGAGGGGGGTATATGGTTAATCTATTCAACATAAAATGATTTATTCCCATCTGAGCCCTTTAATTCAGCCATTCGATCCCCCTACCTAAAATGACTCGCTTTTTTGATCCTAACGGAAATCTCGGGGGGGATTTTGATTGATTTGGTGCTGGACAATATGATAATCCCGTCTGGAAGCGACTTATTCCCGTCTGACACATCGTTATTCCCGTCTGGAATAGGCTTATTTCCTTCTCGAGTAGCCTTATTCCCGTCTGAGCCTTTATTTCAGTCACTTAATACCCCCTACCGTATCTAATGATTCGCTTTAATCTCGGGGGAAATTTTGATTGAATTGCTGCTGGAAAATGTGATTCTCCCGTCTATAAGTGGTTAGAGCAACTTACCCCCAATACTGTTTAATAAAGCATTGGCGAAGTCAGCTGTTGATCAATCATTAATTGATCAAGACTTTTAAACACGTATCCTTGTTTTTTTAAATCGGTAATAATGGAGTCTAAGGCTTCGGCATTATCCTTAGACACGGTATGCAACAGCAAAATGGCTCCCGGATGAATCTGCTTCATCACTTCATCATACGCATACTTGGCTCCTCGTTGTTGATCAACAACCCAATCCCGGTAAGCAAGTGACCAAAATACATGGGTGTAGCCTTCTTTCTTCGCTACCGCCATCGTTCGTTCATTAAATACGCCTCGCGGTGGACGAAGGTAGTTCATCGTTTGCTGTCCGGTTAATTTTTCTGTTTCTTCTTTCACTCGTCTTAACTCTTGGCGGATTACTTCGTCTGACGAACGGCTCATATCTGGATGTGTCCATGAGTGATTCCCCACAATATGATTTTCTTTTACCATTCTTACAACCAACTCAGGTGCTGTTTTTAAGTAATGGCCTGTAATAAAAAACGCGGCTGGAACATGCTGACGACGCAGTACATTTAAAATATCTCCTGTATATCCATTTTCATAGCCGTTATCAAACGTTAAATAAATCTCTTTTTTTCTAGGATCACCTTTGTAAATAGCCGCAGATTTTTTAATCATGTTTTCAAATTTCGGACCAGCATCGGCAGGTTGTCCATTTTTCCCTTTATTAAAGCCCCATCCATACGAATCGGCAGCTGCACTTGCAGTAACTGGCAGACACAAACAGATCGCCAAAGTCAAAATACTGATTTTCTTCAATATTGTGTTCCTCCCAATTTCTTTTTTCTCTTATTGTTTGAAGAAGGGAGGATCCTATACATTTTCATAATAATAAAAGCCATTCCTCATTTGAGAAATGGCTGAAAGATTACCCATTTTATAAATGAGTATGAGTTCTATTTATTAACGCTCTAATACCCCGCCAAATAAGGACAAATGCAAACACAATTACCACAACGACACCAAGTGTGGTCAATACAACCTCTATGCTGGCAAAAATGGTTCCAGCTAAAGCAAGCTTGATTAAGGCAAATCCGGCTAACATAGCTGCAAAGAAAACTACTGTAAGCGAATCCATAGGTATCCCTCCTTTCTCTTCACTATATGTTGCATTTAGTTTCTGCGCGTCAATAAAAGTAAAAACTCTAGAAATAAAGCAGATTTTCTGCATATACCTCTATATAGGGGGGATTCTAATGGCGCACTTTTTGATTGTTACGATTGGATTTATTATATGTCTCGGTTTACTTGGGTGTGTTTTTTTCTTTGCCTTAAGATCTGGACTCGATCGCAGTGATTCATCACGAATCGATCCATTTCCCATTATTGAAAGTAAGGAAGTGGAGGAGAAAAAAGAAGAGTAAAAAAAGAAGCGCCAAACCATGGCGCTTCTTTCATTTAACTAAAGACAGGTTCTTTAAATTTAGACAGCTTTTCAAGTGATGACTGATCGACATCCCGATGTAAACTATTTCCATGAGAATCCATGGTAACAACTGCAGTAAAACCTTCTACATTTAAATGCCACATCGCTTCCGGGATACCAAATTGCATGAGATCAACACCCTCAACTGATTTGATACAGTCTGCATAGTACTGAGCAGCACCGCCTATTGCGTTTAGATACACACCGCCATGTTCTTCTAAAGCGGCAAGGGTTTTCGGTCCCATACCGCCTTTACCAATAACAGCCCGAATTCCGAAACGCTTCATAATATCTCCTTGATATGGTTCTTCACGAATACTCGTTGTCGGACCAGCAGCTTTAACATGCCACTTGCCTTCATTATCCTTAAGCATAACCGGACCGCAGTGATAAATGATTTGTCCGTCTAAATCAACGGGAGAATCATTTGTAGATAGATATTTATGGATGGCATCACGCCCCGTGTACATACGACCGCTAATATGCACCACATCGCCAACCTTTAATTCACGGATTTTCTCTTCTGTAATAGGCGCTTGAAGGACAATTTCGCGGCCTGTATCAGCAGGCTTTTCAGATGTTGCAGCCATTTCAAGGCCCGCACTTTCAAGTTCTTTCTCAGCAGCAAAATCAATCGTTTCCCCTTCTTGATAAAGCCATTCATTAATAGCTCCTGTTTCTGCATGAACTTCTACGCCCAACCGACGGAAAGCCCAGCAATTATACGCTACAGATACAAAGAAACTAGCTGGGATACGATGCATAATGCCTATTTTACAACCTAGCAGCGTAGTTTCCCCACCAAAGCCCATCGTGCCAATGCCTAATTCATTTGCTTTCTCAACTATGTATTCTTCTAATTTCCGTAGATCTTCGTGTGGGTTTACATCTTCTGAGTTTCTGAAAAGCTGCTGTTTAGCAAGATCATAACCAGCCGATCGGTCTCCGCCAATTCCTACTCCAATAAACCCAGCACTACAGCCCTGGCCCTGCGCCTGATAAACAGAATGGAGGATACATTTACGAATCCCATCTAAATCACGGCCAGCACGTCCTAGTCCTTCTAATTCACAAGGTAGACTGTATTGGATATTTTTATTTTCACAGCCGCCGCCTTTTAAAATAAGACGGACATCTATATAATCTTTTTCCCATTGCTCAAACTTCATCACCGGTAAGCCAAGTCCTAAATTATCACCGCTGTTTTCTCCAGTTAATGAATCAACAGCATTCGGGCGCAGCTTTCCAGCCTTCGTTGCTAAAATAAGTGCATTTTTTATTGCTTGTTTTATTTCCAGCTGATTAACACCAACCGGAGTCTTAATTTTAAAGGTCGGCAGTCCTGTATCCTGACAAATTGGAGAAACATTGTCATCTGCCATTGTAATATTCTTAGTAATTGTCGCTAAACTCATTGCGGAACGAGTTCCCGAACTTTCACGTGCTTTTGCCGCTTTAATTGCTCTGCGCACATCTTTTGGAAGATTTGTTGAAGTTTCAACGATTAAGCTATACATGCTTTCTTGAAATTTCTCAATATTCATCCTGCTCTTCCCCCTAAAAATTATCTTTGCAAAACGGATAATCTACCTGCGATTACGAATGCGCTTACTTGGCATACCCGTTTTATTATACAACTAACATACTATTTCGAAAAGAAGACAAAATTATGAATTGAGGGTTATTTAAGAAATGGTAAAAGAGAAGAGAGGCAAAAACGTTTTATAAAAAAAAGCCCCGCGTCACCCAAATGGTGACACGAAGCTGTTTTCTCATGTTTTAACTGGCAATACATATATTTAATTTATTCACTGCGTTTTTTAAATTGCTCTATTTTTGTTTCTAGTTCATCAATGATCGTAATTAGACGATCGATATCATCAAGTTCTGTAGTTTCAGGATCAATATTTTCAAGAACCTCCAGGAACATCGCCAGGCGCTCTTTTAAATAGCTCAGTTGGTCGTCTTTTTTATAGATGGATTTTCCCATGGGGCACTCTCCTTTCATTGTTCTTCTATCGTACCGAACAAAAGGAAAAAGTTCAATACCTCTTACACGTATGATTTCACATTGACATTATTTCTCGGTAGTCCATAATGAGTAGTGCCATCTTATGTAAGGAGAAACCATACAATGACACTATTGAAAAATCAACCACTTAAAATCACCCCGTTACATGATCCATGGGAAGCCTATATGGATATAGAACAATACGGCAAGATGACATTGACTAATATTGAGTTTACAACGACTACGCTATGCAATATGCGCTGTGAGCATTGTGCTGTAGGATATACGCTGCAGCCTAAGGATCCAAATGCGCTGCCAATAGAATTGCTTCTTCAACGTCTTGAAGAAATTCCTTCCTTACGTTCGCTCAGCATAACCGGCGGTGAACCGATGCTTTCCAGAAAAAGTGTAAAAAATTATGTTGTCCCCCTTCTGAAGTATGCCCATGAAAGAGGTGTACGGACACAAATCAATTCAAATCTGACTTTGGATCTTGAACGTTATGAAGAAATTATTCCCTATCTAGATGTTTTACATATTTCGCATAACTGGGGAACGCTCGATGAATTTATTGATGTTGGGTTCGCCATGATGGACCGGAAGCCTACGCGAGAACAACGAGCAAAACTATTCGATAAAATGATTACCAATTCACGCGCTTTGACCGAAGCGGGAGTACTTGTCTCTGCAGAAACTATGCTCAATAAATCAACGCTTCCTTATCTTGAACATATCCATAAACAAATTGTTGAGGAAATGGGTTGTCAGCGACATGAAGTGCATCCAATGTATCCAAGTGATTTTGCTTCGGCTTTAGAAACACTTCCATTACCTGAAATGCGGGAAGCGATTCATCATTTACTTGATATTCGTGATGAAAATACGTGGATGTTATTTGGCACACTTCCGTTATACCCGTGCAGCAACGATCCGGAAGACCTTAGGCTGCTTCAAAGACTATATGACAGCAAGAACGTCACTGTTCGAAATGATCCCGATGGCCGCTCTCGTTTGAATGTTAATATTTTCACTGGTGATGTAATTGTGACCGACTTTGGAGATGCACCAGGGCTTGGGAATATAATCAATCAACCGCTGACGGAGTCGTATGAAACGTGGATGAAGTCAAAACTTGCAAAATCACTGAGTTGCCATTGTCCCGCCGTTAAATGTCTAGGACCAAATGTACTCGTTAAAAATGCTTATTATCCGGAGATAAACTTTTTAGAAAACAAATCAAACATCTAACAAAAACAGGGCCTGCTTAGGTCCTGTTTTTTAGTAGGTTAGCGTGGCTGCTGGGCAGCGGTAAAACTAAAAGTTAGATGATCTTGAATTGGAATCCAAGCACCTATTCCTTGGGAAGTGATGTTTTTAATGTCAATTGTTCGTGTATTCCCTTTTAGGATTAGATATACCTCGCCATATGTGACCTTCCCCTTCTCATTGATTGCAGGCACGTAAGCATTTAGGTAGCCTAGACGCTGCGAAGGAACATTATATGTCTGGTCTTTTTTTGTACCGCCTCCAATAATTGTCTCAAAGGAAAGAGGCAAATTGGTTTTTTCAGATGCTTTAAGCAGCATCATTTTTTGTACATCTGCAGTAGCAGGTATTTTTGCAGTCAGTCCACCACGAATTACTTTTTGAGCTTGTTGATTATAATGAAGTGGATAGATGGTATCTGTGCCGCGATTGTCAAAAAAATTGGTATTCACTTGCTGGTACTCCCAATTAGGAGACGTTTCCGTTGATTGGTAATTTAAAGCCCAGTGACCTAAATAGATGGTAGCCCTGTATCCAATAACCAACGGAGCTTTTGATATCGCCGTTTCATTCAGCATATGAATGAGTTCTGGGTTTTCAATCTTAATATCAGTTGTTTTTATTAATGACTTTGCAAACTTGCTGGGCATGAGATACGGCAAATCCTGAGTCGGATTTGGGTATGTATTTTCCTTAGCAATATTTAAGACAGAAGACGGAATCTTTGTCTTACTCGCCTCAGGAGCTTTGTTTGAAGGTGCAGTTTCTGCAAAGGTCTGTTGTCCAATCAGCAGCAATATCAACATAGCAGCTAAACATATAAATCGTTTCATGTGGCACTCCCTTTAAAGAGTAGTCAATTTTGTTTTTAGCTTCTGCCAAGTCCGTCCATCTTATGCACGTTAGATAAAAATTTTAACTTTTTTATTAACTGAATATTTACAAAACTTTATATATGTTATATACTGACTTTACCTTAATATGAAGGAGGCGAAGCTCGTTCGTAACACATCTAAGTCTAGGAGGAATGCTTATAGAGACAATTCCCTGCTACCGATGCTTACTTATACTAACGAAATTCGCTGGTGATACTTAAATAAAAGGATGGTGACATTCTAGAATAACTTGTTCATTGCATGTATTTTTGGTACGTATTAGTACGATAAGCTGCTAACCATAAAGTTAATAATCATGTACAAGAATAATGTTCATTTTGGATAATTAAATGCTCGTATTACTAATATAAAATGGCTCTTACTGTAGGTTTTCATACAGCAAGAGCCATTTTTGTTCTTTTATTAAAAAAACCAGCCTGCATGCACAGGCTGGTGATGAACCCTAAAGTAAATAAAAACCAATTCCCATAATGACATAAGCTGCAAGCAGTGTAAGACCTTCAAACCAGTTTGTTTCTCCATCGTTAGAAATACTAATCATTAGTAACACCGCAGTGACCATAGCTATTAGCTCTGGAAGTGTAAAAACAAGCGGCATGGATGTGGAAAACAACAAGGAAATGAGCACAAGTACTGGTGCAACAAACATTGCAATTTGCAAGGTCGATCCTACTGCTATCTCTACCGTAATATCCATCTTGTTTTTATATGCCATGACTAAAGCTGAGGCATGCTCTGCTGCGTTTCCGACAATCGCAACAATGATTACCCCGATAAACAGCTCAGACCAGCCAAAACTTTCTCCAACCTCGCTAAAGGTATGAACTAAATGTTCAGATACATACGCCACTGCTACAGTCGCAGCTGCCAATACTAGTATCGCTGTCTTCTTGCTCCATTCTGGTACCTCTTCTTCATGATCGGGTTCACGCACACGTTCAGTTGGCTGATACACCCCACGATGAGTAACCAGTTTAAAGAATAAGGCAGCTAAGTAAAGTAAGATTAATACCACAGAGATTCCTATGCTTAACGACATCGTCTCTTGTTCGTTCATATTAACCGAAAAAACCTCAGGAATCACAAAAGCCACAACTATAGCAAAAATCAATAGGCCAGCATTGTGCCTGGCATCATAGACATTGAACGTTTGTCTTTTGTATTTTGTTCCACCGATAAAAAAAGACAAACCTGCAACTAATAATAAGTTTCCTAAAACGGAACCTGTCAGCGATGCTAACACTACACCGACTAATCCTGCTTTTAACGAGTAAATAGAAATAATTAATTCAACCGCATTACCAAATGTTGCGTTAAGTAATCCTCCAATTCTTGGGCCTAACACAATAGCCAAACTTTCTGTGGCTCTCCCCATAAAACTGGCAAGAGCGATTATAGTTAAGCAATAAATGACGAACATTAACACACTCGGCCACTGCAGCAATGCACCTGCAACTGATAATGGTACCCCTACACCTACAAGAATTAAAAACAATTTATTAATCATCGCTTCAATCTCCATTTTACAAATTTTACACATTACTTTTATGTATTTTTACTATATTCCCTTTTCACTATTGTATAATCCACTTAATACGTAAAAAATTATACATATCAAGGAGAACTTGGGGATGAATCAAAAATTATTAATTAGTATTTTAATCGGACTCGTTGGAATCTCAGGATTTTCTCAAGGAATGCTTTTGCCCGTAATAGCAATCATATTTGAAAATAATGGTGTTAGTTCTTCTTTAAATGGGCTGCATGCAACAGGACTATATATAGGGATTTTACTCATTTCACCTTTGATGGAAGGTCCGCTTAGGAAATTTGGTTACAAACCGTTAATTGTTGCGGGAGGACTTACTGTCATTCTTTCTCTTGGATTGTTTCCTATCTGGCAATCCTTTTGGTTTTGGTTTGTTCTTCGTCTCTTGATCGGAATTGGTGATCACACGCTCCACTTTGCTACGCAGACTTGGATTACAGCGATTTCACCTTTACAAAGACGTGGGCGGAATATCGCTATTTATGGTCTTTCCTTTAGCATAGGCTTTGCTGTCGGACCTTTAATGGCTAAACTTCTGGAGATAAGTGAAGCACTGCCGTTTATTATCTCCAGCTTTATGAGCCTTTTAGTCTGGACGAGCGTCTTTTTCTTAAAAAACGCCTTTCCTGATCAAGACCATGATATTGAAACATCCTCATTTTTCGGTACACTTAAACGTTTCACTAAAGTCAGCCGATACGCATGGGTAGCCTTTCTTCCCCCATTTAGTTATGGTTTTCTTGAGGCTACACTTAACGGCAGTTTTCCTGTCTACGCTTTACGTTCTGGACTTGACCTTTCAAGTGTCTCTATTATTATTCCAGCATTTGCTGCCGGTAGTATCATTTCGCAAATACCACTTGGTATGCTAAGCGACAAATATGGGCGGCATAAGATTTTGATGATTATTATGTTCACTGGTTTTTTAATTTTCACTATCGCAGGCTTCGTTGATCAATCTACTGCAGGGTTATTTACTTGTTTTTTTGCTGCTGGCATCATGGTTGGATCTACTTTTTCTTTAGGAATCAGTTATATGGCCGATTTACTTCCATCAAACCTATTACCAACTGGAAATCTTTTGTGCGGTATTTTTTTCAGTTTAGGAAGTATAACAGGACCTTTCATTGGCGGTATCATCATTCAATTTTTAGAAGGAGGATTTTTCTTCGTCATGAGTTCCATGCTGCTAATTATTTTTATTTCATTAGGATTATTTAAAGAAAAAGGTACAGAGGAGTACAGCATTAGTAATACCAGATAGAAACTATATGTAGAGTAAAGGCTGACGAGAAATATCTCGACAGCCTTTGAAAACCTTTAATGGTATGCATTTTTCCCATTAGCTGATCCACTTGTCTTATTCTTAGAGTGCTTCTTTCCCTTTTTCTTTGTGCTGCTTTTCGCCATTTTTTTAACCCCCTAGTTGAACTCCTCTTAGTATGGCTTTTCATAAGGAAACTCAACACAGAAATCAATGGTTGACTACTCACATTTTGGATTATTCCTTTCACTTCTCATGGCATTTAATTCACCGCCGATAATAATAATTATCCCGGATAAATAAAACCAAATCATTAAGACAATTATTCCGCCAAGACTTCCATAGGTATTTGCATAATTACCGTAGTGTTCTACATAAAACGAAAACCCCCAGGAAACGATGCCTAACCCGAAAGTTGCAAACACAGCACCAGGAAGGACAGTCAAACATTTCAGTCGTTTATTAGGAGCAATCCAGTAAAGAACCGTAAAGACTAACAACACAATAAGAAGGGTTATGACCCACCTTAACGCAAACCATACGGACAAGAATTCACTGCTCATCCCTAATGCATCAAAGAGAAAGAGACCAATTTGTTTTCCAAAAACGGGAAGCATGAGGGCAATAACAAAAACAAATAACATAGCCAGTGTCAGCAAAATCGAAACGAATCTCGCCACGATATAATTTCTCGTCTCAGGTACATCATAGGCTCTATTAAAAGCTTTAATAATAGCGTTTAACCCATTTGAAGCTGACCATATGGTTCCTAAGATTCCTAAGGAGAGCAGTGGTCTGCTTCCTTTCATAATCTCTGTTAAATTATCTTCAATTAATTTCATTGATTCGGGCGGAGCAAAACTGCCAATCGCGTTAAGGATATCGTTTTGTGAAATTGGCAGGTAAGGTAAGAGAGTAACCAGAAAAATCAGCAAAGGAAATAAAGACAATAAGAAAAAATAAGCCAATTGGGAGGCCATCCCCACTGCGTCATCTCCATGTATCCGCTTCATCAGTTTAACTAAAAAGGATTCATGCACCCAGTCAAAATTACTGGACATATCTCACCTGATTTCTGCCCGTTATTTTATAGCGTTGTTTCTTTTTGTGGAATGTCTGTCGACGACGTATAGCTACCTTTATCTTGTTCAAACGATTCCTTCGTATCGATTACCATCTTGACTAATTGAGAAGGCACCTCTTTAAACTCATCCACTTTGTCCGCAATGAAAGCAACATCATCTGATATTTTCTCAACTGTACTCCTCATTGTTCCGGTTGCTTCTTTCACCTGATTCAGTACACCATCTGGATGTAATAAAAAGTTTTTGACTCCCGAAGCAAAGGATCTACCATTGACTGCCACTGAGCTTCTTGTATCCTTATCAAATAAACTTATTACCGCACCTGCCAGCGCACCTAGTAATACTGCTTTCGTAAATTGACTGTTCTTTTTATTCTCATTGAAATGTTGATTCATCACTTTGTCCTCCTTTACTATATATCCATTTTTAGAAATTTATTCTTTAAGTATATCGCATCTGTCCACATTTATTTTATATTATCATTGACTAAAAGGCTAAATGAACCATTTGTTTTCATTGACTTCTTCAACTAATCATGAAAAAATGGACATTATTGAACCCTTGATGCGAAAGGAAGAAGAATAATGGATTTGTCTACTAACACACCCGAAACCATCGAATACATGGTGGATGAAATTAAAACAAAGCTAAAATTCATGAATTTCGGTGCGATTAAATCCACCAATTTCAATTCTGAAATGTACGAAGAACTTCGTGACATTTATGAAATGGTCATGAGAAAAGGTAATTTCAGCCCAAGAGAGATGGAAGCCATTGCGGAAGAGCTTGGCCGATTAAGAAAATAACTTTAACTTAAACCGTCCCGTATAACCGGAACGGTTTTTTTGTAGTATCTTTCGAGAGCCTTGGAATATACCATCGCTCTCATTATTTTGTTATAGTTGTACCATAAATCAGGACATAGAAAAAAATAGGAGTGAAAATAATGCTCGAACGCAGAATTCCAATCAGCGTAGCAGAAGCTGTTACTAAAATCATTGATAAAAAAGGAATCGGAGAAAAAGAGTATGTCACCATAGCAGAATGTCAGGGGCGTTTTTTAGCTGAGGATATTGTCGCCACTCATGATGTACCTCATTTCAATCGTTCCCCCTATGATGGATTTGCTCTTCGATCTGAAGATACCACATTTGGTTCGCTTACAAATCCACTAGAATTTGAAGTAATTGAAGAACTTGGAGCAGGAATGGTTTCTTCGAAAACTGTGCAAAAAAACCAAGCTGTACGAATTATGACAGGTACCCAAATGCCCGAAGAATGTGATTGTGTGATTATGCTTGAACTTACAAAAGGCTATGAGAAAGCTGGGAAGAAATATATTTCTTTTAAACGATCCATAAAAAAAGGTGAGAATGTTTCTTTTCAAGGTGAAGATGCTAAGACAGGCGACGTAATTGTCAAAAAAGGAAGTCAGATTAACCCAGGAATGAAAGGTGTATTGGCCACATTCGGTTATGCGGAAGTTCCTGTGGCAAAAAAACCGTTAATTGGACTTTATGCAACTGGTTCTGAATTATTAGAAGTACATGAACCGCTTCAAGCTGGGAAAATCCGCAATAGTAATGCCCATATGATTGCTGCTCAGATTTCTAGAGCCGGCGGTGAAGTTGTATACTTTGGCCAATTGGCAGATGAACTTGAAACGAGTTACCGTGCCATTTCAGTTGCGATTGATCAGGTTGACATTCTAATTACTACAGGTGGTGTGTCGGTAGGAGATTATGACTTCCTTCCCGACATTTATCAAAAATTAGGAGCAGAAGTTCTCTTCAACAAAGTAGCCATGCGGCCAGGGAGTGTCACCACGGTAGCTGCACTTGGGAATAAATTATTATTCGGACTTTCCGGAAATCCATCTGCCTGTTATGTTGGCTTTGAATTATTTGTCAGGCCGATTGTCCGCTCTCTTTCTTTCTGTGATACACCCCATCTACGTAAAGTACAAGCTTACTTAGGAACAGATTTACCAAAAGCCAACCCTTTCCACCGCTTTGTCCGCACTACCTTAACTTATCAAGATGGCAGGCTCGAAGTAGTACCGAGCGGGGTAGACAAATCGAATATTATTATGAGCCTGGCTGGGGCAGATTGTTTAACGATTCTCCCAGGCGGGACCCGCGGTTTCCAAAAAGGTGACATGGTAGAAACCTTATTACTTGATGACCAGACAGGAAGTAGTTGGCCGTGGTAGATACCATTGTTTTTCAAATTGTTGGATTTAAAAATAGTGGGAAAACCACACTCATTAAAAACATGATTCATGTACTGACCAATCAACAAATTGAAGTGGCAGTCTTAAAACATCATGGTCATGGCGGGATACCCGATATTGGCGAAAATGATTCTGAACAACACTTTTCAGCAGGTGCAACTGCTTCAATGGTGGAGGGTGCTGGAACCATTCAGTTATTATCACGAATGAGTAAAAATGAACCTCCCTCTGTACCCGCCCTGCTTGGGGTACTGCGTTTTTTTGAGCCGCATGTCATATTGGTTGAAGGCTATAAACGTGAAATCTACCCAAAGGCTGTAGTTATCAAAGAGGAAAGCGACTTTAGACTGTTAAAAGAACTAGATAATATTCAAGCAGTTATCGCTTGGCCAGATTGCTATCAGAAAGCGGCCGATCTCGTTTCAAAACCCATCTTGGTATTCCAGCTCGGGGAAACAGATTTCTTCGATTGGTTCCTAACAGAATATTTTCAGTAACTAAAAAAGATCATTCTGATGAGAGAATGATCCAGACTGTAGACAAACTCAGGTGAAAATCGAGTCTTGTCTACAGTTTTTTATCTTCTAAAATGAGGTGAACAAGCTGGTCTAATGCGACCATTTCAAGCTGACCACGTTGAATTAAATGGGTTTTCAAAAGGATCCTTATCAAGTTTATTTTAAAATAGAACGGATTTGACTTTTGAGATTGCATTTAGAAAGGCAGTTGATTGCAGTGAAAGGCGTGAAGACTCCTGCGGGAATAGCAGGACAGGTGAGACCCCGCAAGAGCGTAAGCGATGAGGAGGCTCACCGCCTGCCCGCGGAAAGCGAAACGCCTGGAATGGAAATCAACGTACCATTTGGTCCGCAAAATGGAAGAAGCCCTGGATTTTTCTTTCATTTATGATCTGGTCAAGGATGATCTGTATTGGGAAGTATGCCGGCCTAGAAAGATGCCATGAACAGTCTTTATAAGCCAGAAAACCTCCATGAAAAGTGTTCATAACTCAAAGAGGTCCGGAATGAAACATTCCTGACCTCTTTTGTCGACAAACTGGATCATTCTGATGACAGAATGATCTTTTTATTATAGTCTGCACTTTATTCCTGCTCGGTTAAAATAAGCGGCCCATCTTTCATAATGGCAATAGTATGCTCATATTGCGCAGAGTACCCTCCGTCTGCAGTTGAAGCTGTCCAGCCATTTGGGTTTCGTATTGCTTTATAGGTTCCGACATTTACCATCGGTTCAATAGTAAAGACCATTCCTTCTTTTAGGCGGAGACCTTTATTCGGCAGTCCGTAATGTGGAACTTCAGGACTTTCATGAATTACTGTTCCTATTCCGTGACCAATAAAATCACGAACAACCGAGAAACCTTCAGGCTCTACATAGGATTGAATGGCATGGCCAATATCGCCAATCCGATTCCCTGGAACAGCCTGAGCGATTGCTTTATACAACGATTCCTTCGTTACATGCAATAAATGATCGATTTCTTTTGAAACAGTGCCTGCCTTATACGTCCAAGCAGAATCTGAAAGAGCACCATTATAGTTAACTACCATATCAATGGTTACAATGTCTCCATTTTTCAAAGGTGTTTTCCTTGGATACCCATGACAAATTTCTTCATTTATACTTGCACACGTTGCATATTTATAACCTTTATATCCCTTTTGTTCCGGTTTTGCACCGTGTTTTTTCAAATACGCTTCAACAAATTCTTCTATTTCCCAAGTAGTTACACCAGGTTGAATTAACTTCGCTATTTCTTTATGTGTTGCAGCTAGCAGCTTGCCCGATTCATGCATAGCTTCGATTTCACGTTCTGATTTTAATACAATCACACCTGACACTTCCTTTTTCAATGAACTATCTCTATTTTACTTTAAAAATGAGTAGATATGAATATCCGTTTAAATTAATCCTTCATCCCTTAAACGCAAAAAAAACCCGGAATTCCGGGTTTTTTCTATTTTTTTATACTTCAAGAAGTTTTAATGATTCACGATTAAAGGCCGGCAGATCATCCGGAGTTCGGCTGGTAACGAGTTGGTTCCCGCAAACAACCACTTCCTTATCCGCAAACTTGACTCCCGCATTTTCTAAATCCACTTTAATCGATGTAAATCCTGTTGCATCCCGGCCCTCAAGCACTTTTGCTGTAATCAACAGCTGTGGACCATGACAGATAGCAAAAACGGGTTTCTTTTCATCCATAAATGCTTTTGTAAAAGCAACAAATCGATCATCTGCACGAAGTTGATCAGGAGAAAATCCTCCAGGAATTAGTAATGCATCGAAGTCAGCTGGGTTCACTGAATCAATAGATTTATCAATTTTCACTTCTGTTTTATCTGTTTTACCTACTACTGTTTTTCCGGCTTCTTTCTCAATGGTTATCACCGTATGTCCTGCTTCTTTATATGCTTTTACAGGCTCTGTATATTCTGAATCCTCAAAGTCATTGGTTATTACACAAGCAATTTTTTTACTCATATCTGCATCCTCTCCTTCTTAAAAATTATTGTCTCTCTTACTTCTATTTTTCCCGGTTATGATAGCTTTAAACATTTTATATTGATGTGCATTACTTAATCTAGTGAACTAATTAATAAATAACTAAGTAAAGGAAATTCAATAAAATCTTTTCAAATCGCTTATTATCATATATAGTTAGTACAACAATTATTTTAATTAAAGATATTAATCGGCGATGAATTTTATTCAGACAGGAGTAGTACTTTTCGCTAGACAAGATTTGGAGATGATATATATGCAAAAGAAACCGCTTTGGACGAAAGATTTCATCAGCGTCTCACTAAGCAGTTTTTTTATTTTTTTCACATTTTACGTCCTTCTAACAACCCTTCCCATTTTTGTTGTTGATCATTTAGAAGGTTCTGAAGCACAAATTGGACTTGTTGTTACTGTCTTCTTAATCTCTGCTGTAATCTGCAGACCGTTTACTGGAAAATGGATTGAAGACTTTGGAAGAAAAAAAATGCTCTATTTTTCGCTCATTATCTTTTTATTATCTGCTGTATTTTATATGGGGATAAAAAGTTTTCCTCTGCTTTTACTATTGCGTTTCATCCATGGTATCGGCTTTGGTATGGCCACAACAGTTTTAGGGACGATTGTAGCCGATTTGATCCCAGATGAACGTCGTGGCGAGGGAATGGGATATTACTCAATGTCCATGAATCTAGCTATGGTAGCTGGACCCTTTATGGGAATTATGATTGCCACTAAAACGACTTTCACCATTTTATTTATCATTTGTGGAATAGCCGCGTTCCTTGCCCTCATTCTTGGTTTCTTTGCAAAGTTCCCAGATCAGGTAAAAGGACCCGTGAAAATTAAAGAAAAAATGTCATTCAAATCACTTTTTGAAGTATCTACACTTCGTATTGCTGCCATTGCAGGAATTCTTTCATTTTCCTATGCAGGACTAATGGCTTTTATTTCTGTTTATGCTAAACAGCTCGGTCTCGTAGAAGCTGCTAGTTTTTTCTTTGTTGTATACGCTGTAACAATGATTGCCGCCCGTCCCTTTACTGGCCGGTGGTTTGATATGAAAGGTGAAAATGTTATTATCTATCCAGGTATGATCATTTTTGCAATAGGCTTGATTCTACTTAGCCAGGTACAATCAGCTGGATTGTTATTAGTATCAGGCGCAATTATTGGCCTTGGTTACGGAAGCTTGACACCCAGCTTCCAAACCGTTGCAATTAATCAAGCTGCCCCTCACAGACGCGGTGCAGCCACAGCCACCTTCTTCACCCTTTTCGATGGAGGATTTGCCCTAGGCTCTTTTACAATGGGCTTATTCGCAGCATCGGTCGGTTATGCCAAACTGTATCTTTATTGCGGTATCCTCGTGTTTCTTACTCTTCCGCTCTACTATTTTTTGCATGGAAGATATTCTAGTCAGCGCAAGGCAAGAACATAAATTTAGTAATCTAAAACCCAGCACGTCAAAAAAGATGACTGCCACCTACTTGAGAGGTTGCAGCCATCTTTTTTATTTATGGGTAACGAATGAAAAAACCGGTCGAGAAACTCGACAGGTACGTTATAGTTAGTCATGCTTAGGATATTTTCCTACAACATGGATTGCGCTAATAATCCTTTTGTTAATCCACGCCCGATTTTCCACCGTATTTAAACGATCAAATACAATTTTCCTACCAGTCTCTGTTGTTGCATAATGGTTCGGAAGATTGTTAAGACTGAGCACAATAATATCACTCTTGCATTTCCCACATTTACAAAACGTCTGATAATCAGGTCCCGTCATCATAAACGTTACAAGAGTAATCACAATTTCCTCCATTACATTTACATATTCTCTATCCACTTTTATCCACATCCGCTGTTTGAGTTCGCATGGCTTTCTATTCTCATATACGTTTTACAATCACATAAAGACGTTAGCTTAACATGCCTTAAGCTAACGTCTTGTTTAGAAACAATTTCTTACTGGTTAAGAGCTGTCCTCGGCATAATTAAAATTTCGACCCTTCTATTTTTAGCCTGTCCCTTTGCCGTTTGGTTAGATGCAATAGGACTGAATTCACCGTACCCTTTTGCACTAAACCATTGAGGATTTAGACTTTCATTTTCAAGAAGAATCTTCATGAAATTCACAGCCCTCATAACGCTTAAGTCCCAATTAGACTCATATTGATAGGTTTTAATTGGCACATTATCTGTATGTCCACTGATGACAATGCTGCGTGGTGGATTCATAATCAATAATTCCGCAATATCATTCGATATGTTCACATCTTTTTGTCGGATGACCGCACTACCAGATTCAAAAAGGACATTATCTCGTATTGTAAGCAGTAGTCCTTCATCCGTTAAAGATGTATCTAGCTTTTTAGCCAAATCATTTTTTTCAATAAACTGGTTTACTTTATCTTGTATTTCTTTTAGTTCTTTTTTCTCAACCATCCAAAGGGCTTCCGGATCATCTTCTTTTCCGGAAGACTTTTCATTCTCATCTGTTGTAGATGGAGTGACATCCTGAACAGGACTAGGATAATTTAGGACACCAGAACCACTCGTGAAAATTTGATTAAATACACTCGAAAGTTGTTGAAATTTATTGGCGTCAACCGAACTAGAAGCAAAAAGCACTATAAAAAGAGCCAGTAGTAAAGTCAAAATATCTGCATATGGAACCAGCCAAGACTCATCCATATGTTCTTCATGACGTACCTTCTTTTTCCTCCTAGCCATTTCCCTTCACTTCGCCTTCCAGCCATTTTTTCCGTTCATTAGCAGGCAAATAAGACGTTAGTTTTTGTTCAATCGTTCGGGGAGCTTCTCCTTCAATAATAGAAAGGATCCCTTCAATCATCATTTCTTTAATTCGTACCTCTTCTTTTGATTTTCTTTTTAACTTATTAGCGAACGGATGCCAAAGTACATAACCAGTATAAATCCCAAGCATAGTCGCAACAAAAGCTGCCGATATTGCATGACCTAATTCCTCTGTATTATCCATGTTGCCTAGTGCAGCAATCAGACCGAGTACTGCTCCAAGCACACCTAGCGTTGGAGCATATGTACCTGCTTGACTGAATATAGCTGCACCGCCAAGATGTCTCTCTTCCATAGCATCAATTTCTTCTGATAAAATATCACGAATATAATCGGCACTTTGTCCTTCTACCGCTAAATTTAACCCATTTTTTAAGAATTGATTTTCTATATCCTCAGAAATGACTTCCAACGCTAATAGTCCTTCTTTTCTAGCAATGACTGCCCATTCTGAAAATGTTCGGATAAGTTCTTCTGGCTTTGTTAAACGCTGTTCAGTAAATAGAATCTTGAACAACACAGGTACTTTTTTTAGTTCTGACATTGGAAAAGCTGTAGTAACAGCAGCAGCCGTCCCAACGAAAATGATAAGAATAGCTGCAGGATTGATTAATGCCGATAAACTTACCCCTTTTAACACCATACCAACACCAACAGCAATAATTCCAAGTAAAATTCCGATAAATGATGTTTTATCCATAATACACACCCAATCATATAAAGTGTTCTGCATTCACTTTTCTTTATATCGGTAACTAGTTAAAAAAAGTGAATGGATTCTGGATTTTTTGTAGAAATCAATTTTTAAAATAGAAAGAGCCCTACTAGGGATTCTAGTAAGGTTTCTCTATTTTTCTGAATATTATGTCGTTTCAATGACAAAAATGTCAAAATGAGTAAATTTTGTAATATTACTTAACTATACTGTAACCATACTTTATACCTATTTTTGATATAGTAAAACTACTAAAAGAGAGAAATATAGAGATTACTAAAAACCAGGGGGAAACACATGAAAAAGAATATATTCGCATCTGTGCTATCACTTTGTATATTAGGTAGTTTTCTAGTTCCTTTCGACTCGGCCAAAGCTTCTTATTCACCAGATCAAGTAGTATCAGTAAGCAAAAAGTACATTGGTGTTCGATACAAAACGGGTGGAATGAGCCCAGTAGGCTTCGATTGCTCTGGATTTGTATCCTATTCAATTAAAAAAGCTACTGGAAAGTCTCTTCCAAGAACGGCAGCACAAATGTTTTTAATAGGAAAGTACATAAAAAAGAATAGTTTAGAGAAAGGAGATCTTGTATTCTTTTCAAATGGTAAAAAACGAGCCAGTCATACAGGTATTTATGTTGGAAACAACAAATTCATTCACTCTTCTTCTTCCAAAGGGGTCCGTATCGACTCAATAAATGGTTCTTACTGGAAGAATAAATTTATTGGCGGTAAGCGATTATAGTTTTATTTTATAACAGCCATATAGTGGTTGTTTTTTTTATAGTCCAAGCACTATAACAGATGTTAATTTTATCGCTAAATATATAACAGATTATTTTAAATACTATAACAGTTTCACAAAGGATTCACATATATTTTAAAAATAACCAATTTTTCACTGTATGATAAGGATGTAAGCTATTACTAAATTAGTTATGTTTTTAAAAATAAATTAATCAAAGGACGGCGAAAAAACCATGAACCATTGGAGAAGTTTTATCGAAGGAAATTGGCAGTCTGAAGTAAATACACGTGATTTTATCGTAAACAATGTATCTCCTTATCAAGGTAATGCCGAATTTTTAGAAAAAGCTACAGAATCAACAGAAGTACTTTGGCAGCAAGTAATGGAGTTAACCGGAAAAGAGCGCGAAAATGGCGGAGTATTAGATATGGATACAAGAACTGTTTCTAGTATTACCTCACATGCTCCAGGTTATTTAAATAAGGATCTTGAAACGATTGTTGGAGTACAAACCGACCAACCATTCAAACGCAGCCTTCAACCATACGGCGGCATTCGCATGGCTCAAGCAGCATGTAATGCTTATGGATACGAGCTGGATAAAGAAATTGAACGAATCTTTACAGACTTCCGTAAAACACACAATCAAGGTGTATTTGATGCTTATACAGATGAAATGATGACTGCGCGTAAAGTTGGGATTATTACCGGATTACCAGATGCATATGGACGTGGAAGGATTATTGGCGATTATCGTCGTGTTGCATTATATGGGACTAACCGGCTAATTGAAGATAAGAAAAAGAGTCTTCAAAATACATCCACTACAATGACAGAGGATGTTATTCGCCTTCGGGAAGAGTTATCAGAACAAATTAGAGCCCTTCAAGAGTTACACACTATGGCCCTCTCTTACGGCTATGATGTATCACTTCCAGCTCAGAATGCTCGTGAAGCCTTCCAATGGCTGTACTTTGCGTATCTCGCAGCTATTAAAGAACAAAATGGAGCAGCAATGAGTCTTGGCCGTGTTTCTACCTTCCTTGATATCTATATTGAACGAGATCTTAATGAAGGAACATTAACGGAAGAAGAAGCACAGGAAATTGTCGATCATTTTATCATGAAACTTCGTCTAGTTAAATTTGCTCGTACACCTGACTATAATGAACTTTTCAGCGGTGATCCTACTTGGGTGACTGAAGCCATTGGCGGCATGGCTATTGACGGCAGAACACTTGTCACAAAAAACAGTTTCAGGTTCCTGCATACTCTTGAAAATCTTGGACCAGCACCTGAACCAAATCTTACAGTCCTTTGGTCTCCACAGCTTCCTGAAGAGTTTAAAAAATATTGTGCCAGCATGTCTATTAAAACCAGTTCCATTCAGTATGAGAATGATGATTTGATGCGATTAGAATATGGCGATGACTATGGAATTGCTTGTTGTGTATCTGCTATGAAGATTGGGAAGCAAATGCAATTCTTCGGTGCACGTGCCAATCTTGCCAAAGCTTTGCTTTATGCCATAAACGGCGGTGTTGACGAAAAACTGAAAGTTCAGGCTGGACCGAAAATGGCACCCATTACAAGCGATTATTTAGACTATGATGAAGTCATGGAACGGTATACACTCATGATGGATTGGCTTGCTGGATTGTATATCAATACCCTGAATGTTATTCATTATATGCACGATAAGTATAGCTACGAGCGCATTGAAATGGCCCTGCATGACACAGAAATCGTCCGAACAATGGCTACAGGTATTGCAGGACTCAGTGTTGTAGCTGACTCTTTAAGCGCTATAAAATTTGCAAACGTAAAAGTTATTCGCGACGATAACGGTATTGCAATAGATTATGTTATAGAAGGTGACTTCCCGAAATACGGAAATAATGATGACCGCGTCGATCAACTGGCTGTTAACTTGGTTGAGACCTTTATGTCTATGCTCAAGAAACACGCCACATATCGGCAATCTGTTCACACTCTATCCATCCTGACCATCACATCTAATGTTGTTTATGGTAAAAAGACTGGGAATACACCAGATGGCAGACGTGAGGGCGAACCGTTTGCACCTGGAGCAAATCCAATGCATGGCCGGGACACTAAAGGTGCACTAGCTTCCTTAGCTTCTGTAGCTAAACTTCCTTATCATCATGCACTAGATGGAATATCTAATACCTTCTCTATGGTTCCAAAAGCACTTGGTAAAGAAGAAGATGCTCAAAATGGCAATCTTGCTGCAATATTAGATGGTTATATCATGAAAAAAGGTCATCATTTAAACATAAACGTATTCAACCGTGAAACATTACTTGATGCAATGGATCACCCAGAGTTGTATCCACAATTAACAATTCGTGTATCTGGGTATGCTGTCAACTTTATTAAACTAACAAGAGAACAACAAATTGATGTAATTAATCGTACATTCCATGAAAATCTTTAATTAAAAACTAATAATTCGCCCCCACCCCCATGGAGGCGGTGAGAGGGCTGAAAGCAATGATTGGAAATATACATTCTGTTGAAACATGCGGCACCGTGGATGGTCCCGGTATCCGGTACATTATTTTTACACAGGGCTGTTTACTCCGCTGTCAGTATTGTCATAATCCTGATACTTGGAGCATCGGTTCTGGAAAAGATATTACCGTAGAAGAAGTTATTAAGGACTTAAAAGAATACCTTCCGTTTATCCGTGCTTCAAACGGTGGTATTACGGTAAGCGGCGGCGAACCACTGCTGCATTTACCCTTTGTTACAGAATTATTTAAAGAATGCAGGAAATTAGGTATCCATACGGCACTTGATTCTTCAGGCGGATGTTTTTCAGAAACACCGTTCTTTATCAGAGGACTTGATGAATTGCTAAAATACACCGATCTCGTTCTTCTGGATATCAAACATATTAATGATCAGAAGCACCGTAAGCTGACAGGTAAACCGAATGCACATATCCTTCGGTTTGCTCACTACCTGGATGAGAAGAACATTCCTGTTTGGATCCGCCATGTTCTAGTTCCTGGCATTACCGATTCCAAAGAGGATTTGACCAATCTTGGACAGTTTATCCGTACGCTAAGCAATGTAGAAAAGGTTGAGATTCTTCCTTATCATAAACTTGGCGTATACAAGTGGAATGTCTTAGGACTTACCTATCCGCTTGAGGATATACAGCCCCCTTCAGAAGAGGCTGTACAAAGCGCTTATCAACTGTTGAACGTTAAGAACTAAATGGAAGGCCGCACAAATATTGTGCGGCCTTCTTTATATCTTTCTTGAGTTGTGGGTGAAGCCCTTACACTAATCCCATCAGGAAAGGTAATATTCCAATCTTTCCCACCTAGATTAATACCTTCTTAATAGCATAGTTAAGTAGATTTGGCAGGACTTCCAAGGAAAATGGCAATTCTAGACGTTCCGTTCGTTTATGAGCATCTTTACCATAGGGTCCAATATTCAAACTTGGAATATCCAATGCTGCAATGGTTTCTAAAGGTAAATGATATCTTGTTCCATACAAAGGCAGCTCTTTTGCTAACGTCGGAATTACGTTTTCTGAATCCTGTAGACGGCAATAACTTACATCAGATAGACCCATGAAATATTTCTGAAGTTTCATCTCGACTCCAGTACCTTCAGCCTTTTTTTGAATATCATTTGCTAACTGTTTAATATTCACATCTTCTTTCAATGAGACATTCGGATAATAGGGTGGCGAAAGCATAATTAAATAAAATGGTGCCAGATCCGGGAAGTAATCACTTATCTTTTTCGCAAGAGAAATCGTCAATTCTCGGTAATCATTCACATCTTTATTCATGATGATTGTTAACAGTTCCTGTTCAAATGACTCCCCAAACCGTTGTTTCCCCAGATCATATAACATCGAATAAGTAAAAACTTTCGGAATGGCTTCATTAATACGTTGTTTGTATTCTAAGAAACCACTTGATATACAAGCTTTTTCCATTCGTTCCATTAATTCAGAAGCTGTCTGCTCTGCCAGCTTTTTCATTTTGGTTATCACATCTTCAGGAGTTTGTTTAATGGTAAAAATATTATAGAGTGCATATGCATGTGTCGGTGTCTGTACATTATATTGCTCCTTAAGATCTTCAATCTTAAGACAGATGGGCAAAGGACATGAAAAATCACTTTCCCTTTCAAGAAAAACCTCTGCCAGCTCCATATTTGAAGTAAATGCGGCCGCCATCCATGCAGCATTCACACCTGCAAACGGCTCCCCGACATGCGTTTCCTTTCCTACGCAAAACATAAGTGGCAGCATTTTCCCCGCTGAACCAAGATAAATGTATTTCGACTCATCACCTGGAAAACTCTCGAAGGATGGTTCTGTACATAGACATAAAGAATATTCGAGGTCATACTTCTTTTTTAACTTCATTAATAATTCGACACCTGCAAGCATTCCCGCCGAGTTTCGTTCCTCATCTGCAACGGAGAGGAGCAGGATGTTTCCAGAAAAGCACTCATCTTGACTCAGCTCTGATAATAAGCCTAATTCAATCGCGAGACCGGCTTTCATATCCATAACTCCCCTTCCAAATAACCAGTCACCTGTTTGTAGATCCTTACTTGCTTCCTCAGGAAGTTTAGATGCCTGTAAGAATTCCGTTAACTGTTCAGCATCGAAAGCTAATGGTTGTAAATTCCCATAATCTGCTGTTCCCACTACATCATAATGACTTAATAACACTACTGTTTTGCGGTTACTCTTTTCTTTTCCTTCTAATAGAGCCGCAACGTTGACTCGTTCAAACTCATCATTAGGTATATCTTCTGTAAAAATTTTGTTTGGATGGTTTTGAAAGTATGGAATCTCCCCTAATATTTCGACCAATTCTTCAGCCATACGCTTTTCGCCTAAAGTACCCGAAATACTTGGGACTTTGACTAGTCTTTTAACGATGCTTTCTAAATCTTCACGATTATTCCAATGAGGTCTTTGCAGCATTCCCTATCCCTCCAACACCAAGATGGTTACAAATCTACTATACTGAGGAAAAATAGATTTTTCGATAGGTAGTCAGTACTTTTAATGCGGAATTTGGTGGTTTTCCGAGAAAATTGTCCGGGAAATAATCTTATTGATAGAAATATGATATGAGGATCACAGTTTTTTGTGAGCACCGAATTCGAACAACAACCCGATACATTATGCTCCTCACCACATAAACATAATAAAAAATTGGCAAGAACTGTAGACTCCCTTTCCCTTAGAAATGCAAGACAGTTCAGTGAACATATAATCAAAAAAGAGTTCAGAATGTAGTTTTTCTGAACCCTCTATTAAAAAAGGGATGCCACGGACAAAAATTCGGGTCGAAGATTATTTTTCTTAAGTTGGACTTTCTATTTATTAGAAACCGTTATTTTCAGCTACATTCTTAAACCAATATCCGCTTTTTTTCACTGTTCTTTCAGTATCTTTATTAATGTCGACTGATACAAACCCATAGCGGTTTTTATAGGCATTGTTCCAGGACCAGCTATCCATGAAGGTCCACATATGGTAACCCTTCACATTAGAGCCCTCTTCCAACGCTTTATGAACCCATTTAAGATGCCCAGAAATGAATTCTATTCGGTAATCGTCCTGAATCATCCCTTTTTCATCTTGGAATTTTTCTTCACCTTCAACACCCATGCCATTCTCAGAAATGAAGCATTCAATATTACCATAATTCTCTCTTAAGTTGGTCAGAATATCATAAATGCCTTTTTCATAAACTTCCCATCCTCTATGCACATTCATTCTACGACCGGCCATAATATAGTTATCAAAATATCGTTCCGGCATGAATGGGCCATCTGGATTCGGCACATTATCTTTTGCCTTTACCCGCCTCGGCTGATAGTAGTTTACTCCTAGAAGATCAATGGTATTTTCCTTAATTGTTTGCAAGTCATCCTCTGCTATTTTAGGCATGAAGCCTTCCTCCATTAGAATATCCACAAGCTCAAACGGAAATTCTCCCTTCACGGAAGGATCTAGGAAGGACCGATTGAAAAATGCATCCGCAAGTATTGACGCTTTTAGATCAGCAGGATGCTGGCTTCTCGGATAGGAGGGAGTCAAATTTAGAATGATCCCAATCTTTCCGCCCAGATTCATTGATTTATAAATACGGATTGCCTTTGCACTGGAAAGAATAGTATGATAAGCCACCTGAACGGCTTTCTTAAAATCTACGATATTCGGATAATGGAAATCGTACAAGTATCCTCCTTCAACAGGAACAATCGGTTCATTGTGAGTAAACCACTTTTTCACCCTGTCACCGAATAAACGGAAGCAGGTCTCTGCATAGGCCTCATATGCTTCAATTGTTTCCCGACTTTCCCAGCCACCAATTTTCTGGAGGGCAAGCGGCATATCAAAGTGATATAGGTTTACGAAGGGCTCAATGTCATGAGCAAGCATCTCATTAATCACATTATTATAGAATTCCACAGCCTTCTCATTCCGTTCCCCGCGACCTTCTGGAAAAAGCCTCGACCAGGAAATCGATAAACGGAAGGAATTATGTCCGATTTCTTTCATCAGCCGAATGTCATCTTTATATTTGTAGTAAAATTGCGAGGTATCTTCTGGACCTATTCCATTAATGAAACGGTTTGGCTGTAGTTCATACCAATGATCCCAAATATTTTTTCCCTTGCCGTCGACATCAGAAGCCCCTTCCGTCTGGGTTGCTGATGCAGATGATCCCCACCAGAATTCTTCAGGAAAATGATAGTGTACCTTTTCAATGGGTGTATTTATGCTGATCATCTCCTTTTTAATTGGTTAGCCCATGTAAGGCTATGAACATTTAGTTATTAATTGTTTATAATATTTTTTTCTTGCTGTTCTGCTTCTTTTGCCTTTGTAACATTCGTTTTGTCTGATGCATTCAAGAATGGCAACCAGATAACAACACAATTACATAGTTCACTAGGTGCATGACAGCGCCCTTAACAGGACTTAAAGTAACTGGATTTATACAGTGCTCCATTTCCAATACCGGCGGATTACACCTTTTATATAGGACTGGTAGGGCATTCTTAGAAGATGTGGAACTGCCGAATGTTGGAGTATTTAATTTTCTCGTTCCTTTAGTTGAATTATTTGTTGAATCCGTACTTATCCTTGGTCTTTTCACGAGCTTCTCTATCCTGATGGGGCTGACCATGAATTTCGCGTTCCTGTTCTCTGGTACAGTCAGCACCGGCTAGTCCTATAAGAAATGTTCATCCTTGTAGCTGAATATAATGTACAGCCCAGTATCGTCTAGACCGTTATATCAGACCATTCTTGCGTAAGATAATAAAGAAAGACCGCGAAATATGATTCAATAGAAAGCCATTACTAATTAAAATAGTAGCTTCCACAATTGAGGCACCGATTGTAAATAAAGACTAACCTTCCTACAATCTTTTCTTTCCGCAAATAACCCTGTTCCTGGTACTTCAACAAATCCTTAGCGAAGCTATTAAGAACTCAAGAGGGTAGCCAATTTCCACATCAAACCTTCCTGGTTCTAACCTATATTGATGTTGGTTCCCAAATATCTCCAACTCTTCTTTTCCAAGTTTAAGCGTCACTGCCTTTGTTTTTCCAGCTGCTATCCATACCTTCTTAAATCCTTTTAACTCCCGCACTCTTCTCGTTATGCTAGATTCTTTACTATTAATATAAAGCTGAATAACATCATAGCCATCCGTGTCACCACAATTGGTAACATCTATTGTAATGCTAAACATTTGTCCATTTAAGAGATTATCTGCTGAAATTGATTGAACGGAGCAGCGAAGATTTTCATAAGTAAATGTCGTATAAGTAAGCCCAAATCCAAAAGGGAATAAACAGTTTCCTTCCATATCAAAATAGTCTTTCTTGTAATCACCGGATTTGTGATTATAAAATA
This sequence comes from Peribacillus sp. FSL H8-0477, assembly GCF_038002765.1. NCBI lineage: Bacteria > Bacillati > Bacillota > Bacilli > Caryophanales > Bacillaceae > Peribacillus > Peribacillus sp. FSL H8-0477. Next base: position 515,837 of record NZ_JBBODE010000002.1, on the reverse strand, counting down.
CAGGAAGCTGCATAGAAGATTTTGGGATGGAAACAGGTAATCTACCGCTGGGATTAACATGTCCAAACAATATTTCTGCAATGGCCTGTCCACCCATTTGCCCTGGATACCATGCACATAATATTGCTGGGGCATTGGCTGCAATCCATGGGATCGCGTGAGGACGTCCCTGTATTAAAATCGTAATGGTTGGAGTACCGGTCTTCATAATTTTCTGTAACAATTGCAACTGATGACCGCCCAGCTCTAAGTTCGCTAGGTCTACATTTTCACCGCAGTCCATTTCCTCTTCCCCAGTTGTATTGACGACCGCTCCATTTAAATCAAACTGTGCTTCAAAATCCCTTGTACTAGAGCCGCCTAATACCACAATAGCGACATCCGAGCTCTCAGCAAGGCTAATGGCCTTTTCAATTCCATCCGTATCTTTTGAACGAATCCCACATCCTTTTTCATAAACAACCTCTGTCTCCCCTGCAAACTCTCGAATTCCATTAAACACTGTAATAACATTTTCTTCTTTCTGGAATGGAGTGTAATCACCCAACTGATTATAGATTGAATTGGCATTGGGACCGATAACCGCTATTTTTTTAAAGTTGCTTTTTAATGGGAGAATTCCATTGTTTTTTAATAAAATAATCGATTGCCTTGCTGAATCTAAATTGATTTTTTCTCTTTCTCCTTTAGTTATAGACCTTTTGTTTTTAACATACGGATTTTCAAATAGTCCCATTTTAAATTTCAGAGTTAGCACTCTTTTTACTGCTGCATCCAACTTTTCTTCCCTAACAAAACCATCTTCAATCGCCTTTTCCAAGGTGGTAAATACATTATCCCAAAGACTTATATCCACTCCATTTTCAAGAGCTAGTGCTGCCGCCTTTTCCCTGGATTGCGTTAAGTTGACCAAAAGGTCAAGAGCGCATCCATCTGCCATAACAGCACCCTTAAATCCAAATTCCTCGCGTAGAATTTGATTGAGCAGATAGCCATTTGCATGACAAGGTATTCCGTCAATTTCATTATATGCGGCCATACATGCAAGTGCACCAGACTGAATGGCCGTCACCATGGGTGGTAGATGGATCTCTCTTAATTCTCTTTCACCTATTGAAGCTGGGGCAGCATTATGGCCGCCTGTTCCATTGCCTTGAGCTGCAAAGTGTTTTAGAACTGCGAAAAGTTTCCCCTCAGGAATATACTCACCTTTCTCTCCCTGCATCCCTTTTACCACCGCTTTGGTTAACTGGGAAGCTAGGTAGGGATCTTCACTAAAGCATTCCTCTGAACGCCCCCATCTTGGATCCCGCAGGATATCTAGTGTCGATACTAGTGCCAAATGAGCACCTTTTGCTCGTACTTCATCGGCAACAGCTGCCATCAACTTTTCATGTAAATCCGGGTTCCACGTAGCCCCTATGCCTAAATTAACGGGAGTAATCATGCTGTCGAGCCCTTGATGTCCATGAGAGCACTCCTCTGATAGCAGAACTGGAATACCTAGCCTAGTGTTTTCTTTTATATATTTCTGTATCATATTGGCTACTTCAGCACTTTCACTTTCGATGATTCCATTATCATAATGGATTCCTGACCATGGATCGGAACGAAACAGTCCGTAAATAACTCCTATTCCATCACCAAATTGTACTTGTTCTATAAATTTCTCCGTTAATTCATATCCTGTTTTTGTCCTTCTAAAGGCTTCCCACCCATACATTTTCTGGTTCACCTGACCTACCTTTTCCTTTAGACTCATTTTTGAGAGTAAAGATTCTACTTGTTTTGATACGCTATCTGGTTCTTTTACTGACCTAACTGAATTTTCCATTATTTCACCTCAGGTTTGTTTATGCAGCTCTGCTCAGGCTTTTCTTGAACAATCCTTCTAAGTCGCATTTCGCTCATTATCTTAGTGATTAGAATGTGACTAAAATCGTTTTTACTTCAAACGGTTTAAGATAGGAGGATAGTTTATTATTTTGAACGGGTACAACATCCTGCTTTTCCTCCAATAAGTTCGTTTCGTCTGCAGATTTGACCGGTTTTCCAAATGCCATTTGCACTTCCTCTCTTCCTCCGCTAGATTCGTACATTCTTACTACAATCCCAGTCCCATCTTCAGAGGGTTTAAGTGTATCTAGTATAGTATGTTTGCTCTTCATCTTGATAAAGGAATGCGAGCTTAGAAGATACCCTTTATGAGAGGAAGCACTAACAGGAACGACTGGATGATTCAGCTCATATCCACTCTTGACTACTTCTGCTTCTCTCCAGTCCCCCTCATGTGGAAGCAAAGAGTACATAAATTCGTGATCTCCCAAGTCAGCACCTGGATCAGGCCATTTAGAAGCTCTTAGTAAGGAAAGACGAAGTGTATTATGTTTTACGTCATACCCATACTTGCAGTCATTTAAAAGACTGACACCATAACCCGTTTCTGAAAGATCAGCAAAGCGATGGCCGCAAACTTCAAACTGTGCTTTTTCCCAGCTTGTATTAGTGTGTGTTGCTCTTTCTACTGCACCAAAGGGAATTTCAAATGTAGCTTTATGACAAAGAACATCGACAGGAAAGGCTACTTTTAATAATTTATGTTGCTCCTGCCAATTGACTTTAGTATAAAAGTCAATTCTCTTACTTTGATGATAAAGAATCATTTCTTGATGAATGGTAGAATCCGACAGTTGCCATTTAAAACGAAGTAAATCTTTTGTTTTCCCTCTTTGTACATCTTTGGCTAGTAAAACTATTGAGTCAGCATATTGGTCTTCAAATTCAGGGTCAATATCCCAGGCATCCCATACAATAGGACGGTCGTGAAATAATTGAAATTGATTGCCAAGTGCATCAGGAGCTAAAACTTCACGTCGAGCCTTTTTGTCATATAAGCGGCAAATTTCCCCTTTTTCATTCCACTCCACCACATAATATTCTGTTTCCCATTCACTACCCAGTTCCTCGTTGTTATTTTTACATGGATTTTCTTGTTCCTTTAACCAAATAGTTTTATATCCCATTTGAGGAATGTCAGACACATAAACAATTAACTCCAGCTCCCCACTTTCCAGGTGATTAATGTCTGATGGAAGCAGCTCACCTTCGCTGTTTACTGCGTTCTTACCTGCCAATTCAGATCCACCGATAATCCTGACTGTTTCAGACCTCGTCCAAGATAAACTATTAAATAAAAGAAAAGGGAGTCCTTCCCCTGTCGTATCTATTTGCTTTTCGAGTAATTGAAGGGCATTTTGCTTAACCTGTTCACCGTAATCAAATATTTTCTCATAATCAGCTTCAGATTTTTCATATACTTCAGGAATCGATGAACCCGGAATAATATCATGAAATTGGTTAAGAAGAAGTAATTTCCATTCTTTCTCCAACGAGGGAACAGCTCCAGCGTCTGCATAATAGGCCGCAATTACACTCCAAAATTCTGTTTCTCTAAAAAGAACCTCAGCCTTACGATTCGATTTCTTATTCCGAGCATGTGTCGTATACGTTCCACGGTGAAGTTCTAAATACATGTCTCCAACCCATGTAGGCAGATGAGGAGCTTCTTGATGAATACCATCAAAGAATTCATGTGCTGTACTATTTACAACCGCTGGAAATCCGGGAAGGGAGGCAGATCGATCTATATAATCAATCATTTCTTGTGTAACACCTCCACCTCCATCTCCATGTCCATAAAGCAACATTTGTTTTGGATAGACTTGTTTTTGCTTATAGCTTCTCCAGTGATTATTAATTTCTTTTGGATGGGTATATTCATTCAGACCATGATTTAAATACGAAAGTATTTGAGTTCCATCAATGCCCTCCCAATAAAATAAATCATATGGAAATGGATTTGTATCATTCCAGTTCATTTTAGTTGTCATAAAGTACTCTAATCCTGCCTTTTTTAACAATTGAGGAAGAGAAGCACAATAACCAAATGTATCTGGAAGCCACTCAATTCTTGGTTGCCGGCCGAATTCATCTTGATAGAACTTCATGCCGTATAAGAGCTGACGTACCAACGATTCGCCAGAAGGTATATTTAAGTCTGGCTCTACCCACATACCTCCGACAATTTCCCAACGTCCATCAATAATATGCTTTTTAACCCTCTGATAAATGTCAGGGTAAAATTCTTTTACAAATGCGTATGCTTGAGGCTGACTTTGAGCATATGTAAAGTTTGGATTCTCATCAAGTAAGGTACTCATCGTAGAAAAAGTTCGACTACACTTGCGGACGGCTTCCTTCATCGGCCATAACCAGGCCAAATCAATATGGGACTGACCGACCATTAACATCTGTCCTGGTAAGCTATACCGTATATCGACCAATTGTTTCTTCAGCTTTTCTTCGATTTTCTCTACCCATGAAACATTTCTTAAAGCTTCAGGTTTTTCAAATAGTATCTGGTGTTGCACTTCTTTCAAGGATTCAAATATTTTATATCTTATCAAATCATCTTCAGGGAGTAGTTTAGCCGTCTCTAAGTAACATGAAACTGTTGTTAAAAGACTTTTTATTGCTATATTAGGCAAGTCCAATCTCCCTTTTATTAGGTAAAGAGGGGGGGGATCAAACTCCGCAGGTTCATTCTGATGATTTAATTTATCAACTGCCTGGGGAGCAGGGTTAAACAATTCAATCTTAATAGTAATATTTTCTTTTACCCTTTCCATCTCAGGAAATGGTACATAATTTCTATTGCGATCAATCCCTTGATAAGGCATTTCATCTAAAAAAACCAATGCCTCATGATTGGTTGGCTCTCCATTAGCCCCAACCTGAAAAGTTAATCCAAATGGCTGATTTTTCCAGCTTTTTGGTATGAATACTTCCTTTTCAAGAAACATTGTGGTACCTGAATTGATTAACCAGTCACCATCATTTACAAAGCTTGACTCTGCAGGATCTAACTCATATTCGATAGGTTTTACATAAAAAGCTCGTTCTGTCTTCCAATCGGAAATTGGAATGCTCTCTAAAATTAGGTGATCTGCTAAATAACGAATTAATCTCTGTATTCTTTCCATTATGTATCCCTCCAGTACCTATCTTTTAAACTGAATGATAATGAGGTTTTGATTTTGCCCTATTTATTACGGGGACTATTAGACAGCAATTGAACAATTACTATGATCATTCATCCTATAAATATGCTTTCCTAGATTTCTTCAGCTCTTTCAATGGGTCTTCATCACGCAAAATGTAAGCTTTTTCATAATTCTAACAATAATTAATGAATCTTCCTATTGGGGAAAATATAGATTTATTGGAGAAAATAAAGAGCAATTATATAGGGAAAGTTGATAATAAAAAACGTATCATATTAAAATACGATACGTTTTCTCGTTGAAAAATTTAATATGTAACTGCTACAACTAATTTCTTTTTTGGCCTGCCAATAAAGAAAAAATGCAAATGATGAATCCTCTACTAATTACTTTTAAATCTTTCTCCATTCACTAGGTGTTGTTCCTACATTTTTCTTAAACTGTTTATAAAAATAAGTCGTATCAGAATACCCTACCTTTTTTCCGATGTCCCCTGCACGGAAATGAGTTGTTTTTAACAATTCTTTTGCTTTCTCCAACCTGTATCGATTAAGGTAGTCCGAGAATACCAAGCCAATTTCTTTTTGAAATAATTGACCTAAATAAATGGCATTTATATGAAATTGCTGACCAAGTGTTTTTAATGATAACCCTTCATTATAATGTGCATTAATATGCTGAAGCACATTTTGTACAATTGGACTTCTACTATAAATATGTTGGTTCATAGATTGGAGTAAACCTTGACAGTACTCTTTTAGGATTTCTGCCATATGGTCGATGTCAGTACTGTATACCATTCTTTCAACTGCTGCTGTATATTGAGAGAAATCATCATGAGGTATGGAATAGTGGATATAGCAAATTAAATCAAATGCGTATTTTTTCACTACTTGAGGAGAGATTAAATTTGGCTTCTCTGTTAAATCTTTAAAGAAATGATCAATTTGCATCAAAAAATCTTCTTCGGTATTCATTAACTTTTTCACGATATGTTCTTTAATTTCTTTTTGTCTCTTTAAATCCTCTTGCTGATCAATCGCTTGTTTACTTGAAATAAGAACATTAGGTTCTAAATTTAACTGAAGCAGACTGTATTCCCTAGCACTATTAAAACTATCCTCTAATTCTTCGAACATATTGATTGACTTTCCCATGGATAAATAAAATTGACCAGTCCCAAATTGTTCTTCAAGGAGATTATCAACTAGACTTTGGTTTTGTCTCAATACCCCCTCTTCCTCATTGCCTTTAAAGATAATTACGATTTCGTTAAAGGGGCTAAAGAGACAAAGAGCAGAATATTTCCATTCAATAAAGTTTCGAACATTTTTTAATATATAACTATCTTGATAATGCTCAATATTTAAGATGGATACACTATAAGACGTATCTTTAAATTCAAAATTGTATAATGACAACCTTTCCAGACAATCATGAAGAGCAATTCCACCATTAAGGTAGTTCCATAGTGTATTATCCAGCAGAGTTGTTTCCTCTTGCTGTTGGCTGCTGAACATAATCATATTTAACTTTTGTCCTACATTTTGTATGGATGCTAATAGTTCTTCTTCATCAACTGGTTTTAACAAGTAATTTTCAATTCCTAACAATAACCCTTCCTTAATAAACCGAAATTCTTGATACCCAGTTAAAACAATACACTTAACTAGAGGATTTAACTTCTTCACTTCTCGAATCAAATCTAAGCCGGACATTTCGTCCATTAAGATATCTGTGATCAGTATGTCAATGGGATGATTTATTATATAGGAAAGAGCATCCTCTCCGCTTTCAGCAGTATAGACTATTTCGAACCCATAATCCTCCCAATCTAAAATGGCCCGTAGTCCTTTCGTAATTAAGGGTTCATCATCTGCTAGTACTATCCTATACATGTTGTATCCCATGCACTGGAATGGTCAATGTAATTGTTGTTCCTTGGTCTTTGATACTAATTAAAGAAATTCCAAACTGGTCTCCATAAGCGAGCTTTAGGCGTTGATGAATGTTTCTTAAACCGATCGATATCATTTCATCACCCTTTTCATGATTAATATGTTGAATAATATTATTTAACTTATCTTCAGACATTCCTTTACCATTATCTTCAACGGATATTTTTATTAATTCTCCTACTCGTATAGCACGGATTAACAACTCATTATTAAATTGACCTTTTTTAAACCCGTGAACAAAATAGTTTTCAATAATCGGCTGGAGTATTAATTTTTGTACCATTGTTTGTTCCACATCAATAGGAATATCTATATGAATTTTTAACTTTTCAGGATATTTAAACTGCATTAAATTCAAGTATTGATTAACATACTCGATTTCTGTATAGATGGGTACGGTATCTTTAGATTCCAGGGTATAGCGAAAAAGCTTAGATAAAAGGAAAGTCATTTTACTAGATGTTTTCGAGCCCTCCACAACGGCAACCATCCGAATGGCTTCAAGTGTATTAAATAAAAAATGCGGATCTATTTGTGCCTGAAGAGCTTTTAATTTGGCTTGCTGCTGCTTAATATTTAACAGGTAATTATGTTCAATATAATTATTTAGTTCCGTTAACATCGAGTTGATATTGACAGCAATCTTAGATAATTCATCTTCTTGTTTTGATATCGGAATTCTCGCATCTAAATCTCCCTTTTCTACCCTGCGTATAATTGCTACGATATTATGAATTCTCCGAGAATAATTTCTAGTAAATGAATAAGTTATTAAAATAGCAGCAAAAATGAGAAAACTAATAACGCCCCACATTGTTCCTCTGACAATCGTCAGCTTCTGCCATCCCTTATTAGGAATGGCACTTACATAAATATAATCTCCCTTATTGGCAATAGTGTTTATATAATACTTCTCATGTTTCCACTTCATTTTCATTTCATTTGTTTCTAATTTTAATTGGTGGATCATATCTACAGGGATACCTTTATTAACCGAATAAATAATCGTTCCCTCTCCATCCATTAAAAAGAAAGATACTGGTGTGCCTTCGTGCTTTCTTAACATCTTGTCTAACCACTCTGTTGAATAATAAAAAGAAATTTCCCCGATTTTTTTAAGAGTTACCGGATTATTTAGGGTAGTTTTTTTGGTAATTGTATTTCTTAACTTTCGTTGATGTAACAAAACACCCCTGCTTAAATTCGGTATTCCTTGTGAAAGAGAAGGATCGGCGTTCGTATCATAGTCAATTACGCTTTTATTCCAACGAATATTATTATTGATTAATAGATATTCAATTGACGAATTCTCAAAAGACCGCAAACTAATAGCATTTAAATCTATATCCTGACTGAAATAACCATTAAAATACGTATCAATATTATTAGGGGTAAAAGACTTACTATTAGAAAATTCGTCTAAATGATATTCTAAATATTTTCCATATCCATTATGCAGAGCGAAGGATATATCCTCTATCATATCCCCTTTAATATAAAGATCTCTTATAGCCCTATTAATGTCTATATCCTTAGATGAAAAATAATCTTCTACTCTTTCTAATGTTCGCGTATTGATATTAACTTCTTTTTGAATAATAATATCTGAATAATAATTTGAAATGATAACAATAAGTATGATAACGGTTACAATAATTGTAATAGAAGTTATTAAAAATAGTCTATTAAATACATTCTGTATAAAGCGTCCTTTTAATTCCATATGGTCCCTCTAATTTACTAATTATTTCGTTAATTATAACACAATGAAGCTACGTTCTTTAGATACAATACAAAGTTGTATAAGTGAAATAAAATCAAGCCAGAATATTCCAGCTTGATTTTGTAATTAATTTTGTTTGCTTTTCCATTCATCATATTGCTTTTGAATTTCTTTTAACACTTTATCGATTCCCGCATTTTTCAGCTTTTCATTAAATTTAGGCAGATATTCTTCTGGTTTCACAGACCCTGTTGCAAGAGCTGGATAAAACTCTTTCGAAATGTTCGTAATGGAAGCAAGTTCTGAACGAACTGGATCACTATTGAAATTGAAACCAAGTGATGGTGACTTAACGGCAGAAGCATTAAATTCTTTGAATTTTTCCCATTTATCTTTAGGATCCTCTTTGTAAAGATTTAAAATAAAGTGATTTCCTAAAGAATAGGACGGCATATTATAGTTGTCAATACGTGCAGGGAGATCTTCAATTGTCCCATCTTCGTCTTTCTTATAATGAGTGCCTTCAATTCCTTTATCTACTAAGTTGCGAAGATATGGATCAGTATTAAGCAACGTCAGGAATTCCATCGCCTTTTTGGGGTTCTTTGATGTTGCTGAAATGGCCTGAATTGAACCAGAAACGGAATCATTTACAATGGTTGGCTGTTCTGCAGGTGCAGACACTACCTCGTATTTAGCTGAACGGCTCCATAATAAATCTGCATATGGCTGTGAACCTCCCATCCGGACAAACCAATTTTCCACATCCATTGGCCAGGTGTCTTTACTAGTTGCTGCATCCTCTTTTATGTAGCCAGCTTTATAATATTTATGCATGGTTTTAAGTGTATTCATTGCCTCATCTGTTTCAAATGGATTAATTACACGCTCTGTATCCCCATCAAATGGGAAGGCAAATGGCATTTCTCCATTAAAAACATAGTCATAGCGTAAAAATGCTTTAAATGTTGCGACTGGGGTAACACCGGATTCTTTTTCCTTAATAGTTTTAAGCATTGGCTCTAAGTCTTCTAGAGTTTTCACGTTTGAAATATCAAAGTTGTACTTGTCTACAAGACGTTTATTAAACGTATACACACTTTGTCTAGCAACTTCTTTATTTGCAGGAACACCGTAAATTTTCCCGTCAACCTTAATTCCTTCTAAAAACTCAGGATCAATAACCTCTACTAACTCTTTCCCTTCATTATTTAGCATATCATCAAGAGCTAAAAATGCACCTTTTTGAGAATTTTGTACATAATCTGTTCCATTTGTAAAAATGATATCAAATTGTTCACCTGAATTAATCATAACTTGTGACTTTTGAGCCCAATCTCCCCAATCAATCTGAGTCATTTTCACAGTGGCATTTATTTTTTCCTTTAGGTATTTATTTACTTCTGCAAATACTTTTTCCTTATCATTTTGCGGTGTTCCAATAGTGAACCATTTTATTTCATACGGCTCCCCATTCTTTCCGCCTTTTACTTCGGTGGAGCTTTCTTTACCAGTACATGCGGAAAGAACCATTCCAATAGATAGAACAAGTGTAAGCACTACCATAAACCTTTTTTTCATACTTTCTTCGCCTCTTTCTTTATTATTCTTTAACGCCGCCAATAGTTAGTCCGCTAATAAAGTACTTTTGAAAGAACGGGTAAGAAACTGCTATTGGTAATGTGGCGATAACGACCATTGCCATTTTAGCTGACTCTTGCGGGATAGTATCGAACAAACTTTGTTGCATTAAGCCAACATCTAAATTTTGTCTCATAAATTCAAGATTTGCTTCTATTTTCATCAGCAATGACTGCAACGGCACTAAGTTAGGGTTATCTATATACAACAAAGCCGCGAACCAATCATTCCAATATCCTAATGTACTAAACAAAGCAATTGTAGCAATTCCTGGTAATGAAAGCGGGAAGATAATTTGAAAGAAAATCCTCCATTCACTAGCTCCATCCATTCTCGCTGATTCCAATATTGATTCAGAAACTGACTTTAGAAAGAATGTCCTCATAATGATGATATAAAATGCGTTCATCGCAAGCGGAAGTATTAGTGCCCATATTGTATTTTTCAATCCCAAAAATTGAGTTACAATTATATAAGTTGGTACTAGACCACCACTGAATAACATCGTAAAAAAGGCAAGAAATGTAAAAAATCTCCGGTACTTAAATTGCGGTCTGGAAATAGCGTAGGCATAAAAGGTAATCATTAACACACTTATAACAGTCCCGATTATAGTAACAAGAATAGTAACACCATACGAACGGAGTAATTGCTCCTTCATACTCCATAAATATTGATACGCATCTGTACTCCACTCTTTTGGAAACAGTTGAAACCCATTTCTTACAATACTTTCTTCACTAGTAAAAGAAATTATGATGACATAGATAAAAGGAAAAATACAGATGAACGCTAATATTCCCAGGAATACACTAATAAGTCTGTTTACAACTGGAGAAATTTCTTGTGGATTACGATACTTTTTCCTTACATTTCTCCCGCCCCGTTTCACCTCTTCTAGTGAGTCTGAAATAACAACTGATGTTTGATTTTGTAGTTTAGCCATAAAGTTAGCCGCTAAGCGACGTTCCCTCCTTCCCGACGAAAAAAATTTAAAACAATGCACTTTCCTCATCAATTTTCCTGACTATGAAATTCGTAATCATGACAAGAGCAAATCCTACAACAGACTGATAAAGACCCGCTGCCGTACTCATACCAATGTCTCCAAGATTCATAAGACCTCGATATACAAAGGTATCAATAACGTTTGTAGCCGAATACAATGCTCCAGAATCTCTTGGAACTTGATAAAACAACCCAAAGTCCGAATTGAAAATTCTTCCAATATTCATAATAGTTAAGATGACCATTAATGGCTTAAGCATCGGCAAGGTGATATGTTTAATCTGCTTCCATTTTGAAGCACCATCAATCATAGCTGCCTCGTAATAAGTTCGGTCAATTCCTACTATGGAAGCTAAATAAACAATACTCCCGTACCCTACACCTTTCCATAAGCTCATAAATACCAAAATAAACGGCCAATATTTTGATTCGTTATACCATGATATTGGATCTATATGAAACCAACTGAGTACATGGTTCATTAGACCATGATCTGTACTTAAGAAAGTAAAAACAAAATAGCTACCAATAACCCAAGAAATAAAGTGTGGGAAAAGTATAGAAGTCTGATAAACCTTGGATAATTTTTTATTCACCAGCTCATTAAGGAGGATGGCTGTTGCTACAGCTGCTATGAGCCCAACGACTATAAAGATAATATTATATACGAGGGTATTCCTAGTTATAATCCATGCATCATTCGTGCTAAATAAATACTTAAAATTATCCCAACCTACCCATTCACTACTTATCACACTTGCAAAAAAACCATCCGGATTGATTCGGAATTTCTTAAAAGCTAGTACTTGTCCAAACATTGGTAAATAGGAGAATACTAATAACCAAATAGTGCCTGGAAGTACCATAAGAAGCCAGACTCGATTTTTATATAGGTCACGTGCAATTCTTTTCAAGTATGTTTCCTCCTCCAATCTATGTAATCGCTTTCATAACTATATTTTATAACGTTGGAAGCATAATTAATAGTTGACTAATTTATGATTAACTGAAATATTCTTTGAAATAGGACTTTCTCCCTCGTATTCGCTACACAACAAGATTCGTAAAATTCTTATCTTCCTGGTTCAGTCCAATTGATTTGCAACACCTCTCCTTGAATGATCTTCTTCAAAAAATGAATAATGAGAATTCGTCTATGTACTTTCTTTTAATATTCCATTAGAAGCTAACCGTCAAATCGCTCCTTTAACCCTTTTCTACATCAAAGAGAACTTCCTTGTGATTTGAATCGACTCCTTGTTTTTTAGGGGAATACCAAAAATAAAGGTTCGAATCCCAGTTATTAACTCTGCTAGTTTCTCCAAATGAATATATTCCGACAAAGCTTATAGTTATTTTGCAAGGTGTCTATCGACATTGGCATGCATCATATACTGGTAGCGACCTTTCAATAGTCTCCTACCTTCATTTGTTGATGTACATCATATTAACCAATCTCACCATAATCTTTATAGATATAAAAATGGGGAATATCAAAGTAATCGCGGTACCGATACTCCCCTAGATCATTTACGTGCTTCAAACCTTCTTTCGGTTATTCACGCCTATCCTTATAATGAGAAATTACCAGCAGTAACAATTCGATGATATATATTCCCACCGACTAACCCGTCAATAATCTCCCATGGTCCATCATGAAGGAGACGTTTTTCTTCTAACTCTTCAATTCGATCAATTTTTCCATCCAACCACTCATTAAGACGGTATTTTACAGAATCAATTCTGGTAATGACACCGCCATAACGAATATCAATCACTTCCCAGCCAAATGGTTTATAGTCTGTAAACCAAATGGACCGGTGCTTTTGACGTAGCTCGTCAACATTGGTTTGAATCCAGTCAAGCTTAGTTAGGAATGAACGTATTACCTCAACTTCCTTTTTGTCATAGGACTCCTTTAGCTTAAGACCGATTTCCGCCTTTACGCTTAATACTCTAGCCAGTTGCTCATAAAAATCAAATAAAGGTGCCCAGCTAGGATTACGAAGTTTTGCCTGTTTAATTTCAAATACTAGCTTACTATAATGTTCGCTAAGTCCCAAACCTCGGATATTCTCATCATATAAACCAATTAAAACATCTTGATATAATGTTACTTTTGAAGTCATCGACGTATTCATATTATCTTTCATAACACCCGGCGTTTCATCCAAGTACTTCAAAATCATAAAATCTTCAAAGTTTCCTTTACAGCAAAATTCAAATCGCTCGACAATTTGTTCCTTCGTTACTTGCTGATGATAGGCATGTTCAGCAAATAATTGAAGGATCGGATAAGCTGTTGAGAAAGGGGTCTCCGCTCCATTATCACCCCAGAGTGTTACAAAGACTTCCTTGACTCCTTCCTTTTTACATGCAGCCATAGCTGCTTCAGTAGTTGCAATAGCTTTGCCATAATTCGGAACGATTCCATTCCATGTCCAAGCCCCGCCAGCGAATATTGGCATGCTCCCAAGATTTTTATGGTGTTGGATAGTATCTTCATAGACTTTCTGCTCTTTATGATAGTAATTCCAATACACAAGATCTACATCTGGAATTCCAGCAAGAATATCGTCATGTATTTCCCCTTTTTCATCACGGTATTTACTATCTTTTGAGAATAAAGGGAAATACATATCACTCCATATCATTGGTTTATAGCCATACTTTTCTGTAATTGCTACAACCTTTTGTATGTGTCGGTTCATAATTTCGATATGATTAACATACCCATGGTTTTCTAAATATTTTCCAAGTCCTAACTGGAATGTTTCATCCATTCCTATATGAATCCGTTTCGTAGTGAACGCTTCAGAAACGGAACGGATACAGTTCTCTAAGAATTCATAAGTCCTAGGCTCATCCACCAAAAGAATATCATCGGTATCCTTAAAATCTGATGCGTAATTCCACTTAAGTGCTTCACGCAGATGACCTAACGTTTGAATGCATGGAATCATTTCAATTCCCAGTTTATTAGCATAATCGTCACATAACCTTAACTCTTCAGTTGTATACCGCCCTCGCATATATCCAAAATATGGATGTTCTTTAACTTCATAGGTATCTTCTGTGTAAAGCATTAATGTGTTAAGTCCCATGACTGCCATTTTTAGCAGCAGTTTTTCCAAATCAGCAACGGTTGGGACCGCATTTCTTGACGCATCAAGCATTACACCACTCATTTCAAAGTTCGGATTTTCCGATACTTCAAATTCAGAGTTTTTATGATAATTCTCCAACCACAACCCTAAAGCACGAAAAAAATGTACAGGTTGATCAAAGGTAATCTCCCCAATACCATTTTGATTTGCAGCCCTTAATGCCCCTTTTTCATTTTTCACTTGAATAGGATGACCGTCTGTGGAAAGTTCAATATTTAAATGCTTAGTTAAAGTATTTATCCCGCTTTCTACCGAAGATAGATCTCCATTTATATACAATTTCATAAAAATGCCTCCTCTTTTCTCCTTTTCAACAACCATAATTCAGCTTACTTCGCTATCTAGAGCAGTAAAACGGCTAAGACAAACCCTCATCATCCAGAAGGCAGGGGCAACCGCAAACACAAAGAGAATAAGACCTGGATATTCATTAATCATATAGCCAATCAGTATAAAGCCGATTACAATCAGAATAGTGGATGGAAAACTCGTCAGCGCAAATAGAAATGCCTGTTTAATGTATCCCTTATTTGGCAGTTCATAATGGGCATAAATTGCAAAAAAGTAACCAACCGTCAATAATAGCACGCATACGATAATGTATAAGAAGATAGAAAGAAAAACAGCCATAAAGCCAGTCATCATTTGGTGGACTATCCTGATATCAATAAACAGAAAAAGACCGATGCCATAGAAAACGAATCCAATAACATTACTTCTCTTCCATTCTTGAAAATAAACCTGCTTAAACGTCTTCAGGACGGGGAAATCTGTCTCCTTTCTTATCCACTTTCTTATGATTGCAAACAAGGCAACAGATGCCGGAAAAAAACCTAAAATCCCCAATCCCAGGATTGTAAAAACAAACCAGCACCAATTAACTAAAATCACTCTCCAAATCCATTCGCAAGAACCAATAATCCATGGTGCTTTTTTCATTACTTCATCCCCTCAATACATTCTTATCCTTCACTCTTATTAATCTCCATTAACTGGTGATAGAGTGGGCTCCCTTTAACCGCCTTCCCAGTTAAACTTAATACAAATTCACTAAATATCGTATTTGCCCACGCAAACCAATCTCGTGTAAATTCTTCAGGACAATCAGCGTTAAAGCCCTCATGCATATATTCAGTTCCACCATCAGTGTTTTTAAAATAAGATAAAACCTTTTGCTTTTCTTCTTCATCTGTTGTTGTCATTCCTTGCATTGCAAGCGCAATATGCCAAATATAATGGTCAGGAGTGTGCGGACTTCCAATTCCATTTGCAGCTTTACCTTCATAGTAATAAGGGTTATCCCTGCTTAACAGAAATTGACGAGTATTGGCATATACTTGATCATCATATGACAAGTATCCTAAATAAGGAGCAGCCAACAGGCTGGGAACATTAGCATCATCCATTAAATTGACGCTGCCCTCTCCGTCCGTTTCATATACGTACATTTCACCGTAAATTGGGTGAGTGAACTTGGCATTTGCTTCAATTCCTTCTTTTATTTCTCTTTGAAGCTTCAAGCATTCTTCTCTTAATGTTGGCTGGTTTAGCACTTGATTACTGATTTCACCTGCATA
Source organism: Peribacillus sp. FSL H8-0477 (assembly GCF_038002765.1). NCBI lineage: Bacteria > Bacillati > Bacillota > Bacilli > Caryophanales > Bacillaceae > Peribacillus > Peribacillus sp. FSL H8-0477. Next base: position 499,700 of record NZ_JBBODE010000002.1, on the reverse strand, counting down.
TTCTAGTACTGTAACAGCAAACATATTCGATGGTACTAGATAGCCATAGGTGCAGGCATCATCACTAGGACGAAAGGCACTCCATGTCATCCCATTCGGTTTAACATGTCCGCCTCTCCCATTACGGATTAATGTGTCAGACTGGCGAACATCTGCACGGTTAAATCGGTATGACGAATGTTTTTCATGATCCTGTTCCGTTTTCCATACTCGAAGAATCGTTTCCATGACTTCATGGAAGGATTCTTCTAAGAATGCAGTGCGTCCTGTAGACTTCCAAAATAGGTAGGCAAGTTGGATTGGATAACACAATGAATCAATTTCATATTTCCGTTCCCAAATATGAGGGGTCATCTCTGTTAAGTCAGTTTGATGACCTTTCCCATTAGCACTTTCATTAAAAGCATTTGCATACGGATCGTGAAGTATAAATTCGAACTGTTGACGAATCACTCCTTCGAGTATCTCTGCTAATTCTTTATCTTCTTCTGCCGCCATTAAATAAGGTCTTACCTGCGCAGCTGAGTCTCGGAGCCACATGGCAGGAATATCACCTGTAACTACAAATGTTTTACCATCTTCCTGTTTTTTCAATGTTGTTGTATACGTATTTACAAAACATTGCTCAAACATCCGCTGCAATTTTGCGTCTTCTGGAAAGAAATCCTTTACATGACTGATGAGCTTCTGCATTGATTCGGGAATAGTTACCATCAATTCCCCCCCTATCTTTTTTTATAAAAACCAAGTGTAATAATTTTGGCATTGCCTGCGTCATATTGAACTTCCGTCAAATTTGTAGCATCTTCCATTATGTTAATTTTGTATGATTGATTTCCAAACAATCTCGGAGTATTGGGATTCAAAGTTTGATGCGTCCGAAACCATGTTATTAAAGCCTATAGGTTTAACACCACATCCTGATATTAGCTTCAGAGCTGGTTAAAAATGCATCCTTCAAAACGTACCAATAATCAATATTAAGTTTCTTCTCTACAATCAATCGTTTTACGATTTCTCGATTTTCAGGATGTACTGTGAGATAGTCCTCTAAAAACAAGGTTTGGCTATCCAGATGAACTGATTTGAATTGCTTGCCTTCCTTCTTGAATTGTTTAATTATCGTATTCATGATTTTGATAATAGCGATGTTTTTCAAAAGGTAAATACCATTCTCTATCCCAGTGAGAATGAGATTACGTGGGCAATCTTCTTCCATTGGTAATGTACATTTTATAAAGAAAACGCTGTCATTTTATAAATTACTTTCTACACTACCCACAATAAGAAAACTTGGCTAATCTAGCAATAGAATCCCGGTATGTCATAAAGTTATTACAGTTGATATTAGATTAGTCCATTGAAATAGGGGTTGTATCTGACGAAGAATTTGACTTTCACAATTGAAAGCCCTTACACCAATTATAAAATTCCTATTCCCACTATTAATAGTGAACGTTTAATAGATTTACTGTGAAAATTAAAGAGAAATTATTTAGTCAGCTCTCCGCTGCACAGTTAACTAATTCTTTCAATTCACTAGTTTAATGAAAACCACCCCATAGTCTGATGGCCACGAATCCTTGTCGACGGTTACTAGCAGTCCCTAGAATTGTTCTTAGTCCATTTGAATCGTTTAATAATAAGTATTTGGTTCCACATGAAACAATTACCATTCAAAGATACCCCCATAAACCTGAACTATTAGGTAGAATGCTAATAGGGGGTCAAACTTTTTATAAAGGGGCGACTAAAATGTTTTCGACTACAGAAATAGGCATTGATTTGGGTACAGCTAATACATTAGTGTACAGCAAGAATAAAGGAATTGTATTTAATGAACCTTCAGTTGTAGCTATAGACTTGAATACAAAGCAAGTAATGGCAGTAGGAACAGATGCTAAAGAAATGATCGGTAAAACACCGGGAAATATTGTCGCGATTCGCCCATTAAAAGATGGTGTTATCGCGGATTATGATGTAACGGCACAGATGCTAAAGCAAATCATGAAAAAAGCGAGTAAACAGCTTGGTTTTGCCATCAGAAAACCTACAGTAGTGGTTTGTACACCTTCAGGATCAACTTCGGTTGAAAGAAGAGCGATTGAGGATGCTGTTAAAAGCTGCGGAGCTAAGCATGTCCATTTAATTGAAGAACCCGTAGCTGCAGCAATCGGTGCTGATTTACCCGTAGAAGAACCAGTAGCTAATGTAATTATTGATATTGGCGGTGGTACCACTGAAGTGGCCATCATCTCCTATGGTGGAGTTGTTTCGTGCCATTCGATCCGAATTGGCGGCGATCAGCTGGATGAGGATATAGTTCAATATGTAAGAAAAAAATACAATCTATTAATCGGCGAACGGACTGCCGAACAAATTAAGATAGAGATTGGCTACGCAATGATTGATCACCCTACCATGACGATGGATATTCGTGGACGGGATTTAGTAACAGGATTACCAAAAAACATTTCGATTACTTCGGTAGAAATACAAGAAGCACTCCGCGAATCATTGTTTCACATCCTAGAAGCAATCCGGGCCACATTAGAGGATTGTCCTCCAGAGTTAAGCGGCGATATTGTCGATCAGGGGGTTGTGCTATCCGGTGGAGGCGCATTGCTGAATGGGATGCAGGACTGGCTTAGTCAAGAGATTGTTGTCCCTGTCCATGTTGCTCCGCATCCATTAGAATCTGTGGCTATTGGAACAGGTATGTCTCTTCAAGTTATACAGAAATTACAAAAAGCTACAAGATAATCAGATTTTCAGAAAAGGACTAATCCGTATGGATTAGTCCCTTCTTCTATTAATAGATTTTAATGTTTACGTACATATTAAAATTCACTATTTACTCTACTTTCCACAATAGAGCTTTTAGTTCAACTTTAAAATAAGGTATGATAAAAATAAGAAATTAGGAGGTAACGTTGATGACTACATTAAATGATTGGTTTGACAAAGGGTTAACAAGGGAAACTTATATTGAGGATATGACTACCAATAAAGAGTCATTGCTAGCCGTTTATAATCAGTTTAACCTTACGAGTAAAGACAAGGAGTGGCTGGCAACAATTAAACCCAAACAGCTTCGAGCTATTATTCTGACTGCTGATTGGTGTAATGATGCCATGGTAAACTTGCCAATCTTCATGAAACTTGCTGAAGAAGCTGACATTGAAACACGATATTTAATACGCGATGAAAATTTAGAACTTATGGATCAATATTTAACGAATGGGACAGCTCGGTCCATACCAATTATTATCTTTATTAATGATGCTGGTGAAGAAGTGACAAAATGGGGCCCGCGTGCACCAGAAGTTCAAGGATTTGCTGATGAACTTCGAAGTTCATTGCCTGCAAAAGATGACCCTGGTTATGAAGCAGCTATGAATGCATTTATACAATCGATGAAATCCCGCTTTACTTCGGATAAAGATCTTTGGCAGCATATTAAAACCGATTTAATTCAGACACTTCAACAAACTTTATGATAAAAAGGTATATCATAACGATTACCGGTTCTGTACAAGGTGTAGGTTATCGAACGTTTACTGCTGTCCAAGCGATCGAATTAGGAATAAGAGGAAATGTTCGTAATAATATCGACGGAACTGTACAAGTAATCATTGAGACAGAAGAAACGGCATGTCAATCCCTTTTAACAAAGCTGAGGAATGGTCCACGGTTTTCAAAAGTTAATAAGCTGGAATGCAGCGTCGAGGAAGCCTCAGGAGAATTCACTAATTTCACTATATACTGACTCGCACTCCCTCCCGCCAGTGAACTGGTTTTAGGGAGTTTTTTTATTTCTCTTCCGGATAAAATTAAGAAGATAGTGTAATAGTAAGCATAAGAGTCGTATAGTTACATAATTAGTGATATAATATAATTAAGTAACATACAAGGAGCAGCGAAAATGGAATATGTAGAAGCCTTTAGGCGTGTGGAAGATATAAATTCCATAAAAAGGTATTTAAAGAAGCATTCTGAACGGGATTATACATTGTTTGTCATTGGGATTAACACCGGCTTAAAGATTAATGAAATTCTTGAATTAAAATGCTCAGATGTACTGACTTCTGAAAACACCATTAAAGAGCATGTAAAGCTAAAACTTGATGATGAGAAGGAAACTTCTGTTTATGTAAACGCAAAAGTAAGGATTGCTTTACAAGATTACCTTGAAAAAGTTCCTACTGAAGATGACTCTTATTTGTTTATGTCGCCAAAGACTAATAAACCCATCACACGACAACAAGCTCACCGAATTATCCATCAAGCTGTGGAAGCGGCTGGTATAGAAGGAAAATACGGAGCTAGCTCAATGCGAAAAACATTTGGCTATCATGCTTACAAGCAGGGTGTTTCCGTTTCATTGATTCAGAAACACTTTCATCATGGGAGTTTGGCTGAAACAATGAAGTATCTAGGCATATCAGAAGAAGAGAAAATTAAAACGATCATCGATGTGAATTTGTAAGGTCAAAAGTTACCCTGACGAACCCATTATCTGTATCCGAAAAACAAGGAGGAATTTCAATGAGAATAAGAGAAAGTGAACTTCCAGGAATAGGTCAGAAATTCGAAGTTATTACTAGAAACGATGAAAAAATGGTCATTGTCATCCATGACGATGGTCGCAGAGAACTTTATCATTTTGACAGTGACCATGATGAAATTGTCTCAAGTGTTACGTTTAATGATCAAGAATCTCGTCAAATCGCCAGCATTCTTGGTGGAATGGTTTATAAGCCTCAAGCCCTTGAAACAATTGAAATGGCCCTTGGGAACTTAGTTATCGAATGGTATAAAGTGGAGCCAGGTGCAAAAGCGATTAATCAAACAATTGGAGATATCGATATACGCAGCAATTATAACGTAACTGTTATCGCTCATACGAAGAAAGATACCAAAAATCTCGTTAATCCAGGCCCTGATACCATTATTGAGGCAGGAGATACACTTGTTATTTCTGGAGGAAGGACTGACATTAAGAACTTAATCAAAGAATTGCTATCAAATGAAGGGGGTGAGTAAATTTTGGACCATTTAGTTTTCGAAGTTGGTACGGCCCTTTTACTTGTAGCACTTGCTGCAATTATTTCAGGTAAATTAAAATTCTCGATTATCCCATTTCTCATTGTCATTGGAATGCTCGTCGGTCCCCATGCTCCGACAATTGGCGTTATTGATTTACGCTTTATCCACAGCGAAGAAATCATTTCCTTCCTTGGGAGAATTGGTGTTCTATTTCTCTTGTTTTATCTAGGCCTTGAATTTTCGATGAAAAAACTTATTAAATCTGGGAAATCCATTGTTACTGGCGGAACGATTTATATAGCCATCAACTTTACGATTGGTGTTTTATATGGATGGGTTGCTGGTTTTGACCTTAAGGAAATCCTTATCATCGCCGGAATTATCTCCATTTCCTCAAGTGCAATTGTTGCCAAAGTGCTTGTAGACCTTAAAAGGACCGGTAACAATGAAACCGAATTAATTCTCGGCATTATTATGTTCGAAGATATCTTCTTAGCCGTGTACCTCTCCATCGTATCTGGTTTAGTACTGGGAGATAATGCTACCTTACTCGGTTCACTAACTTCAATCCTTATAGCCCTCGGGTATATGCTATTATTTTTCGTTATCGCACGAAAAGCTGCCCCATTATTAAATAAATTATTAAATATATCCTCCGATGAAATCTTCATTATCGTGATTTTTGCATCGCTATTCTTTATAGCTGGTTTTTCAGAAACCATTCACGTTGCCGAAGCAATCGGTGCATTACTACTAGGTCTCGTTTTTTCTGAGACTGAGCATAGTGACCGAATTGAAAAAATGGTTGTTCCCTTCCGTGATTTCTTTGGAGCGATTTTCTTTTTCAGCTTTGGTCTAAGTATTGATCCATTTGAGCTGGGCGGCGCATTATGGCTAACGCTTGGAGCTGTGGCACTAACCATAATCGGAAACTTCGTTGCCGGGATGATTGCTGGACGTCAAGCGAATTTATCTCATAAGGCATCAGTCAATATTGGCTTAACCATTGTTTCTCGTGGAGAATTTTCTATCATTGTAGCTAACATAGGTATTGCAGGCGGTTTAGCACCTATTTTGACTCCTTTCTCTGCTTTGTATGTCCTAATTTTAGCCATTCTTGGTCCAATAATGACCAAAGAATCTAAACACATTTACACATTTCTAAATAAGATATTTAAATGGAATACCCCAAAAATTAAAAAACAATCTGAAAAAGGATTGTCATAATTTCATCATAAAGAAGAAAGTCGATTTCCTAGACTTTCTTTTTTTATTTATATTAAGGGTTAAACTTACAAAAGCTAGGGAAAAGAAAGGTAATAAGAATACGGCGGGAGTGACACGATATGTTAAAGAGTTTATTCGCTTTTGGAAAAGAACTTAATCAAGAAATAAAAGAAGATCGAGCAACCGGATTAGCGGCTGAACAAGCCTACTACTATATGCTGTCACTGTTTCCATTATTAATCCTTTTACTTTCCATTCTCCCCTATCTACAAATAGAACCTCAAAAAGCCATCGAATTCATCAATAATTTCCTTCCTTCTGAAAGTACAGAAGTATTAGAGGAAAATATCGTTACGATAGTTAGTGAGCGTAATGGCGGCCTGTTAACTATAGGTATACTGGGTACAATTTGGTCTGCCTCCAACGGGATGAATGCCTTCATCCATGCAATGAATATTGCTTTTGATGTTGAAGAAACACGAAACTTCATTAAAGCGCGCCTGATTTCAATCGTCTTAACACTCGTACTAATTTTTGCTTTTATCGTCGTACTTGTTCTGCCTGTATTCGGCAGCACCATCATTAATATGATTGAATACGTTGTCCCACTTTCAGAAAGCTTCGAAAGCCTTATTAATCTATTACGCTGGGTAGTCGCTTTAGCTGTTCTCGTTATTGTGTTAACTACTCTATATCGATTTGCTCCGAATAAGCAATATCCATTTAAGCAAGTAATACCAGGTGCCGTTTCTGCAACTATAATCTGGCTCGCAATTTCTTTAGGGTTCTCATTTTATGTCAGCAATTTTGGCAACTACTCTGCCACCTATGGAAGTCTTGGGGGAGTCATCATCTTAATGCTTTGGCTGTACCTTACCGGACTTACCCTCGTTATTGGCGGGGAGATTAATGCCTTACTCCATAAAAGGTATCTTGCTGCAACACAGCCTAAAGACCGAACGCATCAAAAGCCTGTAAACTCAAAGGACCGCAGACTTCATACGTAAACAAAAAATAGACTGACTCAGAATCGCAAAGATTTTCCGAGTCAGTCTTTCTTATTGCCCTTTTACCGAATAATGTTTGGTCAAGTAGCTGATGTAATCATCATCACGAGTCAGGGCAGCTTGAAGCTTTCGCTTGATTGTACGCTCTGCTTCATAAAAATCGGCATAGGGTTGGGAGTGAATCTTTTGATTGATTTCTGTAATCCAACCTGTCCCCTCTTTATAATAGATAAAGACATAGTCATTTCCTGCTTTATACAGAACACCTTGTTTGGTTTCTTTAAGATTATAACGATTTTTGAACGCATCTCTTCGAAGCGGCTCTGCATAAAACGTCGCTTCCACAAATAACTTAAATGCTTTATCTGTCATATTGCATCCTGACGCCTTTTGATGTCCGCCGCCATCATATTTTGCCGCAATCGCTGAAACATCTACTGAATCATGCATTGTGCGTAGACTGATGCGTTTTCCCCCCACCATCATAATCGCTATGTAATCAAGATGTGGAAATTCCTTAGACAGCTCGTTGCCTAATTCTGAATGATAAGATTCAGCATGCACAATTCCGGCGATATGCTCGCCTATTTTCGCTTGATACACTTCTCTTTTTTTCCGTTTGATATAACGCTCTACCCGGCTTTCTTCTACCTCTAAAAGTTTTATTTCAATGTCATCAAAATAAAACTCAGTTTGATTGCCAGTAAGCTTTTTCAACATTTTTTCTTCAAAATCTAGCTGCGGGAACATAAAAAATAAATCATTTAACCGCTTAGCAGTGAAATTCTTATTAATATCCCATTCCCATGTGTCATATTGACGAACCAGTTCAACAAACTCGTCTACTATTGGTGAAGGCTGCAGCAGCTCTTTATCAATCAGATATTTATATAATAAAGAAGTGGCTGAGGTTTGCTTACCGTCTTCCTGAACAACCGTAACCTCTGCCCAGTTATGTTCATTTAAGTGTACAGCAGACTTGTGATGATCAATTAAAACAGCCTGGCCCCCAGCTGCAACAAAATCAGTAATGCGCTTTTCATTATCTTGATTTACTGATAAATCGGTAATGATTAATTTTTCTTCCATATTTCCTGCTTCAATAAACGACTCAACCTGATAATTCAGTCCTGCAATTGAATTATATACGGCATTAACCTTGTCACCAAAAGCTAGCTTGGCTACAATTCCACACCCTACTCCATCTAAATCATTATGTGATAAAAGCTGGTACATTAAAATCCCCCTAGCAATCAATTCTTTAGTACTATACCCTAATCATAAGCTTTTCATTTCAATATGGATGCTGAATTACAATGAAATAAAAAAAGCCATTTCAGTTAGATTGACCATTCCCTGAAACGGCTGCAACTTCTATTATAACGTTTTTTTATTTATTACTCCATACAGGTCTCTAGTTGTTTATAGAGGGTATCCCGTTGCACCTTCAGTCTGATTTGCTGTTCGTAAAGCAGCTGCAGATCTTTCAATTCTACAGTGTCATCCATATTCTTCTCCAATTCAGTAAGTTGTCTCTCTACTTCCTCTACCTGCTTTTCAATCTCATCTGAAGTTACTTGTTTCACCATTTGAGATTTAGAGTCACTGTGTTTTAGTTTGATTGGGTCTTTACGCTCCGTTTGACTTCTTACTGTTACTTGCAGCTTTTCCCTTGCCCATGAGTAGTTCCCTTCAAAGATATGGAGCTGTCCATCATGCAGCCAATACGTTTTATCGAAAAGTTTATTTAGCAAATAACGATCATGTGAAACGGCAATAATCGTCCCTTGAAAATGTTCCAAGGCTTCTTCCAGGACCTCCCGTGAATCAATGTCAAGATGGTTAGTAGGTTCATCAAGAATGAGAAGATTAATCTCTTGGTGCATAAGCTGAGCCAGCCGGAGCCGCATTCTTTCCCCGCCGCTCAACTGCCTTGTCTTCCGAAATACTGCGGGCCCATAAAATAGAAATTTAGCTAGGATGTGCCGCGCTTCATTTTCACTTACCAACACTTCTTCACGAAAGGCTTCTAATACCGTTTTATCAGACGTCACGGTCAAGGCTTGAGATAAATACCCGATCTTCACATTCGCACCTAGGTGTACACTTCCACTATCCACACTTTCTTCCCCTATGATTACTTTTAATAACGTCGACTTACCAGTACCATTATTGCCGACGATAGCCGTACGATTTTTATACTGAATCGTTAACGAGACGTTAGAAAATAATGATCGTCCATGATAGCTTTTTTCTGCGCCCTTTAACGTGATAACATCCTTTCCACTCCTATCTCCAGATTCCAACTGAAGCGCAATTTTCTTTCGTTCTAGGATGGGACGCTTCAGCTTTTCCATTCGTTCCAGTGCTCTTTCCATATTGGTTGCACGTTTATGCAAAGCTTCACTGGGCGGACTAGCCTGATTAGCCCATTCTCGTAATCGTTTAATTGCTTCCTTCATTTTCTTTATCTTTTTTTGCTGCTCCTGAAAAGACTGAAATTCATCAAGAAGCCGCTTTTCTTTTTCTTTTACAAACCCTGAATAATTATGATGGTATAAAATTGCCTCCCCGTCCTCAACATCAATAATAGTCGTCACAACTTGGTCTAGGAAAAAGCGGTCATGTGAGACTATCACGACTGTACCCCTGTAATCCTTTAGATATTGCTCCAACCATTCTACAGCAGCTATATCTAAATGGTTGGTCGGCTCATCTAATAGCAGCAGGTTCGGATCCAATAATAGTACCTTGCCTAATGCCACTTTTGTTTTTTCGCCTCCGCTTAACGCCTCATATGGTGAATCTAGCAGCCCAGTAATTCCAAGACCTTCTGCTACCTTGGCAACACTCGCTTCCACCCCGTATCCGTCAAGCAAATCAAACTGATCTTGCAGTGCCCCATACTCTTGTAGTAAAACCAGTAAGGCCTCTTCATTCTTCTCCAATTTCATCCTATATTCCATTCTGCTGATTTTTTTTGCTAAATCTAAAGTACTTTCAAATGCGGACAGTAATACTTCACTTACTAGCTGCTGATTCTGAAGAGGGATTTGTGCTAGGTAACCTACCTTACAGTCCTTTTTCAGGATAACATTCCCACTGTCAACTGTTTCTTCTCTAGCTATTATTTTCAAGATTGTACTCTTTCCACTGCCATTACTTCCGACAAGACCTATTCGGCTGCCTTCTTGCACTTCCAACGAAAGGTTCTCAAATAAAGGGTCCCCGCCAAACATTTTACTAATATGTTGTAATCCGCATATAATCATCTATTTCACTCCTCTAATTTTAGGTACAAAAAAAGACCGCAAGAAGAAGTCCATGCTTCTCTGCGATCTTTTTATTACTAGGCATCATAGGTTCCTAGTAGGGTAAAACGAACAAAAAAGGACCTTTAATAAGGCCCCTTTGCTCATTCTATAGTAAGCAGGTGAAGAGACATCTTATCGTTCTATTCTCATTATGCAGTTGTTTGAAAAGGACAGACTCCCCCCTTGAACAATTGCATCATGAAAAATTGCACGGCAAACATACATATAATCAAGCCATTGCTCGCGCAAAATAATAGAACAATTCATCTCTTTCACCACCTTTTCATTACATTAATTACAGGAATATTATACCATAATATACTTTTTACAGCAATATGGGTTATTCAAAACTTATTAAGCTGCTTAAATTGGCCATTTCGATGGCTGAGACAGCTGCATCATACCCTTTATTTCCTGACTTCGTTCCAGCTCGTTCAATTGCTTGTTCAATATTTTCCGTTGTCACCACACCAAAAATCACTGGAATCCCCGTTTCTAAAGAAACCGATGCAATGCCTTTTGCCGCTTCATTACAAACATAGTCATAATGAGAGGTCGATCCCCGAATAACCGTCCCTAAACCAATAATCGCATCATACTTTTTTGATTCAGCTAATTTTTTTGAAATGAATGGAATCTCAAACGCTCCTGGTACCCAGGCAATATCAATATCCTCTTCTTCCACACCGTGTCGCTTCAGGCCATCCATTGCACCTCCAAGCAGTTTACTCGTAATCAGTTCATTAAATCTTCCTACAACTATACCAACCTTTAATCCTGTACCTATTAATTGCGCTTCATATACTTTTCCCACACCCATTTCCCCCTTAGACAAATAAATGCCCCATTTTTATTTTTTTTGTTTCCAAATACTCTTCATTTTCCTTTACAGCCGGCATTTGAATGGGCATTCTTTCAACAATATCTAAATCGCAGCCGGCCAACCCGGTTATTTTGTCGGGATTGTTCGTTAAGAGACGTAAACGTTTTATACCAAGGTCGCGCAAAATCTCAACGCTTACCCCATACTCCCTCATTTCCGCCGGAAACCCAAGTTCAATATTTGCTTCTACCGTATCGTATCCCTCTTCTTGAAGCTTATAGGCTCGCAATTTATTGAATAAACCAATTCCTCTTCCTTCCTGACGCATATAGAGTAGAACCCCTGCACCTTCTTCTTCAATCTGGCTAAGTGCTGCATGCAGCTGCTCTCCACAATCACACCGCTTAGAACCAAATACATCTCCCGTCATGCATTCGGAGTGTATCCTTACTAGAACAGCATCATTCTCATTCCACTCTCCTTTAACGAGTGCTAGGTGCTCCAATTGGTCAAAGGAATTTGAATAACCAATTAACGTATAATCACCATATGTAGTCGGCATTTTTACTTCTGCTTCTCTGATAACACTCATTTCTCTCTCCTTCCGATAGCGAATCAGGTCAGCAATGGTAATAAGCTTTAATTCATGTTTTTTTGCAAGCACTTGTAATTCCGGTACTCGGGCCATCGTCCCATCCTCATTCATAATTTCACAAATCACGCCTCCAGGTATCGCTCCACATTGCTCGGCAAGATCAACAGACGCCTCAGTATGACCTGGTCGATTGAATACCCCTCCTGGTTTAGCAATTAGAGGAAAAACATGACCTGGTCGTTTAAAATCAGCTGCAACAGAATGATCATTAAATAATTCCCTTATCGTTCCCGCACGTTCAAAGGCGCTTATTCCTGTACTCGCCTGTTTATGGTCAATACTCACCGTAAATGCCGTCCCATGATGATCGGTATTTTCATGGACCATAGGATGGAGGTTTAAGCGCAAGGCCCGTTCTTCAGTGATCGTTGTACAAATTAATCCTCGTCCATGAGTGGCCATAAAATTAATCACCTCTGGCGTAGCTTTCTCAGCCAGAACAACAAAGTCTCCTTCATTTTCTCGGTCTTCATCATCTACCAGAATGATGACCTTCCCGGCCTGTAAATCAGCCAATGCTTCTTCAATTTCATTAAACATTAAGTCAGCATCCTTTCTTTAAAAACCATTCTTTATCAAAAAATCATGCGTAATCGTTGAAGTTTGTTTTGTTTTTTCTAATTTGTTAATCACATATTTCCCAAGCATATCCACTTCGATATTGACTTTTTCACCCTCTTTTTTAGAACCGATTACTGATTGTTCAAGTGTATGGGGAATGAGAGAAATGGTTAGTACATCCTGTGTCACATCGAATATGGTTAGACTAGTGCCATCAATGGCAATTGACCCCTTAGTGATGCAATAGTCACTTATTCCAGTTTCAGCTTTAATCTTGTAATAGACTGCGTTGGCCTGACGTTTTTTTTCCATAATCAAACCTGTTCCATCAATATGACCTGAAACAAAATGACCTCCGAATCTTCCTGATGGACTCATGGCCCGTTCTAGATTCACTTGGACACCAGGCCGGAGCTCAGCAATATTCGTAGCGTTGAACGTTTCCGGCATGACATCAACAGTAAACAAATTCAGTGTAAATGATGTCACAGTCAGGCATACTCCGTTTACGGAAATACTATCACCTAAATGAATGTCTTCCGTAATTAAGTCGGAGGACATACAGATGGACATACTATTTCTTCCTGTATTAACTGATTGAACAATCCCAATGTCTTCAATAATTCCTGTAAACACGTTTTCACCCTATTTCCAAAGTCGAGATGATTTTAATATCCTCACCCATCTGCTCTATAGATTGAAAGCGAATGTGTTTGGCCTCTTTCATCGTCTTTATCTCCATATCATTAAACATTCCGAATGCAGCCTCCCCGCCAATCAGCTTAGGAGAGAGGTACGTAATTAAGCGATTAATTTGTCCGGATTTTAAGAAGCTGGTATGGACAGTTTGACCTCCTTCTACGTACAACGACATCACTCCTTTTTTCCCTAGGAATACAAGCACCTCTTCGATTGTAATTTCAGGTGTCGACATCTTATAGACGAACACACCCTTTTTCTTCAGTTTGTCTGCTTTTTGTGAATCAGCATCTGCCCCAGTAATAATCCAAGTAGGCGCTGCACCATCGGTAATGACGTTAGCTGTGTACGGTACTTTTAAAAAGGTATCAAGTATAAGACGAATCGGCTGTCTAGTGTTTTCTTCATTCCGATTTGTTAGTCTCGGATCATCACTTAGAACGGTATTAATCCCTACTAAAATGGCATCATGCAGGCTGCGGTCATGGTGAACATCTCTTCTTGATTCCTCGCCGCTGATCCACTTACTGTCACCTGTTTTTGCTGCTGTTTTTCCATCCAATGTTATAGCCTGCTTAACGGTAACATAAGGTTTCCTCTGCTTAATAAAGTGAAAAAAAGGGCCATTTAACTGATCCGCTTTCTCTTGAAGCAACCCTGTAACAACCTCAATCCCTGCTTGTTTTAATTTCTCTATTCCTTGTCCAGCCACTAATGAGTTCTGGTCAGTTGACGCAATGATTACTTTTTCCAGACCCGACTCAATAACGGCCTTCGTACAGGGAGGGGTTTGTCCAAAATGACTACACGGTTCAAGAGTTACATAAAGAGTCCCCTTTTCAGCCTTCCTTCCTGCCATGTTCAGCGCATGAATCTCAGCGTGAGGTTCGCCTGCCTTTAAATGAACCCCCATTCCCACAATTTCACCATTACGAACGATTACTGCACCAACTGCTGGGTTAGGTGAGGTTTGTCCAACTGCACCCGCTGCAAGCTGCAGCGCATAATTCATATAAAACTCATCATTCATACGTCTCAGCCCCCTAAAAAAAATAAAAATCCCCTTTAAATAAAAGGGGATTACGGGAGTATACGGCGAAAGGATATAACCAAATAAACCTATTATCTTAAATTTTTAAAATAATAAGCCTCTGCTATTAACTTTCTAATTCCATATGTTCTTCTCCCATCCAGACTGTACTGTCGGCTTTGGAATCTCACCAAATCCTGCCGATTAAGGCTCGCGGGCTTAGAATTACTTCAACACCGCCGGTCGGGAATTTCACCCTACCCCGAAGAACAAACTATTTTAATATAAATATTTCTGCAAGTATAGCATTGTTCAAATAGTCTGTATATTGTACGAAATTCCTATTCAATCAGATACTTTGACTACATTTCTCCAATAATGGTAGGCTGACCATAAGAATATGAATGAGGAGGAGTTTTTTTATGAATACATCTACCCAAACCGAGATACACTTAGCTAATCGTCCAAGCGGTATGCCTTCTGATAAAGATTTTGATTTTGTTACACGAGCGATTCCAACACCAAATGATAAGGAAGTATTAGTTCGGACGCTCTACTTATCCGTTGATCCCTATATGCGTGGGAGAATGCAAGATGCAAAATCCTACATTGCACCCTTCAAGCTTCACGAAGCAATCGTCGGAGGTACAATTGCCCAGGTCGTTCAATCGAATTCATCCCAATTTAAAAAGGGCGATATCGTAATTGGAAATCTCAAATGGGCAGAATACTCAGTTGCCAGTGAAAAGGAAATACGGGTAATCGACCCATCAGCCGCACCCATTACAACACATTTAGGGATTCTTGGATTAACTGGTCTAACGGCTTATTTTGGTTTGTTAGACATTGGGAAACCGCAAAAAGGTGAAGTCGTGGTCGTTTCTGGAGCTGCTGGTGCAGTCGGTTCAGCAGTGGGACAGATTGCGAAAATTAAAGGGGCTCATGTTGTTGGAATTGCCGGAAGTGATGAGAAAATACGTTATTTAAAAGAGGAACTTGGTTTTGATGAAGCAGTAAATTATAAATCCGCTCACCTACAAGAGGAACTCGCTAAAGCTTGTCCAAATGGTGTCGATGTTTATTTCGACAATGTCGGCGGAGAAGTGACTGATGCTGTTTTCACTCTTTTAAATAGGAACGCTCGTATTCCCTTATGCGGAGCCATCTCTTCATATAATGCCGAAGGAAAAGATTTAGGCCCGCGTTTGCAATCAGCTATGATCAAAACTAGCTCTCTAATGAAGGGCTTTACACTTGGAGACTACTCTTCCCAATTTAAAGAAGGCAGTACCCAGCTTATTCAGTGGTTCCAAGAAGGTAAGCTAAAATATGAAGAAACCATCGTAGAAGGATTCGAAAAAACACCAGAAGCCTTCCTCGGTTTATTCAAAGGCAACAACCTTGGTAAGCAGCTCGTTAAAGTTGCAGATCAAGAAAATTAAGCATGTTTAACCAGACTGTCGAGAGATCTCGACAGTCTTTTTTTGTCCTTGAAAATTTTTGGATGTGCTGAAAATGGTTATTAAAATTTAAAAAGAGGAATAGGTACATATAAGACAAACCTTTTTTCTAGACTAATCAGGTAAAGGAGGAACCCCTGTGAGATTATTAGCTTTTAATATCATTGGTTATATTTTTGTTGTCCTTATTAATTTCCTTGCCAACTACCTACCGATTAACGGGAAGAGAACTGGTGAAATATCAGATAGTTTACCCGTCTTATTTACACCGGCTGGATACGTCTTTTCGATTTGGCTATTAATTTATGTATTACTTGGTATTTGGGTGCTGCGGCAAATTCCTAAAAGCCGCCGAAATGAACCAGTATACAAAGTCTCATTCCCTTGGTTTTTATTAACCTGTTTGTTTAACGGTTCCTGGATTCTTGTATGGCATTATGAACTTTTTACTCTTTCCGTAATTGTCATGATTGCTCTATTACTCTCGCTGATTATTCTTTACACAAAAATCAAATCCGTTGAACATACATGGATGGATATTGCACCGTTCTCTATCTATCTTGGTTGGATTAGTGTCGCTACCATCACGAATATTGCCTTTGTATTAACTAATATTGGCTGGAATGGCTTTGGCTTATCTGATCCAGTCTGGACTATTATTATGATGTTTGTAGCTGCAATCCTTGCGATTACCTTTAGAATCAAGAACCATGATTGGCTATATCCTCTCGTCTTTGTTTGGTCCTTTATCGGTATTGCTAGTAAAAACAGTGACTTAGGTAATGGGATCCCTATCTTTGCCTACTCACTAGCAGCATTGATTTTTATCGTTAGCATATATCCTTGGAAAAGGTAAATAAGCTTGGCTCACCAATGTGAGCCAAGCTTATTTCAATTCATTTCAACAGCTGTCAACGCCCTCTTTAAATCGGCCCAAAGATCTTCCCAGTTCTCCAGCCCGACAGAAAGACGGACTAACTGGTCGGTAATCCCCATCTCAAGCCGTGATTGCTCGGGAACAACTGCATGTGTCATGGTTGCCGGATGCTGAATCAAGGTTTCGGCATCACCCAGACTTACAGCAATTTTAATTAATTTTAATTCATTAAGGAGTCTTTGTGCGTCGGCTTTTGTTCCCTTGACTTCAAATGAAATCAGTCCACCGCCTTGCTTCATTTGTTTTTCCTTAATTAAATAATCAGGATGCTCCGTATCACCAGGGTAGTAGACCCGTTCAATCATGGGCTCTTTTTTTAGCATCTGAAAAATTTTCTCCGCATTTTCTGAATGTCGATCCATCCTTACTGGCAGTGTCTTTAACCCTCTTAGTAAAAGCCATGCATCAAATGGAGATAAGATACCGCCTATATCTTTAAGTGTCGACTTTGCCACCTGACTGATTAAGTCCTGCTTCCCAGCCGCCAATCCCGCAATCACATCCCCATGGCCGCAAATATACTTTGTGGCACTATGAAGCACGATATCGCACCCATGTTCAAGAGGCCTTTGCAGATAGGGGGTAGAAAAGGTGTTATCAACAACTACCGGTATCCCGTGCTTATGGGCTACAGCAGCCACCAGCTCAAGATCTATCATTTTCATTGTAGGATTAATCGGTGTTTCAATATATATACAGGTCGTTTCCGGTCTAATGATTGCTTCCAGTTCGTCTGCCGTTTTCATTTCGCAAAAATCATGTTCAATATTATATTTTTCCTTCATTAATTTTAATAAACCAAACGTACAGCCATACAAGCCTTGGGAACAAATAATATGATCATTCGCTTTGGTCAATGCGAGTAGTACAGCGGAAACAGCAGCCATTCCCGAGGCAAATGCAAGGCCTGCTTCTGCTCCTTCTAACACAGCTATTCTATCCTCAAGAGCTTTAACGGTAGGGTTTCCCAGCCGTGAATAAATATAGCCTTCCTCCTCACCGGCAAATCGACGTTCCCCCTGCTCTGCCGTATCAAAAACAAATGTTGACGTTTGAAAAATCGGTGCTGCCAAACTCCCTAGATGCTGTTTAGAATCATAGCCTTCATGAATAACAGCTGTTTCAATATGCTTGTAGTTCTCCCCCATACTTTCCCTCCTAAAGATGTGTTCTATTACCTATAATAGGCTAACTTACCATAAAATGAAAGCGTTCTCATTAACGCGTTAACTTACTATAAAATTTCAAACTGAGCAAAGGGGAGATCATGAACTAATTCCGTCTTACATGTCATTTTCCCGTAGCAGGCAAAATGTGTGACCATCCAAAAAAAAGCCCCATACATCAAAGTATGGGAGCTTGTAAATTACGCTTCATCAACGAGTTTGCCGCCGTAGAAGACTTTTTTTGCAAGAGGAACGCCTAGTCCTTTTGCAAGCTTCTTCAGTTCACGTTCTTCTCGTTCAGTTACGATTGAGATGACCGTTCCATCCGCTCCTGCACGGCCGGTTCTGCCGGAACGATGTGTATATTGTTCCAAAGAAAGCGGAATATCCACATGTACAACTGTAGTCAAGCCTTTTATATCAAGCCCCCGAGCTGCTACATCTGTTGCCAGCAATAACGGGAACTTTCCTGAACGCAGCTTACGGAGTGCTTTTTCACGATCAACTTTGTTCGATTCACCGTGAAGAGCGCCAATTTCAAGTCCTTTAAAGTTAAGCTTTTCATAGATGACCTTAAGCTCGGCGATATCATTTATAAAGGCAAGAGCTTTAATGTCTTCAAGTCTCGCAATTTTTTCAAGAATTTTAAACTTGTCACGTCGCTCGGCCACGACGTATAAATGATCGACGTTAGAATCCATCTTTTCACTTTTATCAATTCGGACAATCTCTGGTTCATTTGCAAGCTCACGCGCAAGTTCTTCAGTCTGAGGCGTTATTGTTGCTGAGAACATCAACATTTGGCGGTCTTTCAATGTCGTCTTAATAATGTTACGAATGGTTCCCATATGTTCAGCAACAATCAGCTGGTCCCCTTCATCAAGGACAATCGTTTTTACATCATGCATCTTAAGTTTCTTTTGTGCGATTAGTTCGTATACTCGGCCCGGCGTTCCTACAATTACCTGCGGACGTTTTTTCAATCGATCAAGCTGTCTCTTCGCATTCGCACCACCAATGAAAGCTGCACCACTGATGCCGCTTCCCTCAGTCCAAATCCGTACTTCCTCTGCAATTTGCATAACCAATTCGCGTGAAGAAGCGAGGATAACGGCCTGCGGCGATGAATTTTCAGCGTCAATTTTTTCAAGAACCGGCAACAAGTAGGCCAGTGTTTTCCCTGTTCCTGTTGGTGATTCAGCCAGAACGTCTTTCCCATTCACAATCAAAGGAATGGCGTTGCTCTGAATCGGAGTTGGCTTAGCAAACCCGGCTTTTTCCCAAGCATTTTGTATAAATGGTTTTAATGTTGAAATAAATGGTGTAGTCTCTGTCATATTGTTGTTCTCCTTTTGGTAAACTTCCTGTTACAGCTTCTATAATAGTATCATTGTTCGCTGCTATCAGCTAACGGAATCCTAATGGTTACAGTTGTACCTTCATTTTTTTTACTTTGAAAGCTAATTTGCCCGTGATGGCGATGGATAATTTTTTGACAAACAGCAAGACCAATTCCGGTTCCTTTTTCTTTCGTTGAATAAAAAGGTTCGCCGATTCGCTCTAAACGCTCCGGCTCCATCCCAGTCCCGTCATCGCTTACGATTATAATGGCATCTCTTTCAGACTTATTTAAGTCTATAATAATCGTGCCAGATTCATTAATGGCTTCTAAGCTGTTTTTTATTAAATTAATTAAGACTTGCTTCATTTGAATATTATCGATCAGGACTGGCACTTCGTCTGTTACGTTTTCCCTGTAATCCAACTTAATTTCGTTAAAGTTAGCCTGAGCCTTCATTAAGGTTAATACATCAATGATTGATGCCCTAATGTCCTGATTGCTAAAATTAACTGCCTGTTTTGTTCCTAACGCCAGCATCTCACTAGAGATAATATTGATCCGTTCAATCTCTTTAAGCATGATATCAAGATGAACGTCATTGATTTCTCGACTAACTATCAACAGCTGAATAAATCCTTTTAAGGAAGTCAGCGGATTCCTGATTTCATGAGCAACTGCGGCTGCAAGGTGACCAATGACTGATAGTTTTTCAGACATAATCATTAATTCTTCATCTCGACGCAACTCGGTAATATCCCTGGCAATTACATAGACACCTTTTGTTTCTCCATTAATAACACTCGGCAATAGCTTACAACGCAAAAGTCGATTCTCGGCTTTGTGATTAATAATTGTCGTTTCAACCATGGAAGACTCGCCTGATAGAGTACGGTAAAAACTTTTTTTGGCATTTTCTTTTTCATCCTGCAGCATAAATAAGGCAGGCTTTCCATAAATATCAGACGGTTCGACGCCCAGTATACTCACACCTATTGGATTAAGCGCCACGAGATTTCCTTTCAAATCGAGTTCTGCAACCGCATCAGGATTATGATTAAACAGTGAGCGATATTGCTCGTCCTTCACCTTAAATTCATTACGAGAACTTAAAAGCCTAGATGTTAATGAAAAAATAACTGTATACAAAATGACTCCTGTAATAAAAATATACAGCCAGCCTTTATATTGTTGAAATATTGCATATAATTGAAGATTGGATTTTGACAGAAGCATAGAAAAGTAATCAGTAAAAAAAATCCAAAACCCACCTATGACTAAATAGAAAACAGTAACCTTTGCAGCAATTTTACGAGCCTGATTCATCCTTAACCCCTTCACAACTTGCAATTATTATTTCCTACCTATAAATTCTCCAAAATAAAAACCCTCATGCAGTACATAAGGGTTCGAGCTGTTTTATTGTAACACAAAATCACCAGATTCAGTCTTTACTTTTATCAAGTGCTTTCCTCCGCCTATCTGCCCGGATAGAGCATTTTCAGACTTCACATCATATTTAACCCCTTTTAATAGAACAATTCCATCGCCCGAATTGCCTTGATAGGTCAATTTAAAGGATTTCGGTTTCTTACTATAATGAAGACTAACATCACCACTTGAAGAGCTGATATCGACATTGTCTTTTAACTCATCACTTTCAATTGAGATATCTCCTGACTTTGATTCAACCTTAATCTCTTCAGGATCTCCCTTGACGTGGATATCTCCTGAACTACTTTTAAGAAGAAGATTCCCGGATCCTTTCTTCAAGAATATATCTCCTGACTGTGAAGCAACCTCTGTATTTAATGAATCTAAAGCGGAAGTGCTCACATCCCCACTGCTTGACGTGAGGGTTGTTTGTTGACTTTGATCATTAACACTCAGAATATCACCACTTGAGGATTCAACTACATATATCTCTTCAATTTTATTGTTTTTAGTACTAATATCTCCTGAACTGCTTTTAACGGAAATTTTATTTGCAGTAATCCCGTTGCTTGTTATATCTCCTGATGATGTCGTTGCGGTCACTGACTGATACACTTCACTGGGCAGTAAAATTTCTAGATATGAAGAGTTGATAACAAAGAATTGAAAAGAGTCATTTTCTATCGAAACATCCAACGTGTCACCGTTTTTCTTTACCTTCAGCTTATATTTATCTTGAATGCTTTTATTCATTTTCCCTTTGAGAGCGACCTTAATTTCCTCTGATGATTCCTGCTCATTAAGGACAATATCAACATCCGCTCCTGAAACAGCTATATGTTGAATCCCCTCCATCGGTACTTTGCTCTGTTTATTGGTTTCCACCGTGTTAAATGGATTCCCTGCTGACACTACAGTGATCATCAACCCAATAATGCCTACTGTCAATACAATCACTGCTGCGATTATCGTCTTTTTCATTACGTTCTGCCCCCTCTAATAATCTGGACGTTAAATTTGATATAGCGCAGAGTCCAGGTATATAACACCTTGCCAAGATAATATAAGAAAACCCCCGAAAGAACTCCCAAACTACCAGTAACCATTGCTGAAAACAGTCTAACAAAAAAACCCTCAAGTCCAATATACAGTCCAGGAATCATCAGTGGAATGGTTACAATAATCAGTGAGAATGAAGTAATACCTAAACTAAGGTAAATACACAATAAAGCTAACGCTGGACCAGCAACAAAGATTAAATTCAAAAGGCTGAGTGATATCGCAGAAAACACTGCCCGAAAAATGTTGCTAAACGACTGATCCACTTCCGCTTTTGTTATCGAATAGTCAGCAATTAAATCCTTTGCTATCTCTCGTGGATCACCCAATTCCTCCGCTAATTCCTTATATGTCCTGCCATCTGCTTCACCCAACTGAAAATGTTCTTTAAAATCAGCAAGCATATCCTGTCGGTCGCGTTCTGGTACTCTCTTAAGATGTCTGTCTAACTCCATTAAAAATTCATTCTTCATTCCTTTCTGCCTCCTCAATAAATTGGTTTACAGATAGAGAAAACTGTTTCCATTCTTTTATCAGCTGATTCATATATTCGGTTCCCTTAGTTGTCAGCTTATAATATTTGCGCGGAGGACCTTCAAAGGATTGTAAATGATAGGTTTCAAGAAACTCCTCCTTTGTAAGTCTGCGGAGAAGCGGATACAGCGTTCCTTCAGCAACTTCAATCTTCTTTGAAATATCCTGGGCCAACTCATATCCATACCGATCTCTTCCTGCTATCAAAATCAGCACACAGAGTTCTAATGCGCCTTTTTTAAACTGGATGTTCATATGTCCCCTCCTTGCTACTAGACAATATTCAGTAGTATGGTAAAAATAGCCTTTTATTTACATTTATCATACTCTACACTACTGAACATTGCAAGGTACTATAAAAATATTTTCAAAAAAGGTATACTATTCTGAATGATTCATCTAAATCCCAATTAATGAGGTGTAATTAAATGAACTATATAAATATGCGCGATGGGATCTTTCCATCTGTCTGTTCTTTAGATTGCCCGGATCAGTGCGGACTCCTCGTTCATAAACAAAATGGTAAGATTACCAAAATCGAAGGAGATCCTAAACATCCAGTCACCAAAGGAAATATCTGCAACAAAGTAAGACATATGTCTGAACGTCTTTATGATCCACAGCGACTACAGTTTCCACTTAAGCGTGTAGGACCTAAGGGTTCAGGGGCCTTTGAAAGGATCA
The DNA here is from genome assembly GCF_038002765.1 of Peribacillus sp. FSL H8-0477. Lineage (NCBI taxonomy): Bacteria > Bacillati > Bacillota > Bacilli > Caryophanales > Bacillaceae > Peribacillus > Peribacillus sp. FSL H8-0477. The sequence continues at coordinate 476,722 of NZ_JBBODE010000002.1, read as the reverse complement.
GCTGGACAGAAGCTATTGAAACCATAACGAGTAAATGGAAAGATTTAATCGAAAAAAAAGGTCCAGAAAGTATTCTTCCATACAGTTTTTATGGAAACATGGGCATCCTTGCAGCTGAAGGAATGGACCGGCGTTTTTTTAACCGGCTCGGTGCATCCAGACTTGATCGAACCATATGTAATGCTGCCGGTTCTGAGGGATATGCCTATACAATGGGTGGATCGTTTGGAACAGATCCTGAAGATACTATTCATACAAAGCTATTTATTATGTGGGGGATTAATGCGGTCAGCACCAATATGCATCAGGTAACCATCGCTCAAGCAGCCAGAAAGAATGGTGCTAAGGTTGTTGTTATTGATGTTCATAAAAATCAAACCGGCCGTTGGGCTAACTGGTTTATTCCTATTTTACCAGGAACAGACTCCGCTCTAGCACTCGGGTTAATGCATATTCTTTATGCTGAAAACCTTGTAGATGAAGAATTTTTAAAACAGTATACGGTCGGTGATGCCGAGTTGCGTGAACATGTAAAAGACTATGACCCTCTTACGGTGTCAGCAATAACTGGTGTTTCAGTTGAGGATATTTATAAGCTCGCTAGAATGTATGGACAAACTTCCCCTTCTTTAATCAGAATCGGCAATGGGCTCCAGCATCATGATAACGGTGGAATGAACGTTAGAACCCTAGCTTGTCTTCCTGCACTCACTGGACAGTGGCTAAAAAAAGGCGGCGGAGCGATCAAAGGTAATTCTGGATATCTTGCATTTAATTCTGCTGCTGTGCAGCGCCCTGATTTATTACAGAACAAGCAAACTCGAGTCATCAACATGAATGAGCTTGGAAAAACGTTACTTAAGAAAGAACAGCCCATTTCCTCCCTTTACGTGTATAGCTCTAACCCCGCCATTGTTGCCCCAAACGTTACAAAAGTAAGGAAAGGCCTCATGCGGGAAGATTTATTCACAGTTGTCCATGACTTATTTTTAACAGAGACAGCCATGTTTGCTGATATCGTTCTCCCAGCTTCATCATCCTTTGAAAGTACTGATTTTTATACTTCATATTGGCATCATTACCTTCAGATTCAGCAGCCTGTCATAGAACGTTATGGAGAAGCAAAATCAAATATGGAGGTATTTAAGCTGTTAGCTGAAGAAATGGGATTCACTGAACAGGCTTTCACTGATACAGAGGAAGATATGATACGACAAGCTCTGAATCAAGAGGAAAATTCATTTCTAAAAGAAATGACCTATGAATCTTTACTAGATAAACAATATATCAAAGCTAATCGGCCGTTCTTTCCAAATCTCCCTACACCAAGCGGGAAAATCGAACTTTTTTCAAGCCGAATGGAGAAACAAGGGTATGACCCGCTGCCAACCTATCGACCGCTGATTCGTGATAATGATCTCCCGTTTCTATTTATTCCAGGCCCTAATCACAACTTCTTGAATTCGACTTTTTCAACAAATGACAAACATATGAAACTTGAAAAAGAACCAAAGCTTTATATGAATTCAGTCGATGCTGAAACATTAGGAATAGAAGAAAATGATCTCGTTCGCATTTTTAATGACCGAGGAGACTGTCTGATAAAAGTAGTAATCGGGAGTAATGTTCTTCCAGGTGTTCTCATCACTCAAGGGTTATGGGCAGATGCTTCTGGAGCGAAGCGGCTTGTCAATGCCTTAACACCTGATCGTATCGCTGATATGGGGGGAGGAGCAGTCTTTTTCTCCGGACGTGTAGGCTGCGAAAAGATTAAAAGCTGAGACTAAAGAAAGATAGCCTCCTTATCTAGGAGGCTATCTTTCTCTTATTAGATACTGTTTAGATGGTAGGTTCCAGCCTTTTTCAGCTCCTCAGAAAGATTTAATCTAGCATCTGATCCGTATTGATAGACATAATCTAACTGTTCAGGCGTGAGCAGTTTAATGCTGACTAGTCGAACGGATTCCAATGGAAGATCAATGGCTGTTTTTATTTCTGGAGAAGCCACACCGAGCAGTACACCTGTGACTCCATTCTCGTTTAAGTAGCCTTTAGGTGAATTTATCTCCGTAAATTCCATGGATAACACGGTATACTTTTCAAGGTGAGCCAGCATATTTCCACGAGACGCAGCATTTTGACTGATTTGATAAATAAGGTCAAATGCCCAGTGATTTTTCACGTCATCAAGTTCTCCTCGAAGTGAAGGATCATCACATTCTAAATAGAATTCCAAACCATAGCCATTATATGGTTGAATCTCCTCTTCAGCAGATGGATAAAAAGGATCTGACAATCCATCACTCGCAAAAACAACGCTGTTTTCCTTTACAATACGGAGGAACCCTTGTCGGTTAGCCGGCCAAGATACTCCTCCAAGAAACATTGGATTAATCAGATGTGTTAATACATAATTATCTAACTCCCCAACGGTCTTCCAAAATTCTTCTCTGCTTTTACTACTCTGCTGTAAAATTTGGTCAAACTTCTTATCCCTTTTTTTCTTTTTTAGATCAGCAAAATAGCCCATATGAGCCCCCCTTCCATAATTCTCTATACCCTATATTTAGAAAAAATTATATAGTATTCTATAAATAAAGTCCTGCTAAAAAAATGCCCAATACCTCTTGATATATTTCATCAAATTGACTAAGCGGCAACGGGTTTACTCCACTGCCTAGTTCGACGGTAAATCCCGGACGGCGCCAATCTTGAATAAACCAGTCCTTATATCCAGCATAGCTGTCTATCGTCTGAACTGCCTCATACCCGCTGACCCTCGCAAATTCCTCAACAATGTCTTCTGATTCAGGGGGCTCAAGATTTTCGAATCCCCAGTAAATTACTTCTCCTTGCGTATGAAAAGCCAATACCATGGAATAATCCGCCTTTTTAGTTAGATTAGCCATCGCAATCGCTTCCGGCTCGCTAAGAGGACTTTCTCCTCCATAATCTCTTGGCCCAGGTACCTTTGGGTTCCTCTCTCGTTCTAATTCCCATTCCGCAGGGAATTGATCATTTAAATCAACGCCTCTTATATTTGCCTTCCAATCTGAGAAATCTCTGCTTCCATTATTCCATTCCGTTACACGGCCCAGCCAAGGCTCGGGAGGCAGCTCATTCAATACTAAGTTGACTCCATCAGGATTCACCATTGGTACAATGGACAGCATAGTTTGTTGATACAAAGGATAAACTTCCAAACCACGGATAGATGTTTGATTGGTAAGTGCCAGCAAGTAATCATTTATAAACGTCATGATAATCGGTGTTGTGATCCACTCATTTGCATGAAAAGACCCATTATAATTAACTTGCTTATCACCTTTTCCTATCGACAAGCCTGGGATTTCTTTTTCTAACACAGAAGCACCAATCGAAGATTTACCAACGAACGGATAGACTTGTATAAGAGAATTTAGATCGTTAACCATCTTCTCGTACGTATATTCCTGTTGTCCATCCACAAGCATCCATGTAACTCGCAATGGCACTTGAATCACCTGTCCGACTTGCAGAGAAGAGGCATTTACTTTTGGATTAACTGTATACAATGCAGCCACGGGTACTTTATATTTTTGGGCAATTGCCCAAAGTGAGTCACCTTTTTCAAGAGTTAACTGAATGGTTACAAAGCCTGGAATTTTAATTTGTTGACCAATAAACAGCTGTCCAGCCTCTATGCCTGCATTAGAATCTATAATCAGCTGGATATTCATTTTAAATAACTGACTATAATACCATAAGGAATCACCTTGCCTAACCGTGATTTCCAAGTACATTCCTCCTCCTGCACATTCTCGATTTTAACTAACTATATGCATCCAAAAAAAATATAGGCGAAATTCTTTGTAGGCATCGAAAAGGCAGTCTATACATGTAATAGACTGCCCAGACTGTGTACAAACTCGGGTGAAAATCGAGTTTATCTATTTTTATGACTTGTATAACTTGAACCTTGATTTCCACTTCAGGCACTCGCTTTCCGCAGGCGGTCGGCGAGCCTCCTCGACTTTCGCCTGCGGGGTCTCACCTAGACACGCTTTTCCCGCAGGAGTCTCGTACCTTCCGTTCCAATCAACTTTGTTTACCTTTTAGAAGTATTAAAACTTGAGTTGATAAGGATGCTTTCTAACCATGATTTGATTTACTGGTGCCACAGAACCACTTGATTCGTAAAATAGAGCCCTCCATTGACTTCACTTTCATTTATGACTAGGTGAAAGATATGTAATCAGAGGTACACACCCAAGTATTTCAAAAGGGAGTTGGAATTTTTTAATTCCAGTCTCCTTTTGTCTACAAACTGAGTAGTCTGTACATGTAATACTGCCTTTTTTAACTCCTATTTTTGGTAGCTTCCCCATTCCTCAGCAAGCATTCCATACACAACATGATCTACATAATGATCATAAACCCACTCCGCCTGCCGAATATGTCCTTCCTCTCGAAATCCTAAACGTTCAGGGATGGCACGGCTTTTTTCATTACTAAAAGCTGCCTTAATGGAAATCCGATTAAGTTTAAGCTCGTTAAATCCATAATCCATTAAGCTGCTGCAAGCTTTCGTCATGATTCCTTTTCCTTGAAACCCTTCACCAAGCCAATATCCGATACTTGCAGAACGATTAGCACGGTTTAATTCTTGTATGCCAATCGTTCCAGCTATTTTTCCTCCATAAATGATCGCGACAGTTGTAGGGAAACCGCCTGTTTCGACCATCCCTTGCAGCGTTGTTTTGATCCAGGTCTCTGAATCTTTTACTTCAGTCGTGAGATCGACCCAGCCTAAATATTCTCTTAAATACGTTCTTGAGTTATTAATTAAAGTGAATACTTCTTCCGCATCATCCACAGTAAAGAGGCGGAAAGAGAGATTTTCGGTAATTTTTTGTAGTAACATACTGTCTCCTTTATTCAAACGCCTTTAACACAAAGGCAAGATTTTCACTCACATCACTAGCAAGAAGGGAGGTTTCAGCTCGAGTCTCACTCCAATATTCCGCACTTGCGCCATGCAGGTACACAGCATTAGCTATAGCAGATTTTATATCGTTCGCAGAGGAAATAAACGCGAGCAGGATCCCTGTTAACGTATCACCTGTCCCTCCCTTTGCCAGTCCTGCATTTCCTGTAACATTAATATGTAAGGATCCATCGGGGAATGCAATAACCGTATTTCTGCCTTTAAGAACAACAATGACTTCATTTCCTATCGCATAGGCAGATGCTTCATCCAAGCGATTCTTTTGAATGTCTGCTGTCATTTCCCCTGTCATTTTAGCAAATTCTCCAGGATGAGGTGTGACAACAATGGGTGCTGTTTTCCTCGGATACTCACGCATTGTCAGTGCACCCGCATCAAGTATAAGCGGGATTTTTTCTTCAAACAGATGCTTCAATGCCTTGTCTATTTTCACTTGATCGGTCAGACCCGGACCAATAGCTGTTGCATTTATCTTCTGGGGAATCTGTCCGTCAGCTAACTGTTCAAGACCATTATGAATGAAAGTACATTCGGGAACTTTGGCCGCAATAATTGCAGATGCAAAGGGATTCGTGGCCACCGTCAGCTTTCCAATTCCGCTCCTCATTGCTGCCAACGCGGCAAGCAGTGCACTCCCAGGCATTTCATCCGTTCCCGCAACAAGTAGTCCTGTCCCGTATGTTCCTTTATGGGCATTTGGGTTTCTTTTAGTAAATGTCCTTTTTACGTCAGATTCTGTCCATATCCGCCAATTCGAGGTATGGGGCAAACCAATATCAAGTACGGAAATTTCTCCGTAATACTCCTCACTACCTTCCAAAAACGCTGAGGGTTTATAACCATGCAAACTGTAGGTATAATCGGCTCGAAATGCAGCCTCCACTTCTCCTTTATCGGCTATTACCCCAGTCGGCATATCAATGGCAATACGCAGGGCATCCTGTGTATTTGCCCAGCTCACCATTTGTAACATATTTTTCTGGATTGGATGCCGTGCTCCCGCTCCAAGCAGTGCATCAATAATGACGTCATAACTTCCAACCAGATGAGATACTTCAAATCCACAGTTTGAAAAGTAAGTGAAATGCCTCTGTGCACTTGGGGTAATTGGCGTTTCATCTGGAAAAACGAGATCACACCGATAGCCATTCTGTTTGAGATACCGTGCAAGTACAATCCCATCTCCGCCATTATTTCCTTTGCCCGCAAGAATCAACAGTCGCTGTTCTTTATTGACGATGGAAGATAGTTCGCGATAAAGAGCACTTCCTGCATTCTCCATAAGCGTGAATGAATCAAGACCCTTTTTGGCCGCTTCAGCATCAACTTTTTTAATGTCTTCCGATTTATAAATGTACATCCTGTTCACCATCCTATATGGTTAAATGATATCCATATACTACCACAACTACCTTCTAATTTACTCTGCTACTGTTTGCTATTAAATACTCACTTAGGAAGCCCACATCCACTAAAAACATAAAAAACCACCTGATATAACAGATGGCAGGAAAACTTCTCTAATCGATATCCACTTGATCAATATTTCTAATGGAGAAATAAGCTACTAATAGGCCAAGTGCTCCGAGGGCTAAAGGTACGACCAAAATATTCGATAGCTTGAACTCATCCACAGATACATTAGCAAATGAGACTAACAAAATAGCTGTGACGATTGTAACTGGCACCGATTTCTTTATCATTCCAAAGTATAACGGGACCAACCCCATTCCTGCCGCTGCAAATGCTGTAAGTGGCATTTGCATGATAGAATCAGTTAACGTGCCGCTTGTTAGTTCCTCCGGTACAAAGTTCAAGCCAAGATCAGCTAAAAAGAACATAAATCCGATAAAGACACTAGACAAAACTATATTTACAAATGTGAATCCAGTTATAAGCAGGATTTTTGCAAGCATAATTTTCTTTCGGTTGATTGGGTAAGTAAACAATATAGATATCGTATTGTTTCTATATTCATCAATAATTAATTTAGAAATCAGCACCGAAGCAAAAATAATAAAAGCCGCCCGAACAAGAATCCCAATCATCTCGAAAGATTCCTTATAGCTTCCTAAAGTGGATATCCCTTCACTTTTTTCGGCAAAATAAATCCCGCAGAGCGCAATCATAATCCCTAGGTTAATAAACATAATCGTTTTCACATAACCGGCTAATTTGAACTTTTTAATTTCTAACTTAATTAATTTAAGCACTAAGCCCACCTCCATTAATCAATGACAAAAAGTAATCCTCCAGTGAATGTTTTTTCTTAGACAATGCTTCAATTGAAACATCGTTTAAGATGAGTGCCCTACTTATGTCACGTTGAGTGTGCTCGGTACTATAAATTCTGATGATGGATTCATCTAGCAGCTTATAATTTGTAATCTGTAAAATTTCTTCTAAGACATAAACTGCTTTTTTAGATTGCTCTGTGATTAATTCGATATATTCCGTATTTCTATCTCGGATGTCCTTCATAGAGACTTCCTCAATTAATCTGCCTTCTTTAATTACACCTATTGTGTCAGCAATTAATTCAATCTCTCCTAATATGTGGCTAGAAATTAATAAAGTCATTCCGTATTCATGGCATAGCATCTGAAATAAACTCCGGAGTTCTTTTATCCCAACAGGATCTAGACCATTTATCGGTTCATCCAAAATTAATAACTGAGGTTTCGTCATAATTGCCCTCGCAATACCAAGCCGTTGTTTCATTCCAAGTGAAAACTCTTTTACCGATTTCTGACTGATGGTCGTGAGTCCAACAAGCTTAAGCGCTTCATCAATCGCTTGTTTGTCGTAATACCCCATATATTCACCATGCAAATCTAAATTTTCTTTCGCGGTCAGCTTATCGTAGAAGACAGGGTATTCAATGATGCTACCCATTCTTTCAAAAAGCTCATATGAAGTATCCTTTAGTTCTTCACCAAAGATTTCAATGCTCCCTCCAGATGGTTTAACAAGTCCAGTCAGCATCTTCATAACGGTTGTCTTACCTGCTCCATTTGGTCCGAGGAATCCATATATTTCTCCCTTTTTGACTTTCATATTCACATTTGAAACAACATGGTTTTCCTTATATGATTTGCTCAACTGATTAGTCTGAATGATATACGTCATCCTATCTCTCCCTTTTTCTTATTGGTTACTTATCATTCTAATCAGGAGGTGTTGCTTTTTTCTTACCTATTTCTTACAAAAACCTTACGTTTCTAAAAAGTTACTCGTTTCAAACTAAAGGTAAAGGTAGTTCTTTCAAAAGGTACACTATGCAATGTGATTTCGCCGCCTAATTGTTCAATCAGCCGCTTGGTAATCGTTAAACCCAGTCCGCTTCCTTGATATAATTTGTTCCGGGAATCTTCCAGTGTATACATTCGTTCAAAGATTCGATTTTGGTCAATTTCGTTCATTCCTTTTCCCTTATCCCAGACATCGACATAAATCATGTCAGAAGTACTTCTTACATTAAGACCAATAACTAAACCATCACTGCCATAACGAATACTATTCGATAGTAAATTATTTAGAATTCGTTCCAATTCCACTTCATTACCCAATACATACAATGGCTCCTCTGGGATGTCTAACTCAACGGTAAACCCTTTAGCTGACAGCACGTCATAGTAGGCCAGAATATTTTTACGGCAGATTTCATTAATATTGACTCGAGTTAACGGCATATCTATATCTCCTGACTCTAATCTGGCTAAATTGAAAAATTTATTCATTAGATTAAGTACTTCAACTGTTTTGTTATGTACCTTTTCCAACAGCACATCTGTTTCTTCTTTGCTCAGGTTAGGATCAGCTGTAATCATTTCAATGTAGCCCATGACAACGGTCAACGGCGTTTTTAAATCATGAGAGATATTCGATAACATTCTGCGCATGGAGTCTTCTGTTTGAAGATGTGCTGCTCTACTTGTTTGAGTATGTTCAAGTAATTGATTTAATTCTATAAGAAGTTTCTTCACAATGACATCATCCGTCTGTATTAAGAGCTTTTCATCTGATGAACGTTTCATGATTTGCTGCAGCTTTTCGGATATGGATGTTAGGACCCGCTGTTGGTTTCTATGTATGAGATATTGATAGACGATAACCACTATTAAACTAATTATTAGCAGGATAAACATCTTAGTTCTTTCCCAACTTATAGCCAATTCCCCAGATGGTTTTAATATAGCAGGGATCCGATGGATCATCTTCAATCTTTTCTCTCAATCTTCTAATATGGACATTGATTACATTTTCGTCACCGTAGTAATCATCATTCCAAATAAAACGATAAAGCTGCGCTTTCGTAAAAACCCTGCTTGGATTCGTGACAAACAACTTCAATATACTAAATTCTTTTGAAGTCAATTTAATATCAGTCCCCTTTTTAAGAACTGAGAAGTTTTCCAAATCGATGGAAAGATCTCCGATTTCGAGAAAATTATCTACAGCTTGTTCACCACTTGAATAGTCAGTAGCACGTCGAATAATCGCTTTTACCCTTGCCGTTAATTCAATCATAGAGAATGGTTTAGTGAGATAGTCATCAGCCCCAAAACCCAAACCAAGCGCTTTATCAACATCACTGTCTTTAGCTGACATGATTAGCACCGGAACCTTGCTGTTTTCACGAATACTTTTTAAAATATCCATTCCCGAAACCTTAGGAATCATTAAATCAAGAATGACTAAATCAAAGGTATACTGGGCAAAATTCGTGATTGCCTCTTCTCCATCAAATGCAGCTACAAGTTCAAATCCTTCTTTGTTCAACTGAACGCCCACCATTTCACTAATTTCCACATCATCTTCTACAAGTAGAATTTTATGCATCCTTCGTTCTCCTTTGAATTGATGAATTCCGGTTCAATTTTTCTCTATGTCTAATTTTCTATAACAAGTTATAGTTCGATAAATGATTTTAAAAACCTCCTATAACATCCTTTTTCCTTTCTAATCCTATATAAAAGCCGTGTTTCCTTCTATGAGGATAAATCGGTTTTCTTTTGTGTTTCAATTACTCTTGTAACTGCTACTGAGATAATTTGAATGTAATTATTGAGAGCTAAGCGATTAAAAAAGGGGCTAATTCACTTAAACTCACGTCAAATCCTTATTATTGTGTAAATTCCCTTTTGGAAGACTCTCTTTCACCTAAACTTAACTCATCGGTCCACTATTCGGCCCATTCTCTAATTTATTCGGCCCAATCGTTGACTTATTCGGCCCATTCTCACTTTTATTCGGCCCATAGTGAGTTTTATTCGGCCGATCTTAAGTTGAGCCGCAAAAAAATACTATATCCTCAGCTTTTGGGTTTACCGGGATTATTGCAAATGCGTCATTACAATTCATTTGACTTGTATCAGACCAATAAAAATATGGCCTCGAAATCATTTCGAGGCCGCTCATTACTAGTACTATTAGGATTTTACCAACTGGGAAACAATCAGCATAATAAAGGAGATGCCGACTATACACACTACCCATAGCCAAGCCATTTGCATATTTCCCGTGTCAATGGCCATATAGATTGCTGTCGGTGTTGTTTGTGTTTTCCCCGGGATGTTCCCCGCAAACATGAGAGTTGCTCCAAACTCTCCTAATGCTCGTGCAACACTCAGGATTCCACCTGCAACAAGCGACTTTAGAGCTAAGGGAATGGAAACGAATAGAAATAGTTTGAATTCATTCGCTCCATCTACTCTTGCTGCCCCTTCTATATCGATATCAATCGCTTCGAATCCAGTCTTAGAAGACTGATACATTAATGGAAAGGCAACAATAGCCGAAGCTAGAACAGCCGCCCACCAGGTAAACATAATCGATTGATTAAATATCCATTCAATTATTTGTCCAAACATGCTGTTTTTCCCAAACAAAACAATTAAGAAAAAGCCGACGACTGTTGGCGGCAACACTAAAGGTAAAAGAAAAAGTGTTTCAACCAACACTTTTCCCCTGAATTTAGCCCTAGCCATAAACCTCCCAGCAATTAAACCTAGAATAATAACCAATATTCCAGAAACGAATGCAATCTCAATGGATAATCGGACAGGTGACCAAAAATCTGTTGTCATCAATCAGTTAATATCCGCAAATCCATATTTCACAAATATCTCCATCGCCTTATCTGTTTGGAGATATTCGTAAAAATCATTTGCTTCTTCTAAATGGGAGCTCTCTTTAATGATTCCTACTGGATAAATAATCGGAGTGTGTGTATCTTCTAAAGCTGTTGCAGAAATCGTGACTTTTTCAGATGTCAACGCATCAGTTTTATAAACGATACCCGCATCAACGTTCTCCGTTTCAACATAAGTAAGAACTTGACGTACATCCTTGGCATAGACCACTTTTTCTTCACTATCTTTCCAAACACCTAAGTTTTCTAACGTTTCTTTCCCATACTGGCCAGCAGGGACAGTCTCAGGAGTACCAAGGGCGATTTTTTCAGCTTTTGAGAGGTCTTCAAATTTATTTATCTGATTTGAGTCTTTTGGAACCACTAAGACAATTTCATTACCTATTAGATTTATGCCCTTTTCAACAAGTTTCTCATCCACTAATTTTTCGAACTTATCTTCAGCGGCTGAGAAGAATAAATCAACTGGAGCCCCTTGAGAAATCTGTTGCTGGAGTGCACCAGAAGCTCCAAAGTTTAGATTGATTTTAATATTAGCGTTCTCTTTTTCATAAGCTGTTTTTATTTCGTTTATAGCATCTTGTAAACTTGCTGCGGCCGAAATAGTCAATTCAACTTTTTCTGAACCAGCATTCTGCTTTTTACTTTCTTCATTTGATGAACATCCGGACATTACTACTCCTAAGAACATAATTGAGAGACAAAAAATCCCTATCTTTTTCACTATTCTTCATCTTCTTTCGCCTTTATAGTTATAATTAGATATAACTAGTTATAATTAGATCTATCCAATTATAATCGGTTAGAACAAAAAAAGAAAGACTTGAAGATAGTGAAGTTACTTTTTACGGATAGTGAGTTATTATAAGTGATGGAAGGATGCGAGCAGAATGACAAAAGACCTTTCTTATACAATCGAGGAAGTATCACAGCTTTTAAAAGTATCGAAACTTACCATATATGACCTCATAAAAAAAGGTGAAATTCCGGTTTTTCGCGTCGGCAGGCAAATGCGGATGGACGCGAAAGACTTAGACGCCTATATCAATCATAATCGAAATCAGCCAGCTGATGAGTATCAAAAAAATGGAGCGAAAGACAACTCAAAGATTGTCATCAGCGGCCAAGACCTTGTACTTGATATACTCGGAAAACATATTGAAAAAGGGTCAACTTATAAAACGTTACGATCCTATACAGGAAGTTTAAACAGCCTGATTTCTATGTACAATGGCGAGTGTGATATCGTTAGCTTGCATGTACTTGATGGGGATACTGGAGAATATAATCTGCCCTACGTAAAGAAAATTTTAGTAAGCTATCCTTACATTTTAATAAATTTGGTTTCACGTAAAGCCGGGCTATACGTCCAAAAAGGAAATCCGCATAATCTTACCTCCTGGAAGGATTTGCACCAGAAACAAGTGACTATCATTAATCGGGAGAAAGGTTCAGGCGCAAGGGTCCTTTTGGATGAACAGCTCAGGATACATAATATACCTGTTACCGAGATAAAGGGCTACCCAAAAGAAGAAACCAATCATTTGAGTGTTGCTTCAGCAATAAACTCAGGATTAGCAGACGCAGGCGTAGGAATTGAGAAAGCTGCTAAAATCGTCGGTGTGGACTTCATTCCCTTAATTACAGAACGGTTGGATCTTGTTATTCTAAAAACACCCGTAAACGAGCCGCTCATTACCAATATAAAAGAGATTTTAGCTTCCCCTTCTTTCCAATCGGAAATCAACTCCCTAAGTGATTATGATACTTCACTGATGGGCACGGTCATTTATGAAACACTTTAATTTAGGTTGTACAAAGGAACTCATGGATGAGTTCCTTTGTCTTATTTATGAACTGCAATAAGTCCGTCCTTTGATCCCGTTTCTCTTTTTTACAACTTACTTATTGGGAGAATGTAATCTCCCAACTAATCTGGTACCTATAATAATAATTAAACTGGTACTTATCTAAGGATTAGTTTTCTCCTATACTAGTAGTATCTTGATAATTGGAGGTATATTCCATGGACCATATTGAAATACAAGGAAAGACTATCACGTTACTTCCATTAACTGAAGAACATCTTCTCCCCTTATATGAAGCAGCAAAACCGAAGGAAATTTGGGAGTGGAGTGCTACGAAGATCTTATCGTTTGAGGATGCAAAAAATTTCATTAAGGATGGCATTGCAGCAAGAGAGAACAGTTTGCATTATCCGTTTGTGGTAATGGAGAATAAAACAAATCAACTAATTGGCAGTACCAGTCTCCGCTCCATTCAATTCGCAGATCGTTCGCTTGAAATTGGCTCAACCTGGTATCATCCCGCGTACTGGCGGACAGCTGTTAATTCAGAATGTAAACTGTTACTATTGCAGCATGCCTTTGAAACATGGTCAATGAACCGGGTCGAATTTAGAACAGACGAACGAAATATTCGCTCACAAACTGCCATTAAACGGTTAGGAGCGGTACCGGAAGGCATTCTTCGCAAAGATAAAGTCCTCCGCGACGGGTATATTCGAAACACTGTAGTTTTCAGCATCCTTCTAGAAGAGTGGCCAGACGTTAAAAATCGTTTAGAAAGCTTTTTAGCCAGGTAACTATATTAATAGTCAAACCGTGAATTGAAAGTATGGCCATGATAATGAATTCGATCATGGCCATACTCTTCAATCTTTGGACAATGATAAACTGCCGATTTTTCAACGTTCTAGCATACTTTACGACAAACACCATTTCGATTGTAGTAATTGATTATGCGAATCATTGGTTAAAAATGTGGCAAGGAATTTCCTGTCATAAACATGAGGGACAAAACGCTCAGCTCGAAATCCCTCTTGTCTCTCTTCCCATTCCAATAGATTTAAGAGATGTTTTCTCCTCAAATATCCCTTATGGTACTTTCCTTCAATATGTATTCCATTAATAATGAAGCTGTATTTAAACGTTTTTTCTCAGATTCAAAAAATGTCTTCCCCGTACCTTTCCTGATTTGGATTGCTTCATTAATGATGTGGTGCCATTCTTCTGGAATATGCTTTAAAGCATATTCCCCTGCACCCAGCTTTGAAATGATATCATGCTCTCTCAGTGTGTAATATTGACGTAGTATCCCTAAAATGGACCATTGGATTTCTTCATTAAGAAATTCCTTTGGCAGCAGGAGTAGTGGGTCACTATCCTCAATCTTTCTAATTCGGTTTGCCCAATAGGTATTCATATTCTCAGATACATAGGAAAGCAAGTCCATTCTATCGACTGCAAAATTCAACTCTTCTCCTAAAACAGGAATTCCTTTATTTTTCAGAATCCACCATGTCACTGGGTTTATGACTGTTTTGTCTTGTAGTTGTCCTCCGTTATAATAAAGACCTTCTGCTTGACTGCCAATCTCCTCTTGTATCAGGTAATACCCATCCATATCTGGCTTGCTGTTTCTAGCAATCGACTGATGAATCTCATATAAAATCGCTGCTTCAGATGTGGCCAAACGATGATTAATGATCGTCAAAAAATCAATATCGCTGGAATTTTCTACAAAGGCATTCAATGCAATAGAACCATGCAAATAAAGGCCCACAAGGGTATTTGGTAATCGTTCATTAAGTAATGTCATGTATTCATTTAAAACTGACTGTACACTAACAGGAATTTTCACCATACAATCCGCCCTCACTGTAATTTGTAATAATTACTAAATTCATAGTAACCTATTCTTTCATTAGGTAAAATATCTTTAACTAAGATTTTCTTTATTTTTAGAATTATTAATTTAATAATTCTCTTTTCAAAAGTAATACTAAAAAAAGGATGATACCTATGTTAGTGGAACTAACCCGATTTAAAGTTAAAAATGGAAAAACAGCGGAATTAGATAAGTGGATGGATTTGCTGAATGAGCATATGGATCAAGTCCTGTTGACGCTTGAAGATGAGAAAATGTATGTAGAAACCATCTTCCGAGAGGTTTTGGAGGGTGAGGAATTTTTGTATTGGTATTCAGTCCAAGGCGAGGATGGTATAGAAGTAACCAACTCCGCACATGAAATTGACCAGCTTCATCTACAGTATTGGGAGGAATGTATCGATTCAGACTTTAAGCCTGTTGATTTGGAAACGAAGGTTGTCATGATACCCAAAAATATTAGAAAGATGATGTTATAAAGAAAAGCCGGCCAACATATCGGCCGGCTCCTAGTTATTGATTTGCGAGTATAACAGCTATATCATCTTGTATCTTCGTAATTCCCTCTTCGTCTACAAAATTATTTAAAAGAATAGAAAATATTAACTTTTCCCCTTTTTTATTCGTGACATAGCCTGATAAGGAACTTACCGAGGTGATTGTCCCTGTTTTTGCTTGTACATTGCCAGCTGCTGGGGTTTCCTTCATACGATTTCTTAATGTCCCCCCTATTAACCGTTCACTGTTTCCTGCAAGTGGAAGGGAATTTACATATACCGGAAACCATGACTTTCCTTGAACCGCGAACAAGAGCTTTGATAATTCATTAGCTGGAACCAAATTCACATGAGAAATACCAGAACCATCACGCATCATTAGTGAATTTATATTTACATCGAATGTTTTCAACGTGTTTTCCATTACCTCTAAACCCTTTTCCCAACTGCCTTCCCCAAAGCGAACCTTCCCCATTTCCTTAACAAGCATTTCTGCATGGCCATTATTGCTAAGCTTCATAAAAGGCACGAGCAGTTCCGATAACGGCATTGAGCTGTGACTTACGAGTACGGTAGCTTTCTTTGAAATCTGTCCGATCTTCGCTTTCCCTGTAACCTTGATTCCTTGTTCGTTCAACGATTGCTTAAATAAATCCAAGGCGTAGCCAGTTGGCTCCCATACGGCCACCCATTGCCTTGTCTTACTTGCTTGCAGTGGTATAGTCCCCTCAATCGTAATCGTATTGCTGCCATGCTCGCGTGTGATTTCAATATCTTTTTTCCCATCTGCTGCCACTGTTTTTGCATGATTAATAATCTTTACATAATCAGTTTTAGGAACAACGTTGATTGAGGCATCCTTACCTGACACGTTAGCCGGGTTCACCTCAACTATTACAGTTCCTGTATCAAAATCTTCATTGGGTGAAGCGGTTAAAGGCGATACAGCCGCTCCATAATACTCTGCTTCATCCATCCAGCTAAGATCCTCTGAATAACGTTCATCATCATACCAAGTATCATCGGCAATCACGTTTCCATTAATCAGCTTAATGCCGCTTTTCTTTACTTCAGCTGCTAATTGATCAAAATCACTTTTTAACAGGGTTGGATCTCCCTCACCCTTTATGTAAATATTTCCGTTAAGGACCTTTCCATGTTTGTTTCCATCAGTATATACCTCTGTTTTAAACCGATAATCCTTCCCGAGTGTTTCTAATGCCGCAGCGGCTGTTAATAACTTTTGATTAGAAGCCGGACGCAATCGAGTGTCTGCTCCTTTCTCAAATATAATTTCACCGCTCGATCCATCTCGAATACTGACTCCTGCAAGTGCCCCTTCCAATTTTGGTGTGTTAAGGGCATTCGTTATCTGTTGACCTAATTTCCCTGACTCATCCAGCGCATAAACCGACTCCTTGTCAGTATGTAAATATGGAAACGCTGCAAACATGGTAATAAGCAATAATGCAAGACACCATTTAATTTTTTTAATCAAGAATTCATCACCCCTCCATGTCTATTTATTCTTCATGTTCGAGAAGATGATGCTGTAACCCTTTATTTTCCTTCTAGTCATAAAGATGTATTTTTTTCTTGTTTCATTCCTAATTTACGCTCTCATTTCTATTTCATTCGTAACCTAGATGAAACAAAGTAAAATATAAATGTCGAAAAACTGGCTAGTAATACAGGAATAACTCGTATTTTGTATCACACATTCGAGAAGAATTCATCCAATACCAACGTCAGATTCATTTAAATGCACATAGGTATTTAGATTTATATGAACGATAAAAAAACTGGACATGGAATACACCATGCCCAGTTTTTTTATTGTCTAATTAACTATAGTTAGTTACGGAAATTTTTTGTGCGGTCGATTGGACTATTAATTGGATCACGTTGAGTGTCAAGAGTATCATTACGTGCTCCTACATTCACTCTAGGCTCAGCATATTCAGCACCATGTTTTGGTGCATGAGGATCAACTAAGATTAATAGCTTTCCGGATTTTACCTCTGTTTCATAGTGCCCAGCTTCAGCTTCAGGAATTCCCATTCCAATCAATGCTCCTGCAAGACCGCCAGTTCCGGCACCAACAGCTGCTCCTGCAAGTGTTGCTGCAATTGGTCCAGCCGCTAGAACCGGCCCGATTCCTGGAATAGCTAATGCACCAATTCCAGCTAATAACCCGGCTGTTCCACCAAGGATTCCACCTGTTGCAGCACCAGCCGCAAGACCTTCTTCCGTTTTCGTACCAGTTTCTGCATTTACAGTTTTCACTTCATCACGGTCTTTAGCTACGACCGAAATATCATCACGGCTATAGCCCTGAGCTTTCAAATCTTCAACTGCGCGAATTGCTTCTTCACCGTTTTCATATACTCCAACTACACGTTTATCCATCTTGATCATCCTCCTAAAAAAAAGTGATGTATCTGTTTCTCTGTCTTTAAATACCCCAGGTCCAGAAAAAATAACCTGTTATTCAGAAAGAAAATTCGTCAAAAAACGAACGTTCATCTTATACCCATCCGCAATTTCATCTTAATCTTGTAAAAACATGAATGTTTGAGTACCTAGTGGGTATAGATACAATACGACAAGATAAACACAGGAGGTAATTTTTTTTATGCTTACTGATTTACTTAAAGATTTGGTTTCGATTAACAGTTCCACAAAGGATGGAGCAAATGAAGCAGTTGAATTCTGCTCTAAGTGGCTTTCAGAACAAGGATTATCTGTGAATGTACTAACGAATAATGGGTACAAAATGCTTGTTTCTGAACTTGGACAAGGTGATAAAACCATTATTTTAAACGGTCATGTTGATGTTGTCAGCGGAAATCCTGATCAATTTATTCCTTATGAGGAAGATGGAAAGCTTTATGGCCGAGGAACAGCTGATATGAAGGCTGGTGTTGCTGCAATGATGTGCGCATTCGCTGAATTGCAAAAGCAAGACCTTCGTGTCCGGATCCAACTGCAAATTGTATCGGATGAAGAAATTGGAGGACTTAATTGTTCTGGGTATTTAGCTAAAAACGGCTATCGGGGTGACTTTGTCATCTGTGCTGAACCGACTCAACTTGGTATTGGCCTTCAAGCTAAGGGTGTCTTACAACTTGATATAGAAATAGACGGCATGCCTGCTCATGGCAGCAGACCATGGGAAGGGGTTAACGCTATTGAGAAGTCTTATGAGATTTATGAAAAAATACGTACCCTTCCATTTGCTTCCGAAAGTTCAGACCTCTACCGCTCTCCTTCTATTAACCTAGCCAAGCTGCATGCAGGTGAAGTTTACAATAAGGTTCCTGGTAAATGCTTAATGAGTCTCGATATCCGCTACCTACCTACGCAAAATAAGGATGACATCATTGAGCAGATCCAATCCATTACAGATGGGAAAGTCACAATGAAAATGTTTGGGATACCGGTGAAAACGAAAGAAAACGAACCATTTATCTCTTTGTTAAAACCTGTTATTGAGAATATCACAAACGATAATGCTCGAGTCTTTGGACAACATGGTTCAGCAGATACTGTTTTCTTTTCAGCCTACGACATTCCATCCATTGAGTTTGGACCGAGTGGAGCCAATTGGCATGGTGACCGTGAATATGTCATTCTTGATTCCGTACAGGACTATCAACAAATGCTCATAGACTTTGCCAACGAGTTTGTTCATTTACGCACAAATAAAAAAAACATAGGCTAATAAAGCATGGCTCTCTAATACGAGAGCCATTCAGACTGTAGACAAACTCGGGTGAAAACCTTAGTTTGTCTATTTTTATGGTTTGTATAACATGAACATTGATTTCCACTCCAGGCACTCGCTTTCCGCGGGGTCTCCCCCTAGACACGCTTTTCCCGCAGGAGTCTCGTACTTTCCGTTCCAATCAACTTTGTTTTACCTTTTAGATCCTCGAGTCACTTTGTTTGAAAACAGAAGGATTAAAACGGAGGTGATGAGGATGTTTTCTAAACATGATTCTATTCAGCGAGACTCCTTTGAAATGTTATATTACATCAACCGGTTCCATCTAACTATTCGCTTCGCAAAATGAAGGCGGCCATTGATTTCACTTTCATTTATGGCTTGGTGAAAGATATGTATTAGAGGTAGACGCCGAAGTATTTCTATAGGGAGAATTTTTTAATTCCAATCTTCTTTTGTCTACAAACTGAATAGCTCTCTAATGCGAGAGCCATTTTTTAAGCGCAGTGCTCTTTCGTTTCATTTTTTCTCTTTCTTCCATAGACCATGTTGATTACAATAGATATAAAAGCTGCCGCCTTTCATTTTAGGAATGCGTACTTCTGGATTTTGTTCTGGATAAAGCTTTACTAAAAGTACCCTATCCCACCCAACATAGGCAACGAACGATATAAAATGTGTTTTCGTCATTTCATGCTGTATGGTTAAGTAATACTCATTGTCAATTTCTTCGACAGTTATCGCGTGTTCTTCATTCTCCTTCTGTGCAATAAGCGCCTCCAACTTCCTCCCACAACAGGATAGATCAGCTTCACCTAAACTGTTCATAACATTACCGCAATTAGAACATACATAAAATTTAATTCGTTTCATATTTCCTCCTTCTGCATCATTAGGCTCTAAATCGCCTAATAAAATCTTTTCAATATTCACACCTAATATACTGGAAAGATCACCAAGCAAAGACACATCGGGACATCCTAATCCTCGCTCCCATTTAGAAATGGTCTTGTCGCTTATGTTAATAGCTTCGGCAACATCTTTTTGTGTCATCATTTTTTCTCTACGAAGAGTCAAAATCAACTTTCCAATCTTGCTGTAATCCATATTTTTCACCTCGACTAAAGAATACCCGCTACCTAACTAAACCTCAATCAACGCTCCGTAGACTATCTGATTATCATTCTTTATATTTTTTCTGTAATAAAAGGGATCCTCATTTGTAGGCTCAATCTAGTAATAGTTTTCAGAAACGTTTAATAGCAGTCCTATTTCATGCGTTTTTTGTAAAATAAGTTCCAATTACCCAGTTTATTTTTCTACACTTTTAATCTATGCAACTTACGAAATACTCTGTTATATTACAAAATGCAACTAAATGACTCTATTTTGTAATATAAATACGCCTACCTTGAAACACAGTTGTTACACAGAGCTGGTATTCTATACCTACGATTCAAAAACAAAGGAGACTCGACTTTTGAAAAAACTAATATTGTCTATGACTGCAGCCTTTTTTCTAGTATTCGGTATTTCCGGCGTTGCATCGGCTAGTAGCAATACATATAAAGTAAAATCAGGTGACACTCTTTGGAAGATTGCCCAAAACCATAACATAACCGTTAAGCAGATAAAAAGCTGGAATCAGCTTAAAACAGATCATATAAAAATAAAGCAAGTTTTAAAAGTTAAAAAGACCTCTACCTCAGCTAAGAAAAAGACGACTGTAAAAAAGGCTTCTTCTAAAGCTTACAAGACAATGACCGTTAAAGCTACTGCCTATACAGCAAGTTGTAAAGGCTGCAGCGGCATTACAGCTACTGGACTTAATTTGAAAAAGAACCCATCCATAAAAGCAATCTCAGTTGATCCTAAGAAAATACCTTTGGGAACAAAAGTTTACGTTGAAGGATATGGCTACGCAGTTGCTGCAGATAAAGGGAGCTCAATTAAAGGAAATAAAATTGATGTCTTTATCTCTTCAAAAGCAAAAGCTATTAAATGGGGAGTTAAAACTGTTAAAATTAGAGTTTATAAATAATAGATTCCAGACTCGGATAGGTTTCTGAGTCTTTTTCTCTGCCTTAATTAGTTTTCTAAATATTTAGATAATGATATAATTACAGTGAACTTCTACCTTATTTAAGGAAAGGGGAAAATATGAATATTGTCATTATTGGTGCTGGCGCATTAGGAGTTTATTATGGAGCTAGATGGCAAGAATCAGGACAACACGTTCAGTTCTTGGTAAGAGAACGTCGAGCCCGTCAAATCGCTGAGGAGGGCTTATATGTAACTAGCCCGCATGGCAATTATCTATTTCATGAGATCGATTACACGGAGAATGTTGAAGAAATTGAACACCCAGACTTAATCCTGCTTGCTGTAAAAGGCCATCATCTCGAAGGAACACTCCCTGCTTTACACAACTTAGTAGAAAAGGGAGCAAAAATTCTCCCCATTTTAAATGGTCTGGAACATATTCATATTCTCCAACAAATGTTTGGCGAAGAAGCTGTTATAGGCGGGTCAGCTTATATTATTGCCACTCTTAACGAAAGAGGACATGTTGTTCATTCCAGTACACAGCATGATTTAGTATTCGGACCCCTTCATCCCTCCCAGCAAGAACTATGTGTTCAAATAGAGCATATCTCTGATCAAGCGATTATGGATGCTCAACATTCTACCCAGATACTCAGAAGGATCTGGCAGAAATACTTATTCATTAATGCCTTTTCCGGTGTCACTACAGCGGCCAATCTGAACATCGGAACCATCCGTCATTACCCAGAAACCTTCAGCCTGCTGAAAAAAGTGTTTATCGAGATGCAGCAATTAGCAGCAGCGTATGATATAGAAATCTCGGACAACCAAATATCTCAAAGCATCCAGCAGCTGTCTGACCTTCCCGATGAATCAACATCATCCATGCATCAGGACAGGAGAAAATTTTTAACGCTTGAAGTAGAACATCTGCAAGGCGGTGCACTTAGACTTGCTTCAATGGCAGGCCTAAAACTACCTGTCATTGAGACCCTCTATGGAATCATTAAACCATATGAAAATTAACGAACCACCACCCTAAAACGGGTGGTGGTGTTAGAAGAAGCTATCATGATAAACTACTCTTTGGCAATTCTAATACAATCTTAGTTCCTTTCATAGGTGCAGAATAGATTTCGAGCAATCCTCCAGCAGATTTAGCTCTTTCTTCCATGCTAAATATCCCTACTCCCGAAGAATTTGATTTATGATCAAATCCCTGACCATTGTCTTCTATAAGTACCCGAATATGATTTGCTTCTTCCCTCATGATTACTTTTGCTTTATCGACATACGCATATTTTCGGATATTAGTAAGGGCCTCCTGGATAATTCGGTAGATTGTTAGTTCAGCATTGCTGTCTAGCCTTGTTAAAAGTCCACATTCAAATTCAACATCGATTTCGTAAAACTCTGCATACCGCACTAAATATGATCGAATTGCCGGCAACAAACCAAGGTCGTCTAGAACGGATGGACGAAGCTCCCAAGATATCTCTCGCACATCCTTAATTAGGTTAGATGTCTCATCATGCATTTGCTGCAGCAGTGGATGGTCAATCTCAGCTTGAAGGCGGCTGATCGTAATTAAATGACTATAGAGATTTTGTCCAATTCCATCATGGAGGTTTCTAGACAATACCTTCCTTTCTTCTTCCTGTACATCAATAATTCTCGTCATCATTCGCTGTAATTCTTCTTCTACTCGCTTTCTCTCTGTAATTTCGTAGCGAATGGCTAAGTATTGATAGGGAATACCTTCCTCATTCATGAATGGAACAATAGTGGTATCTACCCAATAAATAGTCCCATCCTTTGCTTTATTTCGAAGTTCACCCTTCCAGACCTGACCATTAGAAATCTTCTCCCATAGGTTTTGAAAAAATGTCTTTGAATGGTAGTTCGAATTAATGATTCGATGGTCTTTTCCTAGCAATTCTTGTTTCGAAAACTTAGATATCTGACAAAATTGATCATTTACATACGTGATCTTTCCCTTTGAATTAGTGATGGCCACGATTGATGACTCATCCAGGGCTAACTTTAAATCACTTAATTCTTTGATCGATGTCTGTAATTCTTCAACGACTCGTTTATGGTCCGTCACATCCTGCCGAATCGCCAGAAATTGATAGGGTTTATTCTTTTCGTTCATGAAGGGTACAATGGTTGTATCCACCCAATAGTAACTACCATCTTTTGCTTTATTCCGTAGTTCTCCACGCCAAACTTTGCCGCTGCTGATCGTACGCCATAAATCACTCATAAACTCTTGACTGTGATACCCTGAATTAATCATGCGATGATCCCGGCCAATTAATTCATTTGCAGTATATTGTGAAATACTGCAAAACTGCTCATTGACATAGAGAATCACACCCTTGTGATCAGTAATGGCCACAATAGCTGCCTCATCTATTGCATATTTCAAATCAATCAATTCATTTAATGGCTGTGAGAGTTCTTTGTCCATTTTCGACTGATCTCTCACATTATGTATGATAAAAAGGAAATATTGCTTATTATTTGAAATGAAGCTATTCACTTTTAAAAACAATGGAAAAGTATACCCTTCCCGATGTTTTCCATAGAACTGCAGGACATAACCCTCTTCAATTTCACCAAGCTTAATATCAGGAATCAGTTCTTGGATATATACACAATATCCCGATTCATAACCGAAATAATTAATTGCTTCGTTATTCATATAGATAACAATGCCTGATTGATTAACCAGGATCGTTTCTTCACTAGAACCAGGCAACATAGGCCTTTTTTTAATGTCAAAGTTGTTCATTTACTGACCTCCTGCTTAAAGTGAATGATTGGAATTAAACATTACCTCCAGCTTGTTCACATACTTAGATATGCTGTTTTGTTCATTCTCGGTAAAAAGATGACTGCTTCTATTCCCAGCTAATAATGCCCCTTTTGCCGTTCCATTTATAAGTAGAGGTACTGAATAAGCTGAAAGCAACTGTTCTGCCAGCATAATCGGATGTTCTAAAACCATACTACTTTTATCGTTTGAAAGGTCGGATATCATCATAGGCCGGCCAGTCGAAATCACTTTTCCGGCAATTCCCTTTCCATAACGGACCGTAATTCTCTTATACTTTTCATTTCTGTTTCCAGATGCATAAGGCCATTTTATATCTGTGCCTACCTCATCTTGTATGGCTATGGCTGCAAAATCACAGTTTAATTCCGCACGCATCTCGTGACAAACATCTAAAATATCCGAAAACGTAGGTTGATCCATTTCTGCGTCATTTCCCCTATATTCCATATCCAAGCAGCCCCTTTTTTAATGCATAAGCGACTAATTCAGGTCTTTTTTTCATTTGGAGTTTTTCCATCACGTGTCCTTTGTGGTTTTCTACTGTTTTCACACTAATAATGAGCTGCTCAGCGATTTCTTTATTAGAAAAGCCTTTTGCAATTAATGCGAGTACTTCCTTTTCACGATCAGACAGCAGGCTGTAAGTGTCTACTCCACCTTTTTGAATCGTACCCATGTATTCTTCCATCAGCCGCTTAGTTGCAGAAGGATGAAGATAAGCATCACCCGCTGCAACGGAACGAATAGCCGTAACCAATTCATGGTGAGGAGCACTCTTTAAAATACAGCCAGATGCCCCAGCTTGTATGGCCCTGAATAAGTATTCTTCATCATCATGCATAGTAAGGATTAAGATGGTCACCTTCGGCAGCAATTTTTTTAACTCGGAGGTAGCCGACAAACCATCTTTGCCATGCGGCATACTTAAATCCATGACAATTACATCTGGATTTAACTCTAATGCTTTTTGTATTCCTTCATTTCCTTCAGATGCTTCCCCCACTACTTCAAGGTCATCATGAGAATTTAACAACATGGTTAACCCCATTCTGACTACTGCATGGTCATCTACTAGAAGTACGTTAATCACAATTTACCCTCTCCCTTTTCCCCGATCTTTTTATAAGGGCATGTCAATCAGTATACTCGTTCCTTTTCCTTGTGCGGAAGCAATGTCACATGTCCCTCCCGCCAAAAGCATCCTTTCCTGCATAGCTCCCAACCCTGAGGACAGATTTTCTCTTAACACTTTCTTCACGTTAAACCCTTGTCCGTGATCTACAATTACCACTTTTATGTCATCTTCCCTCCAGTCGAGCTGGATAGAAGCCGAATCTATATCTGCATACTTTGCAATATTAATTAATGCTTCTTGGCAAACACGGAAGATCGCAATTTTATTTTGTTCAGGCAGGATCTTTTCTTCTCCAATTGATTCAACTTTCACTACAATTCCATAGGTAGACGTATATAATCTTACATAGCTCTTTATCGCAGACACTAAACCTAAAGAAAGAGTAGGTGGATGGAGTTCAACTGACAGCATCTGAATTTCTTTAATCGTTCTTTCCATTGTTTGCTGCATTTCCTGAAGATAAGCCTTCATTCCTGGTTGTTCTATTCCCATCTCGATATACTGCAGGCCCGTATACAGGCTATAAAGTGTTTGGCCGACACCTTCATGGAGTTCCAGCGCTATTCGTTTAATTTCTTCATCTTGAGACTGAATAATATATGAACTGATACTTTTTGTAACAGGAATTCCTTCCATGGTGGTGCCTCCTATTAGTCTGCAGTTTGTTTAATACAGAAAAAAGGTGACAGCGCCAAAGAAACCTTCAGCCCCATCACACTCTTATTCTTAATTCGTTATATTTATTTTTTTGTAATCTGTTATATCACTAAGTAGACCAGCATACTGCTTAATTTCACCTGCATCGTCTTTTATCGCACTGATTGTAAGCCATTCCAAGTAGTTCTGCCCATCTTTGCGTTGATTCCAAATTTCTCCTTGCCAATATCCTTCTTCTTGAATCGTTTTCCACATTTCTTTATAAAACTCCGGCGATTGCTTGCCAGATTGCATCATACTAGGGTTTTGACCGATAACCTCTTTCTCACTGTAGCCTGTAAGCTTAGTGAATGCTGGGTTTGTCATTATAATTTTACCACTTTTGTCGGTAACTAGCAGCCCTTCTCCAGTTGCATTGACCACTTCCTTTGTCAACGCAAGTCTTTCTTGGAAGTGCATCCAAATGACGAGCACTAGGCTGGCAAGCGCCACTTCAGATAATGCCATAAAGCCTATTGCATAATGTCCTGTTAAACTGAATAAGAAGGCCAGGATAAGCGGGGGAAAGAAACCGCCCAGACCACCCATAGCTGATACAATCCCGTTTGCAATACCAGCTTGCTTTTGAAAATATCCCGGTACTAATTTAAAAATGACTCCATTTCCCATTCCTGAACAAAAGGCAATTCCGATACATCCAACTGAATACCACATGATAGTCGGGGAGAAGGATAAAAGAACTCCGAATAAGCTAAATCCTGTAAATACATACATTAACAGAATAAGTGGTTGAATTCGATCAGCCAGCCAACCTCCAATTGGTCGCATAACGGTTGCAACAGCAATGAACCCAGCTGTACGTAATCCTGCATCAACCTTTTCCAGTTCGAAATTCATGACTAAAAAGTTGGGAAGATAGACAGTGAATGCAACAAAGGAACCAAAGGTAATAAAATAGAATAGACTCAAAAGCCATAACTTTTCATTTTTATAGACACTTTTTATTTGAACCATTAGTGGTGTCTTGACCTTCACTTCGTGCTTATCACCAAGGAAAAAGTTAAGAATTACGAATATCCCAAGTAGAATCATATAAAGCTGAACAGTAGCACTCCATCCTATTTTGGTTGCTACGACCGGTGCGGCAAACGTACTAATTGCAGTACCGATATTACCTGCTCCATATATTCCATTTACAAAGCCATGCTTTTCTTTCGGATAATATTTAGGAACTGAGGTAACACCCACAGAGAATACTGCTCCCCCAAGCCCTAAGAACAACCCTCCAATTAATAAATCGATAAATGAATCTGCCACACTTATATAATAGATAGGAAAGAATAAGAGCACAAAACTTATTAAGAAAATGATACGTGCACCAATTTGATTTGCGTAGTAACCAAGGGGAACACGCAAAATGGAACCAAGAACAACAGGGATGGCGGTTACCCAAGCAAGCTGCTCTGGAGGGATCGCTATGTCCTCTTTAATAAATGGAAGTAAGGATGAAAGCAGCACCCAGATCATAAACCCTACAACCAAATTCATTGTTTGCAGCGGCAGTTGAATTTTCTTAATCATGATTAACACTTTCCTTTCGGATTAGGTAGAATAATTGTCCCTCCGCATCAAACGCTGACCATTGACAATCAGTTTGCATCGTCTCGCTTGAAGCAGGTATCGCAAAAAAATTAAAATGGTCAAAGTATATTCGGATATGTGTAAGTTCTGGACACCATTCAATTTTTTCGATTGTTTTTTTGACAAATTGAGCTTGCTCTCCATCACTAGACTGAATAGCCACGGAAACTGGCACCGAAACAAATTGCTGAATGGATTGGATATCAATGGCTGCCACAGGTTCCACATCCTTTAGCCGGATAGATATGAAGCTGATAACCTTGAAGATATTCCCAAAATTGAGCCGTTCCTTTTGTATCAAGGTAAGCAAACGTTTCTTCTTCAGATGTCCAGCTGCTCATACCCTTTACTTCGGCAATAACGATATCTGATCCGTTCTCCATCTTTTCCTCGAGATACCAATTCAGTGGTTTCCCTTCGAAGAGTTCCTGAAGTATGCAGTTAATCTCACTTTGAAAATGACCGGCACTCTTTCTGATAAAGCAGAAATCAAGATAGGTTTCATTATTCATCATCCTCAATCTGCCCCCTTCAGCTTCTTTACATCATATTTATACAAAAATAAGGCTGCAGGAAAGACCACGAGATTTAACGCACAATAGATTAAAGCGTTTTTATAGTTTTCATAGAAATATTGATGGACCATTTTTTGTGTGAAAATAATATTTAAGAATAAAACCATACACATTAAAATAAATCTCATATTTTTAGCCTTCATAGCGCTTTACCTTCACCGCATAGACGGCTCCCTTCTCCACTTTCACCATTATTTCTGGAAGTGGACGCCTTGGTGGTCCTGCTGTAGGTTCTCCTGTTTTCACGTCAAACTTCCCGTGATGGCAGGGACAAATCATTTCTCCCTCAGCTTTGACCCAATAAACTGGACACCGAAGATGTGTGCAGGCATTCTGGTAAGCTACGAATTTATTCTCACCCAGTCTGATTAACAGCGCACTATCATGTTCTCCAGGGAAAGCGAACTCTACGGAATCACCAATAGGAATGGCAGCTATATCCGTTATTTTCTGATGCGGATATTCCTTTTCGCCAAGACCCATTAGTTCCTTTGCAGCGAGTCCCCCCCAAGGAAGAGAGGATACAGCGAATACGCCTGCCGCACCCGCCAAGGTTTTCATGAACCCGCGCCGATCTAGTTTCCTTTCATTATTACGATTAATATTGTGTGTATAATTATCTTCTTCAAAGGGGAACCTGTTGTTCTTTTCCATTGTAACTGCTCCCTCCTAAAATAGTTTAGTCACGCCTTGCAGGATTCCAGGGAGGTTTACACGTACATTTGTTTCCCCTTCCAACTTCATGCTCGCGGTCCATTTTCCGTTATCAAGATTAAATTGCTTTTGCTTCATTTCGATTTCTTCCTCAGTAAGCCATTGCAAAGTGTTAGTTGGACACACACTGGCACACATTGGGGGAATCCCATCTTTTGTCCGATCAATACAAAGGTCACATTTATACATTAGGTTTTGTTCTGTATCAAATTTTGGTATTCCATAAGGACAAGCTATCGTACAGTTCTGACAACCAATACATTTTTCAACCAGCGCGGATAAAACAGCTCCGGTTTCATGAATTTGAATGGCTTGAGCAGGACAACTTCTCGCACAAGCAGGGTTCACGCAATGAAGACACATTAAAGGCATTGTTTGACGATTCACGAAAGGATTCACATCATACACATAGTTTCGATTGCGTTCTTCGTGCCCGCCGCACTGGGTGCAGGCAGCCAGGCAAGCCCGGCAGCCAATACAATTCTCAAGCTCTATATATAGACGTTGCTTCACTTAAAGCACCTTCTTTATTTCTAATTTTTCTATTTGTGCCGCACAGGCCTTAAACTCCGGCATCCTTGAAATAGGGTCAAGCGCATCAATAGTCAGTAGATTAATAGACTCATCATGACCAAAAGAATAGGGAACGAAAACCGTATCTTTACGAATCGCTTCAGTAATCTTCACCTTATAAAAGGCTTGCCCGCGTCTTGTATAAAGGCGAATGGTTTCGTCATGTTCAATGCCATATTCAACCGCTTTTTCTGGATGAACTTCTATAAATGGTTCTGGACACATGTCATTAAGAAATTTAATTCTTCGAGTCTGATTACCAGATAAATAGTGGTAGACGACACGCCCTGTCGTTAGACGCAGCGGATACATCTCATCTGGCTCTTCAGCTGGCGGCCGATATGGAAGGGCACAGATTTTTGCTTTTCCATCGGGATGATAAAATTTCTTATCAAGGAACATATGCGGTGTACCAGGATCATCTTCACTCTTACACGGCCAGAATACTCCATCCTGTTTGTCAATTTTATCCCAGGTTGCACCGAAGTAATCGGCATAGCCGCCTTTGGATGCGCCGCGAAATTCAGCCGCTACATCTCTTGCTGTTTTCAGATGAGAAAAGTATTTCCCTCTCCCTAGCCTTTCTGCAAGCTCAATTTGAATTTGCCAATCCGGCTTAGACTCACCTACAGGCTCCTGCGCTTTATTGATTTTTATAATTCTTCCTTCTAAATTAGTTACGGTTCCTTCATCCTCTGACCATGTTGTCGTCGGCAATACCACATCGGCAAATTCACATGACTCAGAGAGATAAAAATCAGCGCAAACCATAAAATCCAGTTCCTTCATTACTTTTCTAACATAATTTAAATTTGGAGCGGATACAGCTGGGTTCGAGCAGAGCAGATATAAACCCCGAATTGTTTTTTCTTCCATTAAACCAAACATCTCATATGCAGAAACACCTGGCTTTGGCATCTCGGATGGATCTATTCCCCAAAATGCACTTACTTCCTTTACATGTTCAGGATTAGCTATCTTACGGTAGCCGGGAAGTGCATCAGCTTTTTGTCCATGTTCTCGGCCGCCCTGTCCATTTCCCTGTCCAGTCAGCGTTGCAACACCTGACTTAGGACGTCCGATTTTTCCAGTTATCAATGCCATGTTTGTATAGCCAGAAACATTATCAACGCCTTTAATCTGTTGTTCAATTCCTCTTGCAAACATGACGATTGCATTTGGTGCTTTCCCATATAATTCTGCAGCTCGGATAATTTTTTCTGGATCAACACCTGTAATTTTACTTGTATATTCAGGAGTGAATAATTTCACTAATTCTTTCGTTTCTTCAAAGCCATTAGTATGGTTCTTAATAAAATGTTCATCCGTATAGTTGTTTTGGATCAGTAAGTTCAAGATCCCGTTTGCCAGAGCTAAATCTGTACCTGGCTTTAGATCCAAATGAACATCTGCTCTTCTGGCAATCGGTGTTTCTCTTGGATCAACAACGATTAAATAACCACCGCGCTCTTGGACTGACCAGACCCGAAACATTGATGTTGGATGACACTCAGCTGTATTTGAACCAGCCATAAAAATACAATCTGTTTCATGAATATCTGTCCAAGGAAGCGTCGATCCTCTATCTACTCCGAACGAACGAAGGAATCCGCCGGCTGCACTAGACATACAGAACCGTCCATTATAATCAATATAACGTGTTTGAAGTCCCACCCGAGCAAACTTACCTGTCAAATAACATTTTTCATTTGTCATGGAGACTCCACTGTATACTGAAAGTGAATCTTTTCCGTAATTAGTTTGGAGTTCTTTAAATTTAGTGATTATAAGGTCATAGGCCTCTTCCCAGCTTGCTTCTCGGAACCCTTCTTTTGTTCCTTTTAAAGAGGCATCATCACGAATAAGTGGTTTTAGTAACCGATCTGAATGGTTTGTCTGCTGATAAGCAGTCACCCCTTTTGGGCACATTTTCCCGAGTGTTACCGGCCAATCATATCTAGGCTCAACCCCCACAATTTTATTGGAGACTGTATTTACTCTCAAGTTCATGCCGCATTGCATACCGCAATAGCTGCAATGCGTTTTAACTAGTTTTTCATTTGGATGGATGACATTCGCTATCTTACTTGACTTATCCTTTTGCATTTTGATTAGCCTCCTTGACTTTTAATTGGTGAGTAGGCGCTCCTGAAAATTGAGCAATTCGGTATTTTCTTCTGCAAGGGAGACATAATTCAGCCAGATGAAAGCCCTCGTCCTGTTTAAAATCGATCTGGTTAATGCCTAGAACATCAATTACATCATTCGATTGTTCAACCGATACGAATGACTCTCCGCATACCTTACATTCCTTCATGGACTGATGACCGTAATGCTCTCGATAATTTTTAGCAAAGATACTAAGTGGTCTAAATGGAATGTGTGCCAGTTTTCCAAAAGGAAGATAGATTAACGTAATGATGACCGAATACTGATGGATTAAAGACATAACTGAATGACCAAAACCATGAAGAACGACATTCATGAAAGTTAAAGTAAGACCCGTAATAGAGACGAATAGTAATAAATATAAAGGCAAGAAATCATACATAAATTTTTGTTCAGCACGAGCTTGGTTATTTTTCAATCGACGATAAAGAGCCATACATACTCCAAGAATAACCATTGTTGCTGTTATGTTAAGTGCGTTGTAGGATAGATTTGCAATGATACCATCAGCAGGGACCGTTAGAACATTTACACCAATCATGATGATGTTGTACATGCCATTCTCGTCCATCGTGAAGTACATCCAGCCAAATACAAGCGGAAACGTAACGAAACAAGAAAGAATAGTACCTCCGCCCATCAAGACATGCTGCAGCCAACGGTAGATTCCGCGGTTCCAAATGAATTTATAAGTGACTAGATGATTGACAGTGGTTGCAGGCGTTGATTTTTTAAATAACAGCTTCATTCCTTTTTTGATCAGAATCTTAGTAGGCGGCCGTTCTCCCCAAGCAATAAAGCGATAAAAAAAGCCTCCAATAAAAACAATAGTACCTACCATATATCCGTATAGGTTTAAATCTATATGTGTAAACATTCTTGTTCCTATAAATGTAAGGATGAACAGACCAAGGATGGTAAGAAACATCGATTTGGCAAAGTTCGAGGCAAATGCCTGATTGATTGTTTGTTCTTTCTTTCCTGGAATGACTGTTTGGTGGTTCATAATTCTTCCCCCTCTTTCATAACTCCGGTCTTTTCTTTCTATATCTTCATTCTAATTGCTGCCTCCTAACTTCCATATCAGGGAAACTCCCTATTGTTTCGGGGGAATCCCCCTATTTTCTAAATTTTTGATTATCACAGGCATAAGATTTAAGTAAATCTGGATTATTGATTATACTTTTAGGAGAACAGTTTGCTAATAAAATCGATTGACTGGAGGTTTTTAAATGAAAGACTATGGAATGTACGTAAATGGAGAATGGTCTGATTTCAATCTGGACAAAATCGAAGTAAAAAACCCTGCAAACGGTGAGGTTGTCGGTACAGTTCCAAATGGCGGCACAGCGGAAGCTAAAAAAGCTGCTGATGCGGCATTCCAAGCCTTAAAAGGCTGGTCTGCATTGTCTGTTTATGAACGGTCAGACCTTATTTGGAAATGGCATCACTTAATAAATGAACATAAAGATGAAATTGCACGTGTAATGACGCTCGAACAAGGTAAACCTTTAAAGGAAGCAATTGGTGAAATGACTTATGCCAATGGTTTTTTATCCTGGTATGCGGAAGAAGGCAAACGCATTTATGGGGAAACCATCCCTTCTTCTCAAACGAATAAACGCTTATTCGTTATAAAACAGCCTGTAGGCGTTGTGGCTGCTATTACACCTTGGAATTTCCCAGCGGCCATGATTACCCGCAAAGTGGGACCTGCACTTGCAGCCGGATGTACCGTTCTTGTCAAGCCTGCTGGTTTAACCCCTCTAACAGCCTTAAAGATGGTAGAACTAGCTGATCAAGCAGGCATTCCAAAAGGTGTCATCAATATCGTAACAGGCAAATCTTCTGAAATCGGAAATACTTGGCTAGAAGACAGCCGTGTTCGGAAGCTTACCTTCACCGGTTCTACTGAAGTTGGTAAGGAGTTAATGAAGGGCTCAGCTGATACTGTTAAGAAAATTTCTCTTGAACTTGGAGGACATGCCCCTGTTATCGTACTTGAAGATGCAGATCTAGATAAAGCTGTAGAAGGAGTCATCAGTTCGAAGTTCAGAAACGCCGGACAAACCTGTGTCTGCTCAAATCGTGTGTATGTCCATGAGTCGATTTATGAAGGATTTATTGAGAAATTGACCAAACAAGTACGTACACTTAAGGTTGGCAATGGACTAGATGAGGGCGTAGATATTGGACCGCTTATCAACCAAGATGCTGTTGATAAAGTCATGAGTCAGATTGATGATGCACTCAATAAAGGTGCAAAACTTGAAGCTGGCGGTAAGTCTAAGGGAGGCTTCTTTATCGAGCCGACCATTATCTCTAATATCGATGATAGTATGCTCTGTATGAAGGATGAAACATTCGGACCCCTTGCTCCTATAGCTTCTTTTAAAACAGAAGAAGAGGCGATTGAACGTGCAAATAACTCTATCTACGGACTTGCAGCTTATGTATTTACTGAAAACATCAGCCGTGGAATCCGAGTGACTGAAGCTCTTGAATATGGCATTATTGGCTTAAATGATGGAATTCCCTCTACTCCACAGGCACCATTCGGAGGATTCAAACAAAGCGGTCTCGGACGCGAAGGCGGTCATCATGGAATTGAAGAGTACTTGGAAGTGAAATATATTTCACTAGGATTATAAATCCCTAAGAGGAGGATGAATCATGACTAAGAGCTTATATCAAAAAGAACATTTAGTGCATTTAAACAGGATTAAGAATTTGGCTCCTGAACAACTACATGCTTTTGCTGAGTTCAATTCCACAGTATTAAAAGAAGGTGCGTTAAGCCGAAAAGAAAAAGAAATTATTGCCGTTGCAATTGCTCATGTAACAGAATGTCCATATTGTATTGATATTCACACGAACAGTGCCAAAGCCGAAGGAGCAACGCTCGAAGAACTCGTTGAAGCCGTATTTGTTGTATCCGGCTTGGAAGCAGGCAGTGCGGTTACACACAGCACTCATATGTCAAACGCCCTTGATACCGATGCAAATGATGCACTTTACAATCGATCCAATTTGAAAAACCTTGATCAATTAAAAGCAGCCGCACCTGAAGGATTTGCTGCCTATTCTCAATTCAGTGCAGCCGCGATGAAAGCAGGTACCTTAACCGCTAAATTCAAAGAAATTATTGCTGTTGCAGTCGCTCATGCAACACAATGCCCATATTGCATTGATGTTCATACTAAGAATGCGGATAAACAAGGTGCTACTAAGGAAGAACTCGCGGAAGCTGTCCTTGTCACCGCAGCCTTACTTGCCGGTGGAGCGTATGCGCATATAACCAATTTAATCGAAAGCTACGGCGAATAAGTGTAGAGAAAAACCCCTCAGAGCTATGCTGCTCTGAGGGGTTTTTTGGGTTATCTCTATGATTGGAAAATTATGCGATGGGAGTATAGACTTCTTAGACTTTTTTCAGTGCAGATCCGGGGGGTATTCCTTCTATTTTGATGGACATAAACTAGATATTCCCGTCTGTGATAGGCATATTTCCGTCTGGCACATCGTTAATCCCGTCTGCGATGGGCATATTCCCGTTTAGAGAACCACTATTCCCGTCTGAGGCCATTCATTAGACAAAAATTACCCCCAAGGGTATATCTCCTTAGTTTGTTTTTTTCAAAAATGATACTCTTTCCTTTTCAGCACAGATTTAAGGAGGTATTTCACGAATCTTGATGGGAAACCACTAGTTATTTCATTCCAAATAAAATTACTCAGTGAAAGTGAAAGAATTGAAATTTTTTAGGAATACTTTGTTTTGATGCTCTTCAGTGTAGATTCTATGCCCTGTACATAACTTGTTTTAGGCAAGTGCCCCATCGCTTTTTCATACTTTTTCCCATCCAAAATGACAGCCTCGTCAGTTAAATACAACATTTCTTTACATTCCGCCATGAATTTATCGAAGATCCCTAACAACCTGAATACATTTATGCCAGCTGTTGACACACGCTTGGTGTATCCAAGGTGCTCTCTTGCAATCTCGATAATTTCCTTCCCAGTGATTACGCCTGATC
Source organism: Peribacillus sp. FSL H8-0477 (assembly GCF_038002765.1). Taxonomy (NCBI): domain Bacteria; kingdom Bacillati; phylum Bacillota; class Bacilli; order Caryophanales; family Bacillaceae; genus Peribacillus; species Peribacillus sp. FSL H8-0477. The sequence continues at coordinate 441,278 of NZ_JBBODE010000002.1, read as the reverse complement.
CAGTAATGTTCCAGTTTCCACCATCAAAGCGATTTTTCATGGCTAATTCAACCATTGCCTTTGCTCCATCTGGGATATAGATATATTCCCTTGCAAGTTCCTGGTTCCCAATGAACATCGCTCGTTTGTTTTTCACCATATTTTCGAAAGTGTAATTGAGCAGGCTGTTCCCATTTGGACCATAAAAGTCTGGAAAATGAGCGATGAATAAGGGTACTTCTGATTCCTTCGCCATTTGTTCGAGCCGTAAACGAATTTTCCCTTTCTTCGTATGAGGATTTTTTTCGTGATGCTCATTTATTGGCGCCCCCTCACTTCTGCCATAAGCATATATATTATCTACGAGCGCGAGCTTCGCCCCAGTTTTTTTTGCCGCTTTTAAAATATTAGCCATTAACAGCGGTTGCTTCTCCGCCCATTCCTGGTATGGAATATTTACAGCATGAAAAATCACATCCATATTTTCAACCGCATCTGTTAATTGCTTCAGATTAAACACATCCCCGGAAATTATCTGTATTTGTTCATAGTGACCAAACATTTTCTCTAACCTGGTCTTATTTCTGGCAAATGCCGTTACAGCGATTCCTTTATCAACTAGTTCATTTACAAGTGCACTTCCCATACCTCCGGTTGCTCCTAAAACGATGACCTTTTTCATTCCCTCATCTCCCGCTCTTTAATTAACCACTGGTCAATAGTAAACAAAACGATGAATCAGGCTAAAACAGCCTTCAAAATCAAATTCACATGTGTTTCAGCCAGTCCTTTAACTTCGTCATATGTTTGATCGTTACGGCTGTGGACTGTTACAAATCCATGAACGGATAACAGGACAAACCATATCTCTTTAGGACCTGCCTTCTGCTCAGTAAGCTGATGGATCGTTTTAGCAAATCGTTCATAGCTTTTATTCGGTTCTTGTTTTAAATAGCTCTTCACTTCTTTATCTTTCGTTAAAAACATTAATTCATAATGATTTGGATGATCCATACCGAATTTTATAAAGCTAAGCAAAACCTGTCTCCCTTTTTCAAGATCTGTTCCTTTCATTTTGAAAACACTCTGTAATTCTGTGTCTAGTAACTCAAAATCTTTTAAGATAATGGCATAAAAAATTTCTGCTTTATTTCGAAAATGATAATAGAGTGCACCATGGGAGTAGCCTAACTCGGTTGCGATCTTCCTCATTGATACATGTTGATAGCCCGTATCAGCAAAAAGAGTTCTTGCTGTATCCAAGATTATTTCTCTTGTTAATTCATTTTCTACTACTTTTCTTGGTGTCATATTATTCTCCTTTTAATTAACCATTGGTTAATTAAAACTTTACATATAAAACCAACTATTGTCAAATAAATCCATAAAAAAAGCCACAGCACCTGCTGTAGCTTTCAACCGCTTATTAGTGTTTGCCAGTCAATTGACCTTCTTCTTGCAGCATGGTTCCATTTTTAGCGAAATTAGTATGCCACGAGAAGGCCTTTTCTAATACATGCGGTGTTTGACCCCCTCTTTCAAGTGCTTCTTCAAAATAATCCAGAAGTTGTTTACGATACATGGGATGCGAACAGTTGTTAATGATAACATGAACCCGCTCTCTAGGCGAAAGCCCGCGCAAATCTGCATAGCCTTGTTCTGTTATGATTACATCTACATCATGTTCGGTATGGTCTACATGTGAGGCAAATGGAACAATGCTTGAAACGGCACCATGCTTGGCGATAGATTTTGTCACAAAAATGCTCAGACCAGCATTACGGGCAAAGTCACCAGAGCCGCCAATCCCATTCATCATTTTTGTTCCGCAAATATGTGTGGAATTAACATTCCCATAAATATCACATTCAACTGCTGTATTAATTGAAATCAAGCCTAAACGGCGAATGATTTCAGGAGAATTTGATATTTCCTGCGGCCGCAAGACGAGCTTATCTCGGTATTGATCAAGGTTTTGATAAACCTGATGTCCTTTTTCCTCAGACAAGGTAATGGAGCATCCTGAGGCAAATTTTACCTTTCCAGCATCCAATAAATCAAATACAGCGTCCTGCAAGACCTCTGAATACACTTCTAACTCGGTAAATTCCGAATCTAAAAAACCATGGAAAACCGCATTAGCAACTGAGCCTATTCCTGATTGAAGCGGAGCCAGTTTTTCTGTCAATCTGCCAGCTTTTATTTCTTCACGAAGTAACGTTAACAAATGATCTGCAATCTCTTGCGTTTCTTCATCAGGAGGAACAATAGTAGATGATGCATCAGGCTGGAAGGTGACGACAACCCCTTTTATTTTTTCAATATCTACAGGTATCCCGATGGTTCCAATGCGGTCATCAACCTTTGTCAATGGGATTGGTTCGCGTTCACCTTGTTTAGCAGGTAAATACACATCGTGGATTCCTTCTAAAGATCCAGAATGTGAAACGTTTAATTCAATAATAATATTTTTTGCACGTTGAGCGAAGATGGCCGAGTTTCCTAAAGAAGTTGTAGGAATAATCATTCCATCTTCGGTAATGGCTAAGGCCTCTATAATAGCAAAATCAATTTCCTCGAGAACTTCATTACGAATTAATTCAGCCGTATGCGAAAGATGCTGATCAATATACACTACATCCCCTGAATTGATTTTACTTCGCATACTGCTGTCCGCTTGAAAGGGAAGACGTTTATTTATGATTCCAGCTTCAGCCATAAAGTGGTCAACTTCAGGGCCTAAAGAAGCCCCCGTGAAAACATTCACTTTAAAAAGACTTTTTTCACGTTTGGCACGCTCAACAAGAGCCATTGGAATAGCCTTTGCATCACCAGCACGTGTAAATCCGCTTAATCCTAAGGTCATGTCATGCTCTATCCACAAAGCTGCTTCTTCAGCAGTAACAATTTTATCTTGAAGATTTTCGTTTCGTACTAAATTGAAAACGCTTTCGTTCATATAACGTTCCCCCATTCGCTTTTTTCTTATAATTGTAACAATTTCGTCACAATTAGACATTCGAAAATGACTGAAAAGCCTTAAATGAGGGATAAAGAAGAATATTCCATACATAAACAACAAATTACTTTTAAAATCCTAATGCTCTTCGGAATTGGCTGGCGTATGTCTGACTAACTTGTATCTTCGTCTGATTTTTCATAATCAGTAAGAAGGTTGAGTGAAAATCAGGTAAAATTTCAGCAATAAAATTCACATTCACAATATATGAACGGTGAACGCGGATAAATTGTTCAGTTGGAAGGATAAGTTCTAATTCACTTAGATTCAACTTATGCGAACCTTTTCCTCTTCCTGATTGAATTCTTGTTTTTCTGTTTTGTGCTTCTAAGAAGATAATTTCTTCGAAAGGCACCGGAACCCATGACTCATCTGTTTTAATCGTAAGGAACGTACTTGAAAGAAGATATGGTTTAGAAGGCATAATCGCTGTCACACAGCCCTTTGGAAAAACGCCTTCAAAAATAGGTACTGACATCCCGTAATATGGAGTACCAAATGCATTATTATCAATAAACTCAGCCACTTTTTGCTGAGCAGCTAAGGCTTTATACGTAACAGTATCTTCATTTATATTGTCTCCTGGCTTAATTCCCAAGTCTACTTTTTTACTTGGCTGGTAATATATAAATTCTCTGTCATTAGAAACCGCAATCGAAGTTTCTTTGGGAAAGAAATCCCCGATAACATTCATAACAGAAGAAACTGTAAATCGATCCATTTGTGTAATACACCCCTGATTTATAATTTCGTATATCTCGCTGCTTTTTAAAGGGCGGTAGAGGAAAAACCACGTCGCATTTCTAAAGCTCAACACTATTCTACATAATTTCGACTGTGTTTGACATAGAAAAATGTTTACATATTGAAAAAACCCTCTAAATCCAGCATGCTGATTCGATATGTAATAATTCCCTCCTTATACTATAACAATAAAAACCACCTTCCTGAGAGGAAAGCGGTTTTTATGATGTCTATTTAATTTTATTTTCCTTTTCACTTTGCAATTTTTCTAGATTTGCCAATGGAAGGTTAGATAAAAAAGTTCGGTCGGCCGGCTGATAGACATTCTCCAAAATCAATACGTTAATGATTTCTTCCTTTTTTGCCCACACCATTTGTGCCAACTTTCCCATTTTTTATTTTCCTCCTCTTCCTTTATACAGGTTCATTTTTAAGTGCAGCATGCCCTTCTGAACCCGTTCTGATATTTATTACATTGCCTAATTCATAAATAAAGATTTTGCCGTCTCCTGGTTTTCCTGTTTTGAATAGTTTACTGGCAATACTCACCACGTCAGCAACAGGTACCTCACAGACAACAATTTCTATTTTAAGCCGATCGTGTAGAGTAATTTCACGTTTGACACCTCTATAAGTCTCAACATATCCTTTTTGCAGCCCTGTACCTAAAACATTTGAAACGGTAATTCCACTAACGCCTATTTTCGCCATTTCTTGTTTAAAGGCATCAAACTTATCTGTTTTTGTGATAATCTCAATTTTCGTTAGTAGCTCTCCCATACGAACACCCCTTATCGTCTATAATGATTCGTGATATGCTTTTTCACCATGAAGCGTTAAATCTAAGCCCATTGTTTCATCTTCTTCGTTAACCCGTAGAGAGGTTACAAAACCAACCAGCTTAGCAATAACAAAGGTTAGTACAGCTACGAAAATATAAGTAGCAATAATAGCAACGAGCTGTTTCCAAAGTAAATTGAAATCTCCTGCAAATAAGCCATCTGCTCCTGCTTCATTTACTTTAGTTGTAGCGAACAAACCTGTAGCGATACCGCCCCATGTTCCGCCGATTCCATGCAGACCAAAAGCATCTAATGCATCGTCATAACCAAGCTTGCTTTTCAGATAGGAAACGCCCCAGAAACAAACCGCCCCACCGATACCTCCAATTAGAATGGATGATGGTGTGGTTACGAATCCACATGCTGGCGTTATCGCTACAAGACCCGCAATTGCCCCAGATAGTGCACCTAACATCGTTGGCTTTTTGTTTACAATATATTCAACTAACAACCATCCAATGATACCGGCTGCTGCTGCGACCGCTGTATTCACAAAAACATTCATAGCGACTTCATTAATAGAAAGAGCACTTCCAACGTTAAATCCATACCACCCAAACCAGATTAGCGCTGCTCCAAGAAATGTTAAAGGCAGATTATGCGGCGCACTTTCCGATTTACCTTTCCGTTTCCCAAGCATGATCGCTAATACAAGACCTGCTACACCAGAAGAAATATGAACGACGTTTCCTCCCGCAAAATCTAAAGCACCCAGTTGAGCTAACCAGCCGCCTCCCCAAACCCAGTGAGCAATTGGAGCATAAACAATTAACGACCATAAGATTGTGAAAAGTAAGAATGCTGAAAACTTCATACGTTCAGCGATTCCGCCTGCAATAATGGAAACTGTTAAAACCGCAAAAGTCATTTGAAATAACATGAATAAATTATGTGGAATTGTCTCACTATAAGGTCCTGGTTCAAACCCTACATTATTAAGACCCATCCATTCAAATCCTCCAATAAATGAGTTGCCCGGTGAAAAAGATAAGGAGTATCCCACAAGCACCCACAGAATTGATATCACCGCCATCGGCATAAAACTATGCATAGCCGTATTCAAGACATTTTTACTTTTTACCATTCCCCCATAAAAAAGTGCAATTCCTGGTGTCATAATCCAAACCATCATTGTTGCCAAAAACATAAATACCGTATCTGCTGCTTGCATAAACCCATCCCCCTCTTTTCTTTATGTTAGTTTATATAACATTAATATGTGATGTTTATTATCATATACCGAAAGGACTAAAAAATCAACGAATTTTTAGAATATTTTATTTATTAGTAAGATAACCTAACATAACTAGTGATAAAGTATCGTAATTCCCCATTGTATAACCTACTATAACGGAGCTGTCATTTATGTTAGATTGGCGAACTACAACCGCTTGGCTGCAAAAGAAATTTGCTAGTACAAATAAATTACAAGGACCTGAAAATCAGGTACAATAAAGGTAACAGCAGGATTTAATCCACTTACGTTTGTTACCTGCAAGTGGATCTAAATTCCTATTAAAATTTAGTAAGGAGTGAATATTTATGGGGGTTACCCTTAGCAAAGGTCAAAAAGTAGACCTTACCAAGTCACATCCAGGATTACAAAGTGTAATTGTAGGACTAGGATGGGATGTTAATCAGTTTGGTGGTAGTTATGATCTAGATGCATCCGCTTTCTTAACAGGTGTTGATGGAAAAGTGCAAAGTGACCTTGACTTTGTATTCTATAACAATCCCTCTGGCGGAAATGGATCCATCCAGTACAGCGGAGATAATCGTACAGGCGCAGGGGCTGATGATGACGAACAAATTCGAATAAATGTTGGACAAGTACCAGCCCAAATTCAGCGAATAGCCTTTTCCATTACTATTCATGATGCACATTTAAAAAATCAAAATTTCGGACAAGTGTCTAATGCTTATGTCAGAGTAGTCAATGCGGAAACAAACGAAGAACTCATTCGATTTAATCTTGGACAAGACTTCACTGTTGAAACAGCCATCGTAGCTGCTGAACTCTATCGTCATAATGGCGAATGGAAATTTAATGCTATCGCTAGTGGATTCCAAGGAGGCCTCAATGCCTTATGCCGCAATTTCGGTGTGACGGTTGATGATGCACCAGCACCAACACCTCCTCCAATTCAGCAGCAGAATTATCAGCAGCCAACTCAACAGCATTCGAACTTCCAACAGCCTAGCCAGAATTATAACCCGCCTGCCGCGTTTAATTCAGGTCCTCCTCAAACGTTAACGAACACTCAAGGTGCAACAGGTACATATGGCGGTGATGAAATTCGCTGTACCCGCTGCCAATCTACTAACGTTACTACAGGGAAAAAAGGGTTTGGTTTGGGAAAAGCAGCAGTTGGCGGGTTAATTCTTGGACCTGTCGGATTATTAGGTGGTTTTATTGGAAAAGGGAAAATCAATTTCTCGTGCAATAGCTGTGGAAATAAGTGGTCTCCATCTCAAACAGATTATACAGAATGGGCTGTGCAGCAAAAACGAAAAGCCCAGGAAGTCTTTACCCGTTTCAAGAGTCAAGATACTATGGATGCTGTTGTTGCCGCATGCGCATTAGTGGCAATGGCTGATGGACAACTTGACGCTTCTGAACGCCAAAAGATGACTGAATTTGTCACTCAAAGTGAAGAATTACGCGTCTTCGATAACCAGAAAGTCCTTTCTCAATTTAATCTTTTTGTACAGAAGATTGAAAGAGATCAAATTATTGGACGAGCAGACGCTTTTAAAGCACTAGGAAGAATTAAATCTAAACCTGAAGTTGCGCGCCTCGTAGCCCGCTATTGTATTGCAATTGGTTACGCAGACGGTAATTTTGATCCTAATGAACAACGCGTAGTTAGAGAGATTTGCTTTGAATTAGGATTAAATCCTGATGAATTTCTTTCTTGATACTCTTTAAGACTTAAAAAAAAGATTGTAGAGGAATCCTCTACAATCTTTTTTCTACTTACTCTCTTTTTTTCCAGCTAAAATAACTTCTATTAATTCGTTTTTCTCCGAATACCGCATACATCCCTTCTCTGGTGACGACCCAGGATGTGCCGAATTTACGAATCGTTCCATAGGGAAAATCACCAATACGCTTACGCAGCGTAGAAGCTTCTATTCCCCATTCTGAACAAGCATCGCTTGAACTAAGTATATTTTTATCATCTAAGTTAGGCTGTTGTTTAAATAAATTAATCACAGAAGTCACCTTCCTCTGTAATATAGTTTATCAATAAATGATTACGATGCGCATATTTTTTTATTCTTCTCATAAGCCGCTAACACCTGCTTTAGGATATCTTCTGCAGCCAGCAGACCACGGTTCTCAGTTCGTAGTATAGTGTTGCCAAGTGCAGCCTCATTTAACTCTCCGTGCAGAGGGGCAATAGGAAGGTCCGCAACCTCAAGCATACATAAATCAAGAAGAGAATCTCCAGCCGCAGCAACAAACGTTTTCCCCATTTTCTCTTTAATATGCGCAACAGCATCCCATTTATTCACTGGCATCGGCACAAAGTAGAGCTTCCGTCCTTGAAGAGACATTTTCCATCCTGCTTCTGCTGCTGCTTTCTCAAAATCCTTCAACTCATCAAGCGGTGCCGCTGCCTGATCAATTATATAATAATGAAATAACTCATCAGCAGTACGCTCCGAAAGAATCCAGTTATCATGAGCAAGTTCACTAAACTGCATTTTCAAGTCTTCCGGTGACATAGAGCTTTCTTTCATCTTGCGTCTAATTAATCGCTGCCAGTCCTGATCTGCTTGGCCTTTTACAAGAATATTCCCGCCGTTACTCGTCACGGCCATATCAGGAATAATTTCTTCTTGAAACAACGTAATTCGTTGAAATTGTTTAATAGTACGGGTCGTTACTGGTAAAAAAGTCATTTTTTCATGTACTTCTTTTAGCAATTCAATTGCCGCACTAGTCATAAACGAAATTTCACGGCCTTCATAGGTTTCGATTAAACGAATAGGAGGTTCAATGGTTCCTTCTTTTAGCCGAAAAGCTCGTTTTGAATAGATCATTGTTTGATCTAGATCGCTGGCAAATATCATATGTCGTTTAGCTCCTTATTGTCTTAATTAATCCGCAGCAAGTATAAGACATATTCTTATATTCTTCAATAGGTACAGAGCGGTCCTTAGCTAATAGCATTATATGTTTTAGGCGTGGATCATTTTTATCTTGGACAAGAATTTTCCAAGGAACCCTTCGGAGCAAAACTCTAGTCGTTTCTCCAACTCCAGGCTTAATATGATTGATGTCAGGAATTGAAAATTCATGTTGTATTTGTTTAATATTTTCCATTCCAATCCAGCTAGGCTCAGTATGTTCAATTCTTATTTTGTTAAGCTGTTCCTGAATCCCTTGTTCTACTTTAGGAAATTCCGAGGTCACTCGCTGTATAAAGTCATTAGAAACGTCTTCCCCTTCGAGATGCTGATAATACTTAGCACCATGGAAATCATCAGGTTTAATGAACTTGGTGTTATGGACAGTTCGGCTCACAAGACCAGATACTGTCGAGTTTAGACAAGCACTTGGTATTAAAAAGTCCTCCCGGGTTCCGTAGATATCCACACAATATCCCGGATCTGCCAATACAGCAAGACTATCATCTACTGTAACACCATACTTCTCATTTAACTGTTTACATGCTTTAGTCAATTCATGAGTGATAGCCCCCTTACCGGTCCAGCCATCAATAAATTGAATTTCTTTATCAGGATGATTTTCCAGTATATAGCGCATCGCCTGTTCATCAATCCCTTTACCACGAATAATCGATACACTAAAGTGAGGGACATTCATTTCAAATGCGAATGATAAATACTTCTTAATTAAAATGCCGATTGGTGTTCCCGCTCTAGCCAGAGAAACAAGGACTATATCTTTACCCTTTTTACTCACAATTTCTTCAGCAACTACACCAACTGCAATCGCTAGCTTACCGGCATATTCTTCTAATGAATGACGATAAACTTCCATATACTCAGACGTTGGTTTATATTCTATTGGAAGCATTTCAGAATAATGAACACCTGATTGGATTGCTTCTTCCCGATCTTCTGTTCCTCTTTCTTCCATTACATCACTTAAGTCTTTTAAAAGAAATGTTACATCGTCAGCCGGGTAACTTCCCATAGGCGTTAGCTGATAATTGTTTTTGACCGTCATTGAACATATCCCCCTCGTTCATGATAACAACAAATATTCGTTTAGCTCCAACCTCCTGTAAAGCTTCAAGCAGTGATGATAATTGCTCATCCGGAACAATGCGTTCTATACATAAATAAATATCATCATAGCTGCCATATTCTATATTATAAAAGTAATTCGTTATCTGATCGTCATCCGGACAAGAGAAAGAAAAACCACTTCTTACCGCATATCCTTCTTGATCAACACGATGAATAGGGCTTCTCGTCGTTGATTGAAAATAAATATTTTCTCCCATAAAGGCTGCGATTTTCATTGGTAAGTACATAAACTCTCCGGTACCAAGACATAGAGCCCTGCCACCAGAACGCGTTTTCCCTAATGCTTCCCCAACATTACGGGCATAATAGTCAATATCAGTCCTGTCATCTGAAGCTATGCCATTAAAGCGGCCTGTCATAGCTGAATAAGGCACATGGTTAACATCGCCATTACTAGAAATCGAGGAGAGCTCCAAATCTTTCATTCGTTTAAACTGATTAAATTGATTCAAATGAATTTTCTCTACAACTGCACAGACAGCCTCAGATGGACGACTATATTCATAGGCACCCTCTTCTTCAACAGGCGTTCCTTCTACTGTAATCTCCCCAGCTAATAACGTTACTGTCTTGACCGTGATCCCTAGTCTTTGCTCAAGTTCACGATATCTTTTTTTATCTTCCTCTGATCGCCAGTCTAATAACGAGACGACCATATATTCGTCACGAGGGTATTCCCGATGAATAGCTTCGATAATGTTAATAGCCGTTTTCCCAGTCGTAATCTCATCGTCAACAAGAACGATGGGGCCGCTTTTTTTGAACAGTTCTTCTTTCCCAAAACAACGTTGAGCAGTCGCATGAGAATGTTCTTCCTCAAACTTAACGACCGACTCCACGCCCTGCACTTGTTCTCTAGTTGTATGTATATAAGCTGCGTTATCGAATAAATCAAAGACACTTTGGCCTAAAGAAGTAGCCGTCTCTGCAAATCCGATAAATAGGGTTTCCTCGGGCAGTTCAAATGGACTTGTCATTAGTTCCTGGTATAATTCCTGTTCACCATTCCCAGTTAACAGTGCCTCAATGATCTCATCACGTTTAGGTACTTGCTGCTTATACAGATCTTCAATTAAACGGATAGCAAGCAAAGCGCCGCTTAATAAAGAAGTCACAGGTGCAACGGGTATATGCTTACCGAGAATCTTGCTGACAAATAGGAAGCCTCGTTTTTTATTTTTCCGTGCAGCCATTCCGAAAAGAAAATCGAGTGGAAGGTTATACACATTTTCTTTCACTTGGACGTCAACAGATAAAGCGTCTAAAATATTAAATGTAGCTAAGTTCTTGTTCTGTGAGTAAATCAATGTATGAGTTCTGTTCATGGAACACCCCGTATACTTTCGCCTTATTTAGAATTTTTTTCGCCCAATTATAATGAGGCTTCATTTCGTTCATTTTGTTAGAAAAGTGGCTTTTCAACACGCCGCCTTCACTTTCCATACTCTCTAAAATACTAACCGCATCCATGTATTCTTCATAAGAAACCACACTAAATGCATGCACAGGTTTTATATGGGTCGGATGAATAATCGTTTTTCCCATTAGGCCATTATTCTTATCCATCATTACTTCTTTAATGAGTCCATCCAGGTATTGATTAATCATTTCTTTCCGAATAGCCAATCCTTCTTTGCCCAATATATTTTCAAAAGGGGTTTCTCTTAATTGAGGTTTCATGACACGCTCACTCTTATAAAAGTACTCCCATACTGGACCGGATACGATATACTCTTTCTCACTACGGCCAAAAACATTGACCATATCAGCGATACAATCCCTGACGACCGAAATATCATAAATCGTGTAATCGCTGCTCCTGCGGATTCCAAACAGTCCACAGAAATCGGTCGCACCCATTCGGACATTTAAAATGAGAGCAAAGTTTTCATCAAGAAGCTTTTTAATACTCATTAACTCCGTCATTCTCGATTCTTTATAAATCACTTCGGGTGATTCTAAAATGGGCATTCCATAAAGATGAATAGAGTATTTCTGATTGATTTCGTGAAGAGCATCTAAATAGTCCACACCATTTTTATGCGTGAATTTTGGAAAAACAAAACCAGTTAACACACTTATGGCCTTACCTAGTTTTGCTGCCACACTCTTCATCTGAACATGGCTCCGCACTCGAATGAAAATCAATGGAATCTCTTCATTTTTACATATCCCCAAATTAATACTATCGGAAAGTTGATGAAGCTGTGTTATGACATTTTTTTCTGCAAGATCAACCTCTTTATCACTTACCGCATCTTCAAGATCTAAGACCATAGAGACTAGACCTGCATGTTTTTGTGAAAGGATATCAGAACAAATTGCAGCTCTCGTTCCAGGCATATACAAGGAAGCACCCAGTGATAATGCCAACAGATCTTTCGGACTTTCTTTCGTAAAATTCATCGGTTCCCGATAAAAAATATTTTCAACACTTTCCTCGGTTAAGTAATTAAAATGCCTCATAAATTAATCTCCTTTACTCTTTGACACACACGCGACTGCAACTGGATAAGTCTTTAAAATAAAACGAAAGGGAAAACACAAATGTGTTCACCCTTTTCGTTTCATTTATTCATTTGAAGCTTCACTTGCTCTGCGGACATTAAACTTATGAATAAGGAAAGTAAGCAAGAATACCCCCACTAGCACGCTGAAGAATACTAATTCACCTACATGGTACCAATGGCTCATAACCATCTTAATACCAATAATGGCAATTAAGATAAACGCTGTCGCTTCAAGTTCTGGAATCTTTTCAATAAGTGTCAGGAATATTTGAGCAACACCACGCATCATTAATACTCCAAGCAGTCCACCTAGGAAAAGTACCCAGATCTGATCACTTACACCAAACGCGGCGATAACCGAGTCAATTGAGAACGCAATATCCATAACTTCAACTGCTGCAACTGTACCCCAGAAGTTACCGAATAACCGAATAAATATACCTTGTTTACTAAGAGCTTTTTCTTCATCTTCATTATCTTCTGCAGCACTCTCTCTTCGCTTTTTAAGGAAGTGACTGATTGCAAGCCATAGAAGATATCCACCACCGGCAATTTTGATCCACCAAATTTGTATGAGCCAGACCCCGACGCCAATAGCGATAAATCTGAATACATAAGCTCCGATAATCCCATAAAACAATGCCTTTTTCTGTTGTTCTTTTGGAAGGGGCTTAACCATAACTGCCAAGACAAGGGCATTATCCGCTGAAAGTAATCCTTCCAAAACGATTAATGTACCAATAACTGCCCAAGCAGAGGGATCCGTAATTACTTGTTGGATTGCCTCCCACGAAAAGAACTTTCCGTATGTTTCCATCATTCCTGAAAAAAAGTCCATGTAAAATCTCCTTTAAAGTTTGCATGCTTCGGGCTTTTTCTCCTTTATGGGGAGGCAAACCGTATCACCAATATTTTTTAACTCATTACTTCTTAAACGCTTAACCCGTAGTTACGGCATAGGGCGCCGAGACCGCCTGAAAAACCGCTGCCAATGGCATTGAATTTCCACTCTGTACCGTGGCGATATAATTCACAAATGACTACAGCCGTTTCGATGGAGAAGTCTTCGCCTAAATCATAGCGCAATACTTCTTCATTATTATCTGCATTCACTACGCGAACAAACGCATTGGATACTTGGCCAAAGTTCTGGCTTCGTTGGTCGGCATCATGAATGGTTACCGTGATTGCAACCTTATGGGTTGAAGAAGGTACTTTAGAGAAATCAATGACAATCTGCTCGTCATCTCCATCCCCTTCACCAGTCCGGTTATCTCCCGTATGCACAACAGCTCCGCTAGGGTCTTGTAAATTATTATAGAAAATAAAATCTAAATCTTGCGTACAAACATTATTTGCATCAACTAAAAATGCAGATGCATCAAGGTCAAAATCATAACCGCCTGAGTATCGATTTGTATCCCAGCCTAAACCAATAATGGCCTTTGTTAGTCCTGGATTTGTTTTAGTTAAATCAATTCTCTGGCCTTTTGCTAAAGAAATAGTCATTCAACTCATCCTCTCAACTAAAAAGTGTATGTCTCGTTGAATACCATACTCAGCCTGCTGATAGACCATAATCATTAACTAGTGAAGCTAGTCCACCTTGATATCCGCTTCCAATAGCATTGAATTTCCATTCGCCGCCATGACGGTATAATTCAGCTACAACTACAGCTGTTTCAATAGAGAAATCTTCGCCAAGATCGTAACGAATTAATTCTTCATTACTTTGTTCATTCACTACACGGACAAATGCGTTGGATACTTGACCGAAGTTTTGGCTGCGTGCGTCAGCATCATGAATAGTAATAGTAAATGCAATTTTTTCAACTTCAGCAGGAACTTTACTTAAATCAATTTTGATTTGCTCATCGTCTCCGTCGCCTGCGCCAGTTAGGTTATCACCCGTATGAACAACAGAACCATTACCGCCTTGAAGATTATTAAAGAAAACAAAATCTTTTTCAGAAGCTACTTTACCTGATGCATTAAGTAGAAATACGGATGAATCTAAGTCAAAATCGTTACCGCCATCATACTTATTCGTATCCCAGCCAAGACCGACAACAAGATTTTTCAAACCAGGATTTGATTTTGTTAAGTCTACTTTTTGTCCTTTACTTAAAGAAATTGCCATTTTGCATTACCTCACTTTTATTATTTTTATTTATACGTATTTATTAGCTATTTCCGAGATGGATGTATCTTTTGTTCCGTCTCCAATTGCGTTAAATTTCCATTCACCATTATGACGGTAAATTTCACCTACAAATAATGAAGTCAATCCAGAATAGTTTTCTGTTAAGTTGAAGTGAATCAATTCTTCATTATTAGAATTATCAACTAGACGAATAAAAGCATTTTGAATCATACCAAAATCTTGTTTTCTTGATACACAAGAATAGATGTTGACAACGAAGACAAGTTTATGGATTGATGGAGAAATCGATTTTAGGTCAACGACGATTTGCTCATCATCCCCATCACCGTCTCCCGTTAAATTATCTCCTGAATGTCGAACACTATTATCGGCACTTTTTAGATTACCGAAGTAGATCAGGCTGTTTTTATTTGGCATCTTACCTTTTTCATCAAGCATAAGTACAGAAGCATCACAGTCCACATTCGCTGTACTGCCGCCTCCGAATAAACCGCCGAATAACCCTTTCGACTTTTCAGCTGTAACCGGATCCCAGCCTAGACCTACAGTAAGAGAAGATAAACCAGCTCTTCCTTTTGTAAGATCTACTTTCTGTCCCTTTTGTAACGAAATTGCCAATAGGTTCACGTCCTCTCGAATTCTCGAATTCTCCACCCTGTAAAATTCACGCCAGCGTGATTATATATTTATTGTAACATCTGATGCCTATTTGTACAAATATTAATTACTTTTCTTATGACTAACCCTTCAGCTGCCTTGTTTGATACGTTTCTTTTAGTTCAATTAAACGTTTCGTACCCTCTTCACGGGTTCGTTTATTTTCTTCTTCAATTCGTTTTGTCTCTTCAAGACCCTTGATAATAATGCCCCAAGATTCTTCAATGGTTTCAATTTTTATGCTCGGTGCCCCTGCAAGACGAGCAATATCCACACTTTGGGAAGTGATATTTTGGGCATTGCGGATAAGCATTTCATTGGTGCGTTTATCCAGCTCACTCATTGAATCAGCCACAAGCTTTTGACGTTTTGCCGAAACAGCTTGGATCAGTCCGTTTTTAAAGATTGGAATAGTTGTAACAAAAGCCGAATTTATTTTCCCTATAAGTTTGGTATTTCCTCGCTGTAAAAGACGTATTTGCGGAGCTGTCTGTAACGCAACCATTTTGGCCATTTCAAGATCATAGACTCGTTGTTCAAGTGCCTCAATACCATTTCTCAGCGTATCTAATTCCATTCCTGCAATTTGATCGCCGGATGCCGCGCGTGTTTCATATTCAGGGAGAAGAGTTGCTTTCAGTTCTTCCACCTTAGCATTTCCAGCTACAGCATATTTCTCAAGTGCTAGATAATAATTAAAATTCTGCTCATACAATTCTTCTAACGTATGTGTGGATGAAACCATTTCATTTTGATACTTGGATATTTCAACATAGACCTTATCAATCTCACCTCCCATCGATTGATATTTACCGAAGATTTTATCAATCATTTTTTCCCCTTTATTAAATAACTTTGATAGGAGACCTCGTTTTTCCGGGGCGAAATCTTTGCTGTCGAATCGATCCATTATTTTGCCAAGCTGTTTTAGCAGCTCACTGGAGTCTTCCATTGAACTCGACTTCATTGTTGATAGAATACGATCCGAGAATTTAGATATTTCCATTGCCGGTTCTTTACCGAATTCTAAAAGAGACATTTGGTTTTTCACGTCAATTTGCTGAGCAAGTCGAACGACTTCAGGATCGTTTCGAAGCTGAACCTTTAGTTCTTCCGTTTTTGCTAAGGACACCTGATTTGTGTTTTCATCAAAGATTTCAGTACTCTTCATATTCGCCATACTAATCCCTCTTTTCTTTTAATTTTTCACTAGCAACCACTAGTTATGTATCTTTTCGAAATAGCCTGCGCCAGATTGGGAGCTTAGGTTCCTGATATTCATATTCGAACTCAAACTGCTCTAATAAATGGATATCATACACATGCTCATCAATATATAACTCTAAGTCCCTTAATCCAGAAGGATTAAAGAGTAAAATATCTATCCCAATCTCGTTTAGGAGCAACAACAATGCTGCATCAGATCGGCTGATTCCTCCCGTTGCTCCACTATTATAAAGGATAATTCGCGGCACCTGCTGCGGATAATCAAACTTCATAAAAAGGGTAACAACAGATTTCGGCAAAGCAGTCAGCTGCGTAAACAAGAACTGTTTAACATCCTCTACTGATTCATGACCCTCAGGTAGAAGTTTAGGTTGAGCACATACTCTAGAAATCCCTGCAGCAATGGCAAGCTGTACACCTGTCGGAAGCTGATTCAGCCGCCACCAGACACTTTTAATCATCTTTTCTGGATCAAGCGTGCCCTCTCGGTTAAGCGCATGATCATAATGGTATTTATGATTTGCTTTTATACTATTGGTAAAAGGGAAATATCGAATGAATAAGGACAGCTCCCCTTCCTTCAATTGTTCTACACGTTCCCAATAGTTCCGCCGATTTTCAGAAACACCTGAAATTTTGGCAAATACGGAGGGAATATAAATTTCATTTCCTTCAATATAAAAGCCAGGTCGTATGAAGGCCCTTTCCTTACTCATTAAATATAGTTCATCATAGGTCGTTTTCAACGTAATAGAAACTGGTATATGAGATCGATATTGCCATGGTTTAAAAATAGGCGTTTCTTCTGAATGAAGGATGCGGTCAATTTCTTTCGAAGCTTGGTATGCCACTGTTGCTTTTCTAACTGGCTTTGCCTTTGGAAATGGTCTAGGCTGTTTTTTAACAGGAAAATCCTGAACAACCATGAGCGTTTTCGCTGGATCAAACTCTTTAAAAATATCTTCACCATTTGGGTGGAAAATCAATAAATCAATACCCAGTAATTTTGTTAAGAATAAAAAGTACTGTTCACTTTTTGATGCCTCACCATACCAGACGATACAGGGTACACGAATATCATCCATTTTTTTAAGCAGGTCATTAATATGGTTCCAAACCCATTTTGTCAGATCCATAATTACCCGCCTAAAGTCTGGATGCTTTAACCCGCCCTCATGTTTTGATGCAAATTGATTCAAGACTTCAACGTAGCTTTCTCGGATATAGCGGTGTAATGATGCATCCTCATGAGAGGGAATCAACTGT
Source organism: Peribacillus sp. FSL H8-0477 (assembly GCF_038002765.1). Lineage (NCBI taxonomy): Bacteria > Bacillati > Bacillota > Bacilli > Caryophanales > Bacillaceae > Peribacillus > Peribacillus sp. FSL H8-0477. The sequence continues at coordinate 423,584 of NZ_JBBODE010000002.1, read as the reverse complement.
CTTCCTTCCATAAAAGCGATAAATCGATTAACAGAAAGTGATTCACTTTGATTCACTTGCAGCACACTTTGCAGAGATTGAAATATTTGAGGGGCGATTTCTTTATTCAGATTATCACTCCATACCTCAACATTCGGCTTCTGTGACAACTCATATAAGGTAAGATAATAATCATCCTCATCATGGGGAATCCCCAAAAAGCGAGCAGCAACTTGACCAAAACTCAATCCAGCTGTATCTATTTGATGATGTTCTCGTTCAGAACGCGGACTATCTATCAGTTTCTTCCATTCATTATCTTTAAAGGTAATTAGTTGTGGATTGATCTTAGCATATTGGCCAAAAGCGCCCAACGTGCTCCCCCCTTTCTTTACCCATTACTCCTAATAAGTATAACGTATAAGTACGCAAAAGGTTTCATATGACACACATTCGTTGGTAGTAAATTACGTGTTCCTCCTAGCTAACTATCTCCTTGCTGTTAAAGTAATAATAATAGAAAAAAAGAAAACCCATACTTCCAAAATGGAAGCTGGGTTTTCTTTATCGCCTAACATCCATTATGAAGATAAAAGCACCGATTTTTCTACGTGTGTTGCTTTAACCTGTAAATTTGGTTTCACAATATCGGCATCACCCGTCAACATGAGCTTTAAGGCTAAATAGGCAAAGTTGACACCTGAAAGTGATGATATATGCAGACCGCCAGACATACGCGGATTAATTTCAAGAAGCTTCGGCAGGCCATTGTTATACTTTATTTGCACATTATAGACATATGGAATTTGATAAATATCATTCACTTTCCCCGCTATTTCCATTAGTTCGGGAATATCTTCAAGCTGTCTGATCCGTCCTTCTTCTTTCTTACGCGGGACGGCAGCTAGCAGCTGGCCATCATAGGACAAGCAATCAATACTAAATTCATATCCACTCAGGTACTCCATTACCATTAATTCCTCAAATCTGTCTTGCTTCGAGAGAATTTTATAGGCTTCGTTAAACGATATGTAATGACTGATATGGCCAAATAAGTCGATAATCGTATCCTCTGCATCGCGAATAATCCGAAATCCTTCCCCGCCTCTTCCGTCAGCCGGCTTTATACACACAACCTTACCAAGACTGCGGAGTCTCTTATACTCCTCCATAAATTGCGCTGCATTCTGTACAACCCGATATTCTGGAACTAAGTGTCCAAGGCCGTTATCTACAAATGACTCATAAAGCTTCCCCTTATGAGAGATTGTTTCCATACTGGCAAAATCCTCACAAACCATTACTTTCGTCCCGATTTCCTGAAAACGTAAAATTGCTTGAGAAATTTCAAGCGCATGCTGATAAGGAATAAAGACGTCAATTCCATGCTTTTTACAAAATTCCAGACAAAAAGTAATATATTCTTCACCATTTACCTCTGGTTCAATCTCTGCATAATCACATACATGTAAATAGACTGTATTTCGATTTGGATGGGTCCCGTAAATTTCAAAATCGATTCCATCTGGGTTGTTTTTTATTGCTTCAATAAAATGGTATGCTGTTGAAAACCAGCGATTAAACCATATTTTCTTTTTCATAACGAATGGTTCCTTTCTTAAGCTCATGCGGCTAATTTACTAGTATTTGGTATTATTATTCAGTTTATCACAGTAAACATAATTATCTAAAGATTTAATTTTTTCATCAAGAAAATAGCCTGCATAAACATGTGCAAGCTATTTCTATATTATTTCTTCTTATCCCTATTTTATCCTAACAGCCTGTTATTTAACCGTCTGTGATGGGGACATGGTTCTAATGACCGTATTTACGTATTCTAGTACAAAGAATTTACACCGACTTATGAGCACTAGTCTGTAATTCTTCTATATATACTGCACATTTTTTAACTACATTCTTCAAACGTTCATACTCAAGTGTGACGACCATTCTTCCTAGTTCAGAAAGTGAATAACTTTTTCGTCGATCCGATTCCTGTTTAACAATGAGTCCGTCCTTTTCAAGTTTACTAAGTGCTCCATAAAGAGTACCTGGACCCAATGTCACTTCTCCATCGCTCATTTCTTTTACTCGTTGCATAATCCCATAACCCTGAAGCGGGTCTTGCAAAGAAATTAAGATATAAAACGTCGTATGAGTAAGCGGTAAATAATTTTCTGCTTTTTTTCTCATTATAGAACCTCCAATAAACTACACTGAGTGATTTACTTTAAGGGTAATCCTTTACCATCGTTTAATCAACCTGTTTGATTTCCTTGATTTAACTGACTATTGTATAAACCGTAATAGAAGCCTTTTTCCTTCAATAATGAATCGTGTGTTCCACTTTCCATGATTTTTCCCTCTTCAAGGACAAGTATCTTATCCGCCTGTTGTATCGTATTAAGCCGATGGGCAATAACAAAACTTGTTCTGCCATACATTAGCCGTTGCAGTGCTTCTTGTATTTTCACCTCAGTAATGGTATCAATACTGCTGGTCGCCTCATCTAAAATCAAAATGCTCGGATCTGCTAACAACGCTCTGGCTATTGAAATCAATTGCTTCTGTCCCTGACTAATCCCGCTGCCGTCCTGTTTTAACATAAATTCATATTCGTTAGGGAGTTTTACTATAAAACTATGGGCATTTGCCAGTCTAGCGGCTTCCTCTACTTCACTATCAGTTGCATCCAAGCGGCCATAACGGATATTCTCTCGAACAGTACCTTGAAAAAGGTAGGAGTCTTGGAGGACAAACCCCATATGACTGCGCAGACTGCTTCTTTTTACTTGTTGGATATCATGGCCGTCAATTAAAATCTTCCCGCTGTTGGGATCATAAAAACGTGCAAGTAAATTGATTAAAGTTGTTTTCCCAGCTCCTGTTGGTCCGACCAGCGCCACATTTTCACCGGCTCGTACTTGTAAATTAACATTCTTAATCGTCTCACCTGATTTCTCGTATGCGAATGAGACTTCATCAAAGGTAACTTCCCCCTTGATATCTTCCAGAGTTCCGGAATCCAGTTCATCCGCGTCTTCTTCTTCCTCATCTATTATTTCAAAGACCCTTTCAGCTCCGGCAATAGCTGATAGAAGGGTGTTGAATTGATTGGCTAAATCGTTAATCGGCCTTGTAAACTGTCTAGAATACTCCGTAAAAATGACGATAGTACCAATTGAAATAAATCCTTTTAAAGCTAAATAACCGCCTACCCCTGCAATAATCGCAAAACTTAAATTATTAAGGAGATTCATTACTTTAGGAATAAATCCAGAGTATGCTTGGGACAAGTAGCCTGATTGCTTCAATTTCTCGTTTCGCACTTTAAACTCTCTAATCACTCTGTCTTCCTGAGAAAAGGTTTTAACGATCCGCTGTCCCGAAACTGTTTCTTCAATAAAACCATTAAGCTCACCGATGTTCTTCTGCTGCTCCTTGAATAACTTCCCTGTCCGGTTCGTAATCCATTTCATGCCTAAGAACATTAGCGGTATGATGATCATTGTCAGTAAGGTTAACAGTGGACTGAGCCAAAGCATCACGACAATAGTTCCGACCAGTGTTAGTAAACTTGAGAATATTTGTATGACCGAACTATTTAATGTTGAGCTGACATTTTCAATATCATTTGTCACTCGACTCATCAGTTCTCCGTGTTGACGACGGTCAAAAAAGGTAATTGGAAGTTTATGTAAATGACGAAATAACTGGCTGCGCATGGTATATACCGTATCTTGTGCAATACCAATCATCCAATAATTTTGTAAAAATGTTGAAAGTGAGTTAAATAAGTAAATAACCAATAAACTTAGGAGGAGCGTCAAGAAATGATTCCCATTTTTACTCACAATATAATCATCTATAGTCATCCCGACAAGAAACGGGCCAAGTAGACCTAATGCTGAACTGATTACCACCATAGCTAGTACAACCATTAGTAACGTTTTATTATCAGCAAGGTATAACCAAATCCGTTTTATCGCAGCAAAGCGTTTGCTTGTTTTTTTCTTATGAGTGATCTCCTTTTTACTTTGACTCAATCGGAATCTCCTCCCTGCCCATTTGCGAGGTGATGATTTGCTGATACAAGCTGTTTTTTTGAGCTAGTGAATGATGAGTACCTTGCGCAAGCAGTTGGCCTTCTTGGATCAATAATGTCGTATCAGCCCCCGTAGCTGTACTTACTTTCTGTGTAATAATGAAAATGGTACAAGGATAACCTTTCAGAGCTTGAAGTAGTTTTGATTCAGTATTTAAATCAAGCGCGCTAGTACTATCATCAAGTAACAAGATTTTCGGTTTCCTTACAAGAGCCCGAGCAATCGAAAGCCTTTGCTTTTGACCACCGGATAAGTTAACACCCTTTTGTCCGAGTACGGTTTCATACTGCAAGGGAAGCTGGAGTATCATTTCATGAATTTGTGCATCCTTTGCAGCTTGGATAATTTCTTCCATGGAGGCACCCTCTTTCCCCCAAGCTATGTTAGATTTGATAGTGCCTGAAAAGAGAAGCGCTTCTTGTGGTACATAGCCGATTTGCTGCCGGAGCATATCCAGTTTCAATAGTTTACTATCCTGATTATCGATTAGTATACGACCGCTATCGACATCAAAAAGACGTGGAATCAACTGAAATAGAGTTGTTTTCCCTGCTCCAGTTGCTCCAATAATGGCAGCTGTCTGTCCCCCCTCAACTGTAAAGCTAAGATTGTTAAGGACCGGCTTTTGATTGGGGTACCCAAAGGATACATTCTCAAAAGTCACTTTTCCCTCATTAATCATTTGCTTTGAATCATCGGCATGATCAAGTAAATCAATTTCCGTTTCCAACACTTCATTAACCCTTGCAACAGACGCACGTGCCCGGGATATCCCCATAATCAACCAAGAAAAAACAGAAAACGAAGCGGTTATTCGTGTCGCATAGTTGACGATAGCGACGACCTCCCCCACTTTAATTTCACCTGCTGCCAGCTGATTTCGTCCTAACCAAAGAATCACTAGTATTGAACAATTCATCAGGAACAAGAGAATTGGCTGTGTCGTTTCAATGAGGCGCAGGGCGGAAACCGTTCTTTTTTTGAGTACCTCACTTGTTTTATTAAAGCGATTTACCTCATAACTTCTACGCAGAAAGGCTTTTATCAAACGCATACCGACTAAGTTTTCCCGCATAACTCCATTTACATGGTCCAGTTTTTCCTGAACGTTTTTAAATAACCTGCCTGCCCTACGCATCACCCATATTAAAAAGAATAGTAAAACAGGTATAGATAGCAATAAAATGATAGATAGCTTGAAATTAACAAACATAGCCATCAAAGCACCGCCAACTACTAATAAGGGTGCACGAAACATAATTCGTAAGCTCATAAACACCGTATTCTGGAGAACAGTAATATCCGTGGTCATTCGTGTAATTAAAGAGGAAGTCGGGAACTTAATTAAATTTGTAAATGAAAAAGCTTGAACCTTTTCAAACAATTTAGTCCGTACATCAAAACCAAAACTTTGACTGACATGTGAGGCAGCAAAGGAGTTAATTAGTCCCCCCCCGAAAGAAAGAATAGCTAATATAGTCATCACTACACCCCATGTAATCACAACAGTCATATCCTCCTGCAGGATACCTTCATCAATAATTTTTGCTATTAATAACGGCTGAAGTAATTCTACACCCAACTCAAAAAACATGAGGAAAAGTGCCAACATAATCGAAAGCCGGTATGGCTTCAAAAAAGGAATCATTTTCTTCATATTTTTCCACCCTAGTTTCATTAATATTTTTCGGCATTCATTTAGTCACTCTAAAATCTCGAATAGTAGGTATATATGCTATATCATACATTTATTGTAAGAATTTTTAAATAGTTTACCTTCTCAATTGAAAAAATTTTAAAACACTATTGACATTCTATTAAAAGTAAGAGAAAATCTAATTGATAATGATTTTCACTATCATTATTGAACTCATGACCTTGGTAACATAAGCAACTAAGTAATATGTTGTGATAACGACTTCACAACTCTTTGATAACCGGTTCAGGTTATCTCCCTGGCCTCCTTAAACTAAGAATGCAGAAAATCACTAGAATATTGCCCCCTCTTTATTCAAGTTATTTCCCCCCCTGTACTTTAAGCATTCTTTCATTTATGAGAGCCAGGGAATTTTTATTCGTAATTAACTATTTAAATAAAAGAGGATGAATCATCCTCTCAAACTGTAGACAAACTCGGGTGAAAACCTTAGTTTGTCTATTTTTATGGCTTGTATAACTTGAATGTTGATTTCCTCTTCAGGCACTCGCTTTCCGCGGGCGGTCGGGGAGCCTCCTCAGCTTTCGCCTGCGGGGTCTCCCCTAGACACGCTTTTCCCGCAGGAGTCTCGTACCTTCCGTTCCAATCAACTTTGTTTTACCTTTTAGATAGAGACTTTTTCTAGAGTCACTTTATTTGAACATAGAAATTTTAAAAAACATTTAATTCAACGTGATTAGCATGAATTGGACGTTCCGAAGACTATTTGGTCTGCAAAAAAGAAGAAGCCCTGGACTTTTCTTTCATTTATGATTAGATCAAGGTGAAAAGTTTTCAAAACTCAAAGAGTTCCGGAATGAAACATTCCGGAACTCTTTTGTAGACAAAATGAGAGGATGACTCAGTATGAGTCATCCTCTTTCTATTCAGCCAGCATTTTGCTGTGCTGCACGTACTTGCACCTCAATGGTACCAATTGTTTTATTCACAATTACCTTAAGCAGTACAGGGTAATCCTTATTGTTTAAGAATTTGAAGTCTTTTCCGCCATAAGATACGGTTGCATCTCGATCTTTTGGTACATATCCGACTTCTTTTGAATGATGATTAAGTTCAATTATTTCTAAACCGGCCTGATCTACAGCATTATATAACGTGGATGACGTCTGACAGATTCCCCCGCCTATTCCTTCTACTAATTCTTTATTAAGAATCTCCATTGCCTTTTGATATCCTCTAGCTTCTGTCCGTTCACCAACGATTAAGTTATAGTAAAACCGATCCCCAGGTCCTAAAATAATTTGGTCAATTTCACTAGCAGATAAAGCAATATTAGTCGTTCTGCCAGTAACTGATGAATTAAATTTTGTCTTATATGAAGCTAAAAGGGTTTGGTCAACATTGGCTGCCGTCTTTGCTGTTACATTTGGAACTGATTCAATTATCGGTACATTAACCTCTCTTTGAAAAGCACCTAAATTTTTAAGCTCCTCCAAAAGTGGTTTTTTTTCCAAGACAATACGTGCCTGACCTGGTTTTAATGTACCATCACTACTTAATCTTGCTGGAATCATCGGTTGGTCATATTTTGTTTCCAACGACCGAACCAGATCGTTAGCCGCTTGCTCCTCCTGTATTTCAGAAGCCTTCACTACCTGAATTTCCTTGCCATTTCTACTGTCTACTAAAACAAGCTTTGGATCACTCATCTTTTTATCGATGAGCATTAGTTCTTTCTTAACCAGGGTGCTATTCTTCACTGGTTCTTTTTCTTTCGAAAAAACCAGGTCAGTATTTTCCACACCAAGCCATACCCCGCTAAACACTAAAATCCCCACTACCACCAACAGCAAAATCCCTTTTTTCATTCGCTTCACACCCGTAAGTTATATTTTCCAGAATCCAAAACAGACCCTACCAAACTCCCATACTAATAGACACATAAAATCTTCCGTAGATTTCATTCAACACCATTATATACCACATTTAATCAAAAAAGCACCTCTTACTGTAATTTTCATAGGAAAAAAGGAACCGGTTTTTTCTAACGATAGGTAATGTCAAATGATCTTGATAAAGAACGTTTTTTCTACAAAAAAACAAGGGTAAGATGTAGTATTTTATACCAAAATTCAAAAATCCTTGTCACAATCTGATTTTTTTAATTCCTGCAGTTAAAAATATGGCTGCGAAGAGAAGAAGTATCATCGTACTTGTCATGATGGACTCTAGGGTGCCTGTTGCAATAATGTCTGAGAAGCCCCGCATTGCCCAAGTTTGAGGCAAAAGTTCAGCTATCCTTTGCATAAAAATTGGTTCAAGTTCTAATGGCCAATATACTCCCGATAGCATACAAGTCGGGATCACAATTAAACTAGCCATACCTGATTGCTGTTCTAATGTTTTGGCAGTAGTTGCTATGACTAACCCAATTCCGACAAAGGCGAGCATCATAGCAGAAACGAGAATGAATACTGGCAGCGGGTTTCCCCAGCTAACATCAAATAGCAGGTTTGTTGCGAGCATTAAGATACCAAATTGAATCCAGCCGATTAAAAAAAAGGAAAGCAGATAGCCAGAAGCTACTTGAAAACGTGTAACAGGAGTAGTCAACAACCGATACCAAACACCGTTTCCTTTCGCCTCAATAATAACTCCTGTCACCGTAAATAACTTAATCATTAAAAACATGATACAAAATCCTGAACCCTTGGCCGAAATATTCTTTTCATTTATTGCGTCCGAATTCATATCTACTCTTTTAATCAACGTATTTTGGACTTGTTCATCCCTTTGTAACTTTTCAAACATAACTGGCCAATCTTGACCGCTATATTCACTCCACGTTTTCGATGCTGATACATGATTCACGATTGTTGAAAGCTTATTAGAAACATAATCTGTAACTGTACGACTTGAAACAAACTCTGGAATTCTTTCAAATCTTACCTCTGGCTTGATCCCAGTTTTCAGTTCTTCCCCAAACCCTTTTGAAATGAGAATGACACCATCAGCCTCTTTTTTCTTTAGTTTTTGTGAAGCTTCCATTGAAGAGGTTTCCACCAATGTAAAGAGTGAATCATCTTTCCTCATTATGTCGATAAATCCATTTGATAAAGTAGTCTTATCTTGGTCAACATAGAGGATTGTTGCCTTTTCCTCTTCACTTTCATTCATTACATTTCCAAATAGAAGAGTGAAGATAATCGGCATAGCAAACATAATTAAATAGTTTCGCGGGTTTCTAAAAACCAGCTTTACCTCCATACCGCATATACTCCAAATTTTCTTCATTACTATCCCCCCTTCATCGTGTTCTGAGTCGTAACGTTCCAATCAACATGGCCGCGATTCCTACTAAAAACAAACCGATAATAGCAGGGAGTATTTCTACCCAATTAACTCCAGCCATGATGTCTAAAAAACCTGACAGTGCCCATTTATTCGGAACCATGTCCGAAAAACGCTTTAGGATATCTGGAAATTGGGACAGTGGCAGCATGGATCCTCCAGCGAATGCTAGGATTTGTATCCCAATTCCGCTAATTAAATCCGCCGTTCTCATTTCCTTTATGAGTCCGGCGACAAGCATTGAGAGTCCTGAAACAGCCACAGCATAGGCCCCTCCCATCGCTAGCAATTGGCCAATATTATCCCCCCAATGCACTTTACAAAAGAGGGAGGTTCCAAAGATAAACAGAAGGAATTGGATACATGCAAACCCTAATGTTCCTAGAAATTTACCTAAGATGATGGACCAATCACTTGTAGGGCTGGCCTTTAATCGTGACAGCGTACCTAATTCACGCTCCTTCATAAAGGATTTTGCACCAGTAGGTATGTTATACAGAAGAAACATTGCAGCCATTGCAGCTGCATAATATTGCATAGTTGAGACGGTTTCCTTTCCAATCGTCCAATCTGTTATTGGCGTTACTTCATTTCCTTGATTGGTTAATTCCACAGGTAACGTACTCGCTAGTTCAGTAACTTCTCCTGGTTCTGCTGCTATGGCTTGTGAAGTGCTTAAGTCGGACATAACAATGTTGGTCGTGTGAGAAACACTCTGAACACGGCTGACAAATGAAGTTAATATGGATTCAATCACAGAGGCTTTCAAATTTTTTTCAGAACTTGAGAATAACCAAACTTCCTTAAGTGTCCCTTTCTTTACATTCTCACTCCAAGCGGCTGGAATAGAGAGACCCACATCAATTTTTCCATCCATCAGCATCTTTCCCAAGTTTTCTTCTTTATTGGTTGTTTTAATTTTAATAAAATCAAGTTTTCGCAATACTTCTTCAAAATCCTTTGCGAGTGAATCATTATCAGCCGTATACAAACCAATAGTCGTGTCTGCGAAACTGTCTTCATTACTCATAATAGGTTTCAAAGCGGTACCGAGAATAGCAGTTAGGACAAGCGGCAGCAATAACAGCATGATAAGGGCGCTGCGATCAGCCATTCGAATTTTGACGTCATTCCAAGCAATGTGTAAACTTTGCATCTCTTCCCTCCTAATCTCGTAAAGAGCGTCCAGTCAGTTGTAGAAACAGACTCTCTAAATTGGGTTCTTTTCGTTCCATTGTTTCTATCTTTATATTTGCGTTAACGGCTAGCGTAATAATTTCAGGCAGTGGATTTTCCGTTTCATTAATACAAATATCGATTGCATGTGTATCAGGCTTCATCATCACTCTTTCAACACCATGAATTTGTTTAATGTATTGAAGGAACTCCTCATTTAGATTCGTTAGTTTCATTTCGATAACCGTCCCATTTGCTAACCGATTGCATAAATCTCTTTGGGTTCCGAGCGCCTTCACTTCTCCCTGATCAATAATCCCAATTCGGTCACATAAATACTCTACTTCCGCCATATAGTGACTCGTGTAAATAATCGTAACACCACTTTTATTCAAATCCTTGATCGTTTCTAGAATATGATTCCGGGATTGCGGGTCGATTCCTACTGTTGGTTCATCCATAATCAACAGTTCTGGTTCATGCATCAAGGCAGCTCCAATATTAATTCGTCTCTTCATGCCGCCAGAAAACGTTTCAATCTTATCTTTTGCCCGCTCACTAAGTCCAACAAAAGAGAGCACCTCCTCGGCCTTTCTTTTTGTTTCAGCCCTTGTTAGACCATACATTTTCCCCCAGAATAATAGATTTTCACGAGCAGATATCGTTGGGTAGAGGGCAATTTCTTGCGGGACTATCCCAATTTTCTTTTTGATTTCTAAGGGTCTTTTTTTGACTGATAGACCATCTATCCAAATGTCTCCTTGATCATACTTAACCAACCCGCAGATCATTGAAATTAACGTTGACTTACCTGCACCATTGGGTCCGAGCAGACCAAATGCTTCACCCTTATCAACTGAAAAGGAAACATTCTTTACAACTTCTTTTTGATCAAATGACTTTTTTATATTTTCAACTTTAAGCATTTTCTTAACCTCCTCTTCATCTATCCTCCAAAGTTTATAAAATAACGGATTGGTATACATCGAGCGCAAGATAGAAAGTAAAGCACGAAAAAAAGGCCTTCATCAGGCCTTTTGGCTAATACCCTATGCTAAAAGTCATTGTTCATTCAGTTCAAGTAAACTGGTTATTTGAATAACAAGTGGTAAGGATTATACATCTTGATAGTAGGAATTGAATCTTATTTCACTAATAAGGCTAACAGTTCATCCTTTAAAAGTAGCTCCTCATTTCTATAAACTAAGCGTTAGAACATATCATTAATTAGCCGAAAGCTTTTTAAGTAGGAAAATGGCTACTATTACAAATCCAATCATACCAATCATACCTGTTAGATTAGGTCCTAATAATGTACTAATACCTGGAATTGCTACAAGTGCTGGCCACTCTCCTATTACATTAACGGAACCATGTAAAATACTTGCGGGGATTACACTTTTCGACTTTATTGTTACATATGATAACCATATGCCAAGTACAATACATAGAACAGTCATCATTACTATTCCAGAATACGGTGATAACCAGTAGTCAGAACCATAATTAAAACCCAAATATATAAGGGGAGCATGCCCCAGTCCCCAAAGCGTACTACTAAGCAAAATTGCTTTTTCCTTTTTCATTAGTTTCATTAGTAATGGCAGAAAATAACCGCGCCATCCTATTTCTTCACCGAACGCAAATATAATCACCGGGAGTATAAAAGGTGAAATTAATATTCCTACTATTCCAATCACCAAAATAGATTGAAGTGTATGAGGTAGATTTGATGGAAAACCAAATGGTCCATAAGTTTCTATGAGTTTTTCGGTACTTAAATCTAGGTAATTGGGAAATAACAAAAAAAACAATACAGCAGATGCAAAGATCAGTATGCCTGGTGTAAAGGCTACCTTTAAGTAAGTTCTCCAGTTTTCACGAAATTTAGGTTTTATCATTAAGGGGGATTTATCTTTAGTCACTATTCTAGTAAGTAAACTAGCTAAAAGAGGGAAAAAGCTAAAAAATAGAAATCTGTTTGGTAGGTTATATAAAAACACCCAACTAATTAAAATAAAAATACAAAAAAAACTTAAATAAAGTATTGCTCTTTTTATTAACAGATTCTTTTCTATTAATATGCTTTCTTTTCTTATATTTGTATTAATAGACATGTATTCCCCCTACGAGCAGATAGTGTCGAATCTTCAACAATACGCATTCTCTTTGCCCTCCTTCTCATCTCTTATCCACAGTTTATAAGATAATGGATTAGTGAACATCGAGCTCCGGATAGAAAGTAACGCATGAAAAAAAGGCCTTCGTTAGGCCTTTTGGCTAATTCACTATGCTGAAAGTCATGGTGACTAAAAAACAGTTATTCCGTACCTAACCGCAAATATGGCAGCCTGAGTTCGATCGCGCATTTCCAGTTTACTTATGATGTTAGAGACATGATTCTTGACCGTGCCTTCGGTGATATAAAGACTAGCAGCAATTTCTTTATTATTACGCCCCTCCCCCAAATGGCGCAGAACCTCAACTTCACGAAGAGAAAGTTCATGAAATAGTTTAGGTATTTGTATTGTTGAAGCATCATTCTCCTTATTCCTTTTCAGCTCATGAATGATCTCGGCTGTTAGCTGCGGGGGAAGGACCATTCCTCCCGACAATACCGTCATGATCGCCTTAACAATAGCATCCACAGAGAGATCTTTTAATAAGTAACCCGCTGCGCCTTCCTCCAATGCCTGAAATATTAACTCACTGTCTTTAAATGTAGTCAACATTAGGACTTTGGTATTTGGTAGTTGCGATGTAATTAGTTGAGTCCCTTTCACTCCATCTACTTTTGGCATACGGATATCCATTAAAACAATATCAGGCTGAAAATGAATCGCCTGTTCATAAGCATCTTGACCATCTTCAGCGATTCCAATTACCTCTATTTCTTCCCTAAGATTAAGTAGTGCTGATAATCCTTCACGAATCAATGCTTGATCGTCTGCAATCAATACTCTAATCATGAGGCCCCTCCTATTATCCAACGTTTCTGGTGTAACGGTAATTCAACATCAATCTCGAACCCTCCTTGAAGAATACTTTGAAAAAACACGGTCCCTCCATGTTCTTCAATTCGTTCTTTCATATTAATTAGACCAAAACCAGGCGTAACTTTACTAATTCCACATCCATTATCCTTTATCGTTAACGTAATTTTTTCTTTGGTACAAGAAAGTATCACATGACAAAGGGTTGCTTGTCCGTGGCGTTTGGCATTTGTCATAGACTCTTGAATAATTCGAATAAGTGTCGGCTGTAGCGTGCTCGGGATACTAGCTGGATCACCAGCTAAATCAAATGTTGTTTGTAGACCGGCTGATTTATGAAAGTCTTCAAACAATTTACGAACGGAGGAGGTAAATGTTTGTTGTGAGCCTTCCTCACTGTGGATGGTCTTAACCGAAAAACGCACTTCCTCCAATGCATCCCTTGCTAATACTCCACAGATGCTCAATGCTGTTTCTGCTTTTGGTCTATCTTGTTTCATTAATTCGCGAGCTAGCTGTAACTGCACAAGCAAAGCTGTCATTTTATGTCCAACCGTATCATGTATTTCTCGAGCTATCCGGTTTCGTTCTCGATCTACCGTTAACTGTTCTACTGTCTGTGCATACTGTTGTAATTGCTGATGTGCATCTTCTAATTCTTGATGTGAACGACTCATATGTTCATATTGTAAAGTGACCACTTCACTAGCTTCATATAATTTCCGAATTAAATCACCCACTACTGTCCCGAAAACAACAAAAGAAACGCCTGTTAAATTGTTAAATAAATCAACGTATCCAATACGAACATAGCATTCTATCATGACAATTACCCATAAAAAAAAGCTCCCCCATAACAAACGATGACGTACTTTTTTAGCAAATTCAGAGAGGAACAGTGTGATAGCAGTCACTCCTACAAGAATAAAATACAATGTTGAAGAAGGAAAAAGGAATCCGTAAATGAAGCACAGCATGCCATCAATTAAAATAGTTGAAAGTTTAATTTTACTTTTATAGAAGTCATATTGAAAAAAATGATTGTACACAAAAATAGCTGTTATGATGAAAATGATTCCTTTTAGCAGAATCTGATCAGGCGCCTTTACAAAATACATTAAGCTAATCAAGATATACATAACCACTCGAAGATGGATTAACCAATTCCCCAAACAACCACCCGCTATCTATGTTTTTCTTTAATCATGACGAAGATACAAGAGAAATGGAAGTATTTTCTTTTTATTTGGCTATATTAAAGGTAAAGGTTGATTTAAAATACACAAAAAAAATGAGCTGGAAAATTTATTTCCAAGCTCATTTTTCTTTGATGTCCGTTTTTTACTAAAGCACCCGTTAGTTGAATAATAATTCAATTATTCATAATGCCTTCAACAGCAGAGAATAAAATGTATAACGAAGTACATAAAATGAAGATACCCCACAATAAACCCTTAGTTCTTTTATATTCTCGTAACCCCATTATAAGTAACGTTATACTCAGAAGTATTAACATCAATGGTAGTAAGTTGTAGTTTTCCATAACCTTACCGTAAATACCAATTAACATAACAAGGATTGCGAAAATTATTTGAAATAACATTAAAATATCAAACTTTTTTTCTTCCATTTATTTATACCTCCCACTGATAATCTGTCACCTTCAAAAGATACCTATTTAAACTAAACTGCCCCTTTAGTTCCGTAAGAACAAGGTTGCCGCAGCAACCTCCCTTTTGTTGAAGTAAAGCCCTCGTTATTTCATTAAAATTTATCGCAGAGTTGACACAAACATTGCCGAATACAAATTTGTCATACCTGCTTAATCAGCATTTTTCTTTTCATAAAAAATCAATGCTATATGGATAATTAAAACTATGGAAACGGCAATAACAATACTAATATCTAGTATTCCTTCGTCTTCGGGTTTATTAAAAAATCCGTTAATTGTAGTGAATGCTAGTAGAATTAAATAAATATAGATTACATTTTTCGGGAGAAGTTTAATTGAGAATACCGCCTTTTAGAGTTGAAGTTATCAATAGCCTATCAGCAACTATTTTATCTGAAAAGAAAGTGATTTGTTAGAGGCTTAATGTATTTTTTTGAAAGTACCGCACAGTCCGAATACACTTTGTTTATGGAACTAACCTGCCAAGTTAGTTTAAGTGTAACAATTCACAAACAATACCACCTCACGAAAAACAATTATGTTTTTCAAACATAGGAACAATCTCGTCTACAAAAAAAGAGCCCTTTTGAAGGACTCCTCTTACGATTACACAATGATTGCCGCTACTTCTGAAAAAAATTCCTGATAGAGGGCTTGAACTGCCTTCTTTTCATCTTTGGCTTTCACACCGAACATCATGCTCACTTCTGATGAACCTTGATTAATCATCTCAATGTTGACCTTTTCTTTAGCCAGCGCTTGAGAAGCTCTTGCTGTTGTTCCGACATTATGACGCATACCCTCACCCACAACCATAATTAAAGCCAAATCATGTTGAACCTCTATTTCATCTGCATGAAGTTCCTCTTTAATTCTCTTAATAATGCGTGCTTCTGTTTCTCGATCAATTTGGTATTCTCTTAGAATAATGGTTATATCATCAATACCGGAAGGGATATGTTCATAGGAAACATAATTTTCTTCGAGAATTTGTAATAATTTTCTCCCAAAACCTATTTCACGGTTCATTAAGTACTTACTAATATAGATACTGCAGAACCCCTTGTCGCTTGCGATACCAATAACTGGACCATTATTGTTTTTTCTTTCGTTAACAATCTTTGTCCCTTCACATTCGGGATTATTTGTATTTTTTATTTGTACTGGGATGCCTGCACGATAAGCGGGAATTAACGCTTCATCGTGAAATACTGAAAAACCAGCATAAGAAAGCTCCCGCATTTCGCGGTACGTTAACTCCTTAATTTCTTTCGGATGTCTTACTACATTCGGATTGACTGAATAGACGGCATCAACGTCCGTATAGTTTTCATATAAATCTGCTTTTGTCCCATTAGCTAGGATTGAACCTGTTATATCCGAACCACTTCGAGAGAATGTGAGCACTTCTTTGTCTGCTGTATATCCAAAAAATCCAGGGAAAATTAGAATTTCCTTTTGATTACGAAGTTCGTAAAGGCGTTCATATGATTCGGGCAGTACTTCGACATATCCATTTTTATCTGTAAGAATTAACCCTGCATCAAAAGGGTTCACATAACGGGTATCGTATCCTTCTTTTATGAAAAAGGCTGCTACAAGTTTAGCATTATTGTCTTCGCCGCCTGCCTTCAACCCATCTAAATACCTCTGTGGATTTTTTTGATCAGCATAGAGGAGCGAATAGAAGTTTTCACTAATTTCAGAAACAATATCTTCACTAAGCTCTAATTCTGAAGCAATATCTGAATAGCGGAGAATTACGGTTTCCAGTAAATCCGCCGCGTCTTCTCCAGCCAGTTGATCCTCCCCACAAGCAATTAATAGATCGGTGACTTTTATATCCTCTGAGTTTCGCTTCCCTGGAGCCGATACGACTATAATCCTTCGTTCAGGATCACTTGTGACGATATCAATTACCTTCTTCAGCTGTTCTCCCGAAGCCAGCGAACTACCGCCAAATTTCACAACTTTCATGAATCCATCCCCTATAAATTAAATATTCAGTAAAAATAACTCCCCTTATTATCACTCTTTTGCAGTCAATAATCAAGAGGTATTCTACCCTAAAAAAACAAATGTGCTTTTATAACGGAATGTAATGCAGTGTGTCCATTACTTCTATCCGTTTTTACCTATTGCGTTTCGATTATATCGGACTTACAATAAGTATGAATTTTAAATCTCTTTTTAGAAAGAAGCGACGTCACTTGTGGTTACTGGCTGCCTTACTTACCAGCTGTTCTTTTGGAATTAACAACACAATCTTCAAATGGAGCAATACGAAAGGCTACTCCAAGATACATATTCAATTTTTCTTTTATATTTCTGCTTTTTTTCTTACATTAGGATTCAGCCTAATCAGCGGGAAATACCACATTCATCTTCTAGCAATTGTACTAGGGGCGACAATTGGTATTTTAAATGCATACGGCAATCTCCAGATGTCTCATGCCTTTGATAATGGGCCTGCTAGTTTAACTTCCCCTCTGATAGCAGCCAACACTCTATTTCCCATTCTATGTGCGGGTCTTATCTTTAAAGAACATATTACACTCGTTCAATGGGTAGGTATTCTGAGCATGCTTGGAGCGGCATTACTCATTCAATATTCACCGAAAGCTTCCAAAAATGATCATTATACCTTATGGATGCTGCATATTCTTTTAGCCATTTTTTCTTTTGGTGTACTTGGGATATTAATGCAGGTATCGTCTCATCTTCATATTGAGTCTGTCGAGGTTTTAACCGCCATGTATGGCGGGGGCAGTGCTTACTTACTTATAACAATGATAAGAAAGAAAGAAAAAGTACAACACTCAGAAGTTAAAATCGGCGCCGCGGTCTCTATGCTCAGTCTAATCGGTTACTCGTGTTACTTTTATGCATTGAATACTGGAATCTCCAGTATTGTCTTTCCTATTGTCAGCTTAAACTGCTTAGTGGTTGTTTTTATTGGCTGCTATCTTTATAAAGAGAGATTAAAGCTCTATCAAATGGCAGGTGTCGCTATCGCCTTAATCGGTATCATCTTAACAAAGATATAAAAAAAAACAGGGACCCCCCTGTTTTTTTACTATAAATTATTTGGTTAGGATCAAAATACCACCACAATGTGAAATTGGATGAAATTCACATGTACATATCGTTTGTAACATGACAACAAATTCATCGTATACAAAATAAAACTCATCATCATCCCAATAGGTAATACTTTCTTTTCTACAATCCTCCAAATTATCCCGATTTTGAAAGGCAATGTCCCCGATGAAAATTTTTCCGTTATCCGTTATTAATGGCAGTAATTCTTTAATGAACGTCAATTTCTCATCATCGTTTAAATGGTGCAAAGCGTACGTACTTACAATAAAATCATATTTCTTTTCTTTGATTTCTTTAGGCAAACCTGCTGAAAAATCACATTCTAGTACATTCGCTTTTGGCATTTTGGCTTGAGCAATTTCAATCATTTTAGCAGAAAAGTCGAGACCGTCAATACTATGCCCATTGTCATATAGCCGGTGACTTAAAATCGCTGTTCCTATACCAATATCTAACACCAGCGCATGTTTTTTCTGCATAATTTCATTATAAATGGTGTTGATTACTTTCTTATACCCCGCAAATGGATATAAGGATTGATCTTCACTAACTTTAACACTTTGATCATACTTATTTGCCCAAATATCAAATCCTTGTTTATTTAGCATCGTTTTCTCCTTCTAACCTTTTTGTTAGGCACTTTTTGATCGAGGAAACTTAGATAGGAACCTGTTCAGCCGTGATCCTTTTCTCACAATCCAGCCTTGATGTTCTAAGCGTGACTTGCGCCTGATGCCTTCGCTGAGTGCAAAAAAAGAAAACATAGCACAGCCTATAAATATAGCTGCTGTAATAGGAATCCAAGGAGCTCCATCAATATCAATAAGTACATTTGAAATATATAGCGGCCATTCGACAGCTGTATTCGTAATCATGTATGCTCCATTCTCCATTTGTGATAAGCTTTGTGATAAAAATATTCCAAATACCCCAAGCTGTCCGATCAAAAATAACATATTGCCCAGATGTGTGAAGAAATAAGACAGCCACTGCGGTGAACATAGTGGCCAATAATATCTAGTAAACAGTCCTTTAATCCCTGTTCCGAGTACAGTTGCTGCTTCGTAATACGTTGAAACCTGAACATGCTGAATACTTTTCTTCATGAGCTCGGCTACCTTTCCTACTTCAAATACGATAATCAACCCCATCATCCAGACTATTCGGTTTGGGCTGAAAACAATTAATGGCAGTAAAGAAAAAAACATAACCATAAAAATTACCGGAACACGAGAGAATAAGTAATTCCAAGCTTGCAAAATCAGATTGATACTTTTTGAATGAGCTGCACTAACAGCCAATATCATCGCTAAAATAAAGACAGACAGGCTCATACCAATTACCGTTGCAAGTGTATACCTTGTCCCAATCACAAGGTAACTAAGTACATCACGACCTTCCCGGTCAGTACCCAACAAAAAATCTTCGGATGGCGGGAACGGCGGGTATGAAAAAAAATCCGGATAATAGCTGCGCGTCGTTAGTTTGGAATCAATCCCCGGTAAAAAGGATCCTGCAATCGCCAGAAACATAAACACCGAACATCCGCATATGCCTATGAACAGCGGGACATTTTTTTTCATTTATTATCCTCCTTCCGTACTGGAACTAGGAAAAAGGCCAAAATCTCCTGAAGCCATTGGAAAACTAGTAAAATAGCCATCAATAATAAACTGAACCCTATTATTGCTGCAGTATCCATGACCATCGGTTCACCAGCATAAAACCACCCATTAAACTGAAGGGCTCTAATAAGTCTTGTGCCAATACCGCGATACATTGATAAATATTCGACCACAAACATCGCTGACATGATAATTAAGACAATCGGCATTAAATGCTGTACCAACTTCGGCCAGCAATTCAACAAGGCATGCTTCCAGATAACCGCCCACTCCTTAGCACCTTTCGAACGTGCTGTCCGAATATAATCAGCTGTTTCTTCCTCCTCTAATGCTTCTGCAGTTAGACGAGCGATTATAGCAATCGGGTACATACAAAGATAGAAAATCGGTAAAAATACGTTGTACCACTCTTCATCGCCATAAATATCCGGTTTCCATATATCATTTTTCATACAAAAGAACATAAACATCTGAATGACCATAATAAAGAAGAAGTCTGGGACGGATTGTAAAACCCAAGTGGTTCCTTTCCCAGTTAATTTCCCAACACCGCCAGTATGACGGTAATCGTATATTCCCTTCCAGACACCAAAAAAGATACTCAGTAAAAAAGCGGGAATAATAAGTACAATACTTTTTTTAGCATAATAAATGAGTTCTTCTTCCACAGGATCTTCATACATAGTCATTCCAAGTGTTTTATTCTCTTTTACCTCTGTCCAATAATTAACGATGTTTTGCTTATAAGAGCTCCATGTAAATGAATAACTCATCACGTCAACGGTTCCCTCACGATGTGAGGTTGTTTCACGAGGCATAAGGACCAGTAATACCAAAAGCAATCCAATGATTATGTATAAAAGTAAATTCCCTGTTAATCTCGCTGCAAGCTTTATATTAGCCCCCTCCTCTAAATTACGTGGTAACTATTACCAATACTATCAAATAAGTTAGAATATTGCGATATTAAATTTAGGGTGAATTTTACTTTTCATTTATCTATACACTTGTCAACACTTTTTGCATAAAATACAATAAAATAACAAAAAGGTTTGACAAATTTGTGAATTATACTAAAATTAACTATATAAGGAGATGATTTGTAAAATGGAACAATACAAACTACTTAACTTTGTCCGTATCTTTGCAATGATTGGATGTACAATAGGTGGAATCATATTTATTATTAGTTTATTTGAAACCGGTTACAACGATAATCATCTTTTAACGTTTGCTGCGATTGCTATAGTATTTAACTCGATGCTGGTGTTTGGAGTGGGATTGTTCTTTACGATTACCGAGGAACTCATTACAAAAACAAGAAGAGTGAAATCATAAATCTAAAAAAAACCCTTAACGCATATGATGCGTTAAGGGTTTTTTACTATTTACTGATAGCCCCAAATCATAGTTAGCAGTGTACCAAGAATAGTAACAATACCAACGAAGAGAGAGTACCCAATATTTGTGTACAATGTATTTCTATCTTCTGATTCTCCAATATGCATGAAGAATACAATTTGCATGCTAGCCTGAGCAAATGCTGTAACAAGAAGAATCAGCATGCCAGTCGTTGCAGACAAATCAAACATAAGAACAGAAAGGGCGACGACTGTTAGGATTAGTGAGAACACATATCCCATTACTTGCTTCATAGGGAATAGTTGTTTCATATTACATCAATCCTTTCAAGTAGACAAAGCTGAAAATGAAGATCCAAACAATGTCTAAGAAGTGCCAGTACAATGAAAAGATAAACGATTTATTTGCAGTTTCAGGAGTAATACCCTGCTTTCTAACCTGCATGATGATGAACAGTCCCCAGAAAAGACCAAGTGTAACGTGAGCACCATGTGTTCCAAGAGTTGTCATTAAAGCAGATACGAAAGCACTTGTTTGGTAAGTTGCTCCTTCATGAATATATGTGACAAATTCAAAGATTTCTGTTCCAAGGAACCCAAGTCCAAGGACTAGCGTAATTCCAAAGAACGTCATCATCGCTTTTTTATTACCAATCCGCATAGCATGAATAGCTAAACCGATTGTGAAGCTGCTTGTCAGCAACAGGAATGTTTCAATTAAAACCGGTGTAAGTTCAAATATTTCACTGCCTGTGGGTCCATCTCCAGTCCGGTTAACCAGTGTGAAGTACACGGCAAACAAGGTAGCGAAGAGGGCAATTTCTGCCCCTAAAAAGATCCAAAAACCAAATATTTTCAACCGATTTTCTTCGGTTCCATATTCTAAAGGAAGCGAGTTATCTATTTTCATGCGTGAGCACCTCGCGATTTGTTTTCAGTTTCTTCTATTTCTTCAACTGAAATATAGTGTCCATGATCTTTCTCGAATGTACGATAAACCATACAAGCAAAGATTCCGATTGTTGCTATGATTGCTGGAATCCACCAGCTGAATACCATGAAGAATCCCCAGAAGAAGAAGAGTACGCCAAGAATAACTGGTATTCCACTATTGTTTGGCATATGAATTGGCTCATACTTCCCTTTAAATAACGGGATATTATGTTTCTTTTGATCCCAGAAAGCTTCTGTAGATTCAACTGTTGGAACAAGAGCAAAGTTGTATTCTGGAATTGGACTATGAGTAGCCCATTCTAATGAACGTGCATCCCAAGGATCTGAAGTTTCGTTTCTTGGCATGTAACGTGTGCTCCAATAAATATTATAAACTAGTAATCCGAATCCAATTGCAAGACCAAGTGCTCCGACAAATGAAAGCATATTCAAGGCACCAAAACCTGTAGATTCAGAATACGTGTACATACGACGTGCCTGACCATTTAGACCAGTAACAAACATTGGGAAGAACGTTACGTTAAAGCTGATTGCAATAAACCAGAACGTGACTTTCCCGATTTTTTCGTTCAAGCTGAAACCAAAGATCTTTGGCCACCAGTAGATAAATCCAGCAATTACTGCAAATACTGTTCCTGGAATTAATACATAGTGGAAATGAGCTACTAAGAACATGGTGTTGTGGTATTGGTAATCAGCACTTGCCATAGCAAGCATTACACCTGTTACCCCACCAATTGTGAAGATTGGAATAAATGCTAATGCATATAGCATAGGACTGGTAAATTGTATTTTTCCTTTTCGGAGCGTAAAGAGCCAGTTAAATATCTTGACCCCGGTAGGAACTGCAATGGCCATAGTTGTAATAGAGAAGATTCCATTAACTACTGCGCCGTGACCCATTGTGTAGAAATGGTGAGCCCATACTACAAATGAAAGCAACGAAATGGCAACCATACTGATAACCATTGATTTATATCCATACAGATTTCTACGAGCAAACGTAGAAATAATCTCACTATAAATCCCGAAAGCAGGAAGAATAACGATATATACCTCAGGATGTCCCCAAACCCAGAATAGGTTGGCCCAAAGCATATCACTACCACCATTAGCTGTGGTGAAGAATTGAGTGCCGAACAAACGATCCGTTGTCATTAATGCTAATGCCACAGTTAATACTGGGAAAGCAAAAACGATGATAACGTTCGTGATCAGGTTGGACCAAACGAACATTGGCATTTTCATTAATGTCATGCCAGGAGCTCTCATTTTCAGGATGGTAACAATAAAGTTAATCCCGGTCATTAAGGTACCAATACCCGCTATTTGGATGGCAATAGCGTAATAGTTATTCCCAACCGTTTCACTGAATTCTGTGCTGGCAAGAGGGAAATAAGCCGTCCAACCTGCATCAGGTGATCCTCCGATTACGAAGGAAATATTGAATAGCATTGCTCCAGCAAAGAATAACCAGAAACTGATTGCATTCAAACGTGGGAAAGCAACGTCACGTGCCCCAATTTGCAAAGGAGTAACGATGTTCATTAAACCAATGATAAAAGGCATTGCCATGAATAAAATCATGATAACCCCGTGTGTTGTAAAGATCTCATTATAATGCTGCCCATCTAAAAGACCGTTTTCAGGCCTAGCTGTCTGTGCACGCATTAATAGTGCATCAACGCCCCCTCTAAATAACATAAGTAAGGCAGCTAAAATGTACATAATCCCGATTCGTTTATGGTCAACAGTTGTTAACCATTCTTTCCAGAGATATCCCCATTTTTTAAAATAGGTTAAGCCCGCAACGATGGCGATCGAAGCAACGATGATGCTGATCTGCGCCATAAGAATCATGGGTTCTCCGGTTACGATAAATTCGTCCCATTTCATGTGTGTGACTCCTTTCGTTTACTAATTTATTAAACTAGTAGTCTTATCATTATTTATGATCGTGTTCATGTTCTTCGTGATCTTTATTATCTTCTTTGGGACCATCTTCGGAATCGTCTGTTCCATGATTATGACCAGTAGGTGCTGGAGCAAAATCTAAATGTGTTCCATTAAAGGTACTGCGTCCAACATGATCGGCTTCTAGAAGTTCATTAAATTTATCTTCTGTCAGCTCATCAGCTGTTGCTTTAACATCTTTAACCCATTCTTCGTATTCTGCAGGAGGCATAGCTAATGCTTCAAACTCCATATGAGCAAATCCTTCACCACTGAAGTTAGCGTTTCTGCCCATATAAGCTCCAGGAACGTCTGCAGCTAAATGCAAGGTATTAACCATGTCACTCATTGCATACTTTTGACCTCCAAGTTGTGGAATCCATAAACTTGAAATAGGGCCATACGAATATAATTTGAATTCAAGTGGTCGATCTGTTGGGATGTTCAAGTAGTTAACCGTTTCTATATCTTCTTCTGGATAGCTAAAGTGCCATTTAAAATTAGATGATACAGCATAAATAGTCAGTTTATCTTCAGTATAACCAGTTTGTTCATTCTCGACTTTATCAAGCGAGCCAACTGTTACCCACCCAAGGAAGGCAACAATAATGATTGGAATACCAATCCATAGCGCCTCAAGATATTTATTTCCCTCAATATGCGGTGGTTCGTAGTCCGCACTAGATTTTGAAGCACGATATTTAGTAAGCATGAATGCATATAATACAATAACAACTAATACAACTCCGGCCATAGTCCACATGGACAACTTAATAACATTTGATTGCTCTTCAGCAACCGGGCCTTTTGGATCAAGAACGAGTAACGGATTATCACAACCCGTTAACACGGTGACAATAGTGAAAATTAAAAACAGTAAAATTCCCTTTAGTTTCATTTTGTACTCCTTTCCCCTCGAAAATAAAATTATAACTTGCAGTTTCACTGCAAGTGTTAATATATTCACAAACTCACGATTCTATCTTAGTATTATAAAAGAGAAAATACAACGGATTAAGATTTATGTCACAAAATGTTCATTAAACCTCCCTCAAATAATGGAAGCAGGTGCTTTAAATTGGATTATTGGAAAAAGATGAAGTAGCGTAAATCTGAATTGTTCATTTATTAGTTGTCTATACTATCATCCTAAATATTATTTTTTTAGCATAATAAATGTAATCAAAAATAAAAAGAAGCAGGCATCCTTTTAGGACCTGCTTCTTTCTATTCTTTCCATTGTCTTTGTACTTGTTCAAAAGCTCTGTTATAGATTTCTTCTTCTGCATCTTCACGATGTGCAAGAACATTGGTTTGATAAAGCTTACCTTGATAATTTACACGTACAGTAAATTGAACCATTTAAATCACTTCCTTAAAATAGACTCTAGTATTTATATACCATGAATTCTTGAAAAATAAACTTGGTAATAAATATATCATTATTACAAATGACCTTTTTGGGGTTTTTTGAATATTTGTAAATATATTACACTATCCATATTAAAACAACAAGCTTTTTATTATTGGCAAATATTGTAGTTCTGTTCAAGGACTAGGGTAAAAAAGACTGCCGCTTACCTGTCCCAATCGGGTAAGGTGAACGACAGATTTTGTACAATTATTATGATTTACCTAACTTGATTTTTAACGTTTTATTATCGTCCCCACGATACACGGTAAAGCTCATTTCTTGACCCACTTTTCCATTTTTATATAAATATTTTCTTAATTCTGATGTAGTTGTGATTTTCGTACCATTAATTTCGGTAATGATATCCTGTTGCAAAAGTCCAGCCTCTGCTGCTGGTGAACCATTCTCAACACTTGTAATCATGACACCTTCTGCAGCTGCTTGATTAATTGACTGTTGATAGTTCTGAGGCAGTTCGCCGACATTCCCAAGACTGACCCCTAAGTATGGCCGAGTGACTTTTCCATCCTTAATAATCTCTTCAACGATTGGAAGTAAATCATTACTTGGAATAGCAAAACCAAGACCCTCCACACCATCTTCAGATATTTTCAAGCTGTTAATACCAATGACGTCACCTTGCGCGTTAATCAGTGCTCCCCCGCTGTTCCCTGGGTTAATTGCTGCATCAGTCTGAATCACATCTAAATTCCATTCACCTGCTGATGTCGTGACATCTATTGAACGGCCAGTGGCACTAACGATCCCCTGTGTTACTGTACGTGATAAATCTAGACCAAGCGGATTGCCTATTGCAATTACGGAGTCACCAGTACGAATAGCATCGGAATTTCCAAAACTGATTTTATCAGGTGCCTTAGAAGCATCAATTGTAAGAACAGCAAGATCCGTTAACGCATCTGAACCAACAATCTCTGCCGCTGTCTTCACGCCGTCACTGAGAGAAACTTCAACCTTACTCGCATTCTCAATCACGTGATTATTTGTAATAATGTACGCTTTATTCCCTTCTTTTTTATACATAACACCTGAACCCGTTCCACTCTCAACCTCTGATGAACCGTTAGTTGAGCTAGAGTTTGGAAACATTCCCCCGTTGTATGAGCTTTGCTGCTGTTGATAATTAATCACTCCAACAATCGAGTTAGACGCTTTTTCAACCATATCTGCTATTCCAGAATTATCATTGCTATATGAAGTTTTTGCTATAGGCAGCGAAGCAGCAGAATCACTTTTCTCTTCAATAAGTGCAGCACCTTGTGTATCATTTTGAGATGTTTGATTAAAATCGATATAATCAGCACCAAAAACAAATACCGAACAAGTTAACAATGATCCGACAATTCCTGATGTGAGCGATGAAAACCAGATGGACTTTCTTTTTTGTTCTTTCCGAGTCGTTTTAGTAACTTCAGGCGTCTGTTCCATTCTTTCTGTTTCAGTATTATTTTCCATATCTTTTAACACCTCATTTTTATTTTTTTGGTTATCTTGGTATCATCATAACCATCAATTATTAAAAATTTATTAACAAATCATGAAACCTGAATGAAAAAATGAAAAAAAATAAGACTTGGCTTTTAACAGCCAAGTCTTATCCTTCATTAATGAATAGAGGCAAGTAAATTGTAAAGATCGTTCCTTTTCCTTTTTTACTAGATACCTCTATCTTCCCCCCATGTAGTTCAACTAATTTTTTTACTATTGACAACCCAAGTCCAAATTCCCCATATGGATTATTTGTCCGAGAAAGATCAGCTTTATAAAAACGTCTCCAGATCGTTTGGATGTCATCCGGATCAATGCCTATTCCAGAATCTTCAATTTCAATAACCGTTTCCTTATTGCTCACTCTTCCTCTGAGCCAAATGGTTCCATTATCCGTAAATTGTATACTGTTTTTCGTAATATTAATCAAAATTTGAATCAATCTATCGTAATCTGCATACACAAGTACTTCTTCCGCAACTTCGACAAGAATTTCATTTTGTTTATTTGCTGCCTGTATGTTGAGATGTTCTTTTATCACTTCCATCAACTCATGCAGCTGTATTGATTCTTTAGTCAGTTTAATTTGATTAGAACGAACTTTTTCATAATCTAAGTTTTCATTAACTAAGCGAATCAGCCGTTTTGCTTCCTGACTTGCAAGGTTAACACCCTTCAGTTTCTCTTTTTCGGGAATCATGTCATCTCTTAAGCCTTCAAGCATCCCGCTGATTGTGGTTAAAGGTGTCCTTAGTTCATGAGAAACATCCGCCATAAACTGCCGTCTTCTGCTCTCCAAATTTTCAATTTCTTCATTAGAAGCTTTCAACTTTCCGGCCATCTCATTAAAATCATTTCCAAGATCACCGATTTCATCGAAGTTAGCTGATGGGACGTGAACATTATAATTCCCACTTGCAATCATCGAGGCAGCATCACGGATCCGTTGAATTCGTTTGACGTGTACCCTTGATAGCAGCCAGCTTAATAGGAAGGAAATTGTCAGAGCAATTAGGACAGTAATAACCAGATACTGATTAATTTCGCTGATCATTTCTCTTGAACCACTGACTGGGGCAATTAGTAAGATTCCCCCGACCAGCGTCCCTGCCTGAATATAAGGAAGAACAACCAGCGAAACTTCCTGTTCAAAGCGTTTGCTTTCTTGACGGATAATAACTGTGTCACCCCGTGCTAGTTTCTCCCACTCTTCATTGCTAGGCTCAAAACGCGACAAACGACCTGAATAAGGATATACAATGTCGCGATTCTGATCAAACACACTAAAAAAAATATCCTTATCATCAAGAACAGAGGCATATTGATTAAGTACTGTTGATTGACCTCTTGGATTATTTTCAAACTCCGTTAAGATTTCCTCGCCATATGTAATCAGTTCATTCGTTGTATTTTCGTAAACAAGTTGTTCAACGTATTTAGCAAACAGCAAACTTAAAGTAAGAAAAGCCACGACCAAGATGATAATATTACTTCCCAGCAGTTGATAAAGATATTTAATTCTCATACCCCGCTCCACTTTCATCGAATTTATACCCGACACCCCAAACCGTATGAAGCATAGGACGTGCCGGGGAGCCAATTTTATTTCGCAGCCTTTTTATATGAACATCCACGGTCCGTTCATCACCATAAAATTGATAACCCCATACACGCTCCAGCAGCTGATCTCTCGAAAACACTTGACGAGGTGACTGAACAAAATAGGAAAGCAAATCAAATTCTTTTGGCGTCAAATTCGTAATTGGCTTACCATCAAGGAATACTTCTCTCGTATCTTTATTGATCCTTAGATACTTTGTTTCAAGCATATGTTTTTCCTTCTGCTCCGCACTCCCACTCTGATATCTCCTTGTAACTGCCTTAATCCTCGCCATTAAGGCCAATGGGCTAAACGGCTTCGTTACATAATCATCTGCACCCAGTTCCAGACCCAATACCTGATCGGATTCGCTGTCTTTTGCCGTCAACATTATAATGGGAATGGTATCCTTTGCACTCCTTATTTTGCGACAAATAGCTACCCCATCCATGCCCGGGAGCATCCAATCAAGAATCAACACATCCCATTTACCTGAAAGATACCGATTGTAACCATCAAGCCCATTCATTACGAATTCTCCAGAAATCCCTTCTTTCGCAAAAAACATTTCCAGCATCGAACAAACACTTTCATTATCTTCTATTACAAGGATCTTCATTTCTCAAATCTCCTTCAACAATCCATTATTACCTTTAAAATTACGGGTATTTAGCAATATTTACAACTTTTTTAACATAAGGCTGCGAAAAAAGATGCTTTCAAACAAACAGCTGTACCTCATGAATACAAGCTATTACTCTTTGCTGCTCGTTTTATAAAGGCTAATGTTTCACTAATAATAATTCCTTGATCATTATCCAGCGTCGCCACATGGTAACTGTTTTTGAGTGTAATTATTTTTTTATCATTTGTACTGATTCTATCATAGATAATTTTTGTATTAGTTGGCGGTACTACATGGTCTTCCATTGAAACAAATAATAAGGCTGGGCAACTAACCTTGTTTAACTTACTGCTGACTGCGTCCGTTAATTTTATCAGTTCCTTTATTGAACGAACCGGCGTTTTCATATAAGCCAGCTCCTGATTTCCAACCAGTTTAATATCAGAACCAATTGCATCAAGAAAACGTGTATCGGTTATATGCTGAGCCATTTCCAATTGCGGCAGCTCCACCGCCGCATTAATAAGGACAATTCCTTTAATGTCTGAATACGTTTCAGCCAAGTAGAGTGTGAGTGTCCCTCCCATCGAGAGACCCGTCACGAAGATTGTCTCACAGCGGTCCTTCAACCAACCTAATCCTTCCTCAACCGACGCCATCCATTCTTCCATCTTTGTCCGTTCCATATCTTCATAATGAGTGCCATGTCCCTTAAGACGCGGCCCGCAGACAGTATAGCCAGCCTTAGCATACGCTTCCCCAAGCGGCTTCATACTTTGTGTTGTTCCGGTAAAGCCATGACATAGTAAAACACCGATATCATTACCTTCAAAAAAGAAAGACTCAGCACCATCCAGTACAAGATACTCTTCCGTCATCAACAACTCCCCCATTCTTAAATCACTTATCATTCACATTCGCTCTCCAGAAAGGAAATCCTGCTTTCAGAACCCTATTTCAACCGGGAACGGGGCTGTTCCTTCTATTATATTGGTTTTTGGGAAACTCACTATTCCCGTCTGCGACCACCTTATTCCCGTCTGGACAACCACTATTCCCGTCTGAAGCCTTTTTTCAGTCGAAAATTACCCCTATGGGTATAATGATTTTTCCCAAAATGACTCTCTTCCTTTTTCGGAACGGAATCCAGGGGGGTATTCCTTCTATTATTCAAGGGGAAACCTAATTAATCCCGTCTGAAACCACTCACCAGCCGAAAGTGAATCCATACATAAAAAAAAGAGCTTGGATAAGCTCTTTTGCTACATTAAATCTTCAACTTCTTTTGTTTTGGGATTAACGCTGTACCAGCCCCATGTTGCGGTATGGCCTTCTTTTGTTTCCGGGTTGTCTATGACAATCTCGTATACTTGAAAAATATAATTTCCTTTTTCATCTTCTCGATCAAATTGTATCGTTAAATTTGAAGAGTCGTTCATCTTAATAAATTCGGCCACTACTTCTTTGCCTTGTTCTGTGGTTAATTCCGTGGACTCACTGGCTTCTTTCGTTTCAGATTGTTTATCCGTTTCTTCAGATTTTTCCGTATCGATCGTTTTACCTGCTTGATCCTTATTTTGTATCGTTTGATCCATCAGTTTTTTTGCTTCGGTCTTAATCTTACTTGTCGAAGGCTCATTTGATTCAGCCACTTCTTCGAAAAGGCTGCGTGCCTCTTTAAATTGTTTTTGCGAAAGCAAAACTTTTCCTTCCGCGAGTTTCAACGTCATTTCTTCGTTTTCTTTTATGGCTGTACTTACTTCCGCCTTCAGTTTTTTCGCTTGTTTATGAACGTCTTCACCTTCAGGCTCACTCGTTTTATACTTGATTACTTTATCTAATAACGTAAGAGCTGTTGGATAATCTGATGTTTCATAAGCGGTTATTGCTTTACTCATAGCAGCTGATAAGTTCCGAAGATCTTTTGCTACAGCAGAATCATTATCTTGATAAGCTTTATCGAATGCTTCAGAAGCTTCTAAATAATGTTGTTTCTTTAATTCATTCCTGCCTAACTCCATGTTCGTCTCATAGGCACGAGTTGTACAACCTGCTAACAGACCTAAAGCAAGTAGAATTAATAGTGCTTTTTTTCGCATGATCAACTCTCCAATCCTCTTTCTAATTGGTTCATTATACCATTATAATAGTTTCCTTTTCAGTGGAAAGGGTTAAAACATTCAAAATTGTGGTAAAAGAATAGTACTAAAGAAAATGAGGAGATGAGCATGATGAATTCCGAAAAACAAACCTATTTTGTTGATCTTGTAAGCGGAGATATTCTTGAAAAGCCGCTGATTGAAGAAAATCCAAACTTTAGAATATACGCAACTGAAGAGGAATTAGCTGATTTGAAATTACAACTTGAGAAAAGTCATACGGCAGACTTACAAGCACACATCCGATCACTTATTCCCTATGTTCCTTATCACAAAGACCAACCAAATGATCAGTACGATGCTTCTCTAAAACACATTTACTCCATTATTTATCAATATGGTGATGAGGAAGCTAGACGATTTATTGATGAAATTGGAATTCTTGAAGATAATAAATTTGAAGGTGACGAGGATATCAAAAAAATGAAATAGATCTAAAAAGAGGCTGTTCCTTGGAGGAACAGCCTCTTTTTGATAGTTACTTTCTAGAATCTTGAATCATTTCGTATTGACGCAATCTTATTTTAAATAATGTGATTGGATCCCGATATAACTCTGGAAGTTCTCTCATTCGATCTAGTGCGGATTGGCTATCTGAAATTTCAATTTGACATTGTTCCGTGTGTTGATTAAGAACATTGTATGGATGTCTAAAGAACATCGCAATATCTCGTTCTAGGGATTTTTCAAACAAAACAAATTGTGAAAGGAATTTTGCCGCAACTGCACTTGCTACATCATCATAATCCATGGTTTCTAGATATTTTTTGTATTGATTATATAATGTGCCTTTATTTTGCGTAATTCCCCCGAATAACTTACCGGCACCTTTAAGGAGAAGTTGTGACGGTGTATGACGCATTAGAATATTCATGTCATCAACTTGCACCATACTTGTCATCCGCTCTGCATCACGACTCCAGTCATCAAGCACTCGGTAATCACATGCGAGTTCAATACGTTCGTCGCCATAAAGAGTATTAAAACCTTCTGCCATTTCATTTAATAGAAGCTGACTTTGGTTAAATTCTTCTTTTGACTGATTAATCCATTCTTGTAAGGAAACATGGAATTTAGGAAGTACCCGGTTTTTGACATAATCCTGAATCCGTACATTCATCTCTTCATTAAGTAAGACATGTATACGTCGGAAATCGCTGTCTTCTTTTAACAGACTAGCACAGTCACGAAGAAGATCAGGAATCCTTCCTGTAAGGTCATTCCGAACTTCGTCTTTAAGTAATTTATAGGCATTGGTAATCGTACGTACATTTTCTGTCTCTTGATCTGTTACTTGATGAATGGCCCCGTTAAGTTTAATGACCATTTCTTCATTCCATCTGATGGATTCCACATGTTGATTTTCCATCTCAATCCGTTTTTCTAGCAGGGCTGCTAAGGTTTTACGGATGTAGAACAACATGTTGCCTGTACGATCGACAGGAAGATGGTCGCCGCTGAAATTGCGCCAAATAAAGCTGGCTGCATCACCTTGATGCTGTTGACTTGAATAAGCAAATAGTTCTGCTTCTGGGATATAATCATGAATACGGTCAGCTGTATCTTCAAGAATCCGGATGGCATCATGCTCGTTGAATATTTTTTCTAAGTTTGTTAAAACAAAATGAATCGGTAAGTGAGGGGTCCGTTTTCTCACATCTAAGACAAGTTCTCGTTCACGCTCAGTAAATGGTGACTGTGCATCAAGTGTAACTAATAATCCATCTGCCATATGCGTTAATGTGTAAAACTCATTTCGAACAGCCGCACTCCCTGATAAACCTGGAGTATTAACAAATGTTAATGCCTGTTCCTCTAGTAATAGGGATGGAAATTTCACCTCGAAAATGGATTCTCTATAATTGCTTGATTCTTCAATGGCTTCTAAATCAGGTAAAGGAAGAATTCCTTCATTATTAATCTGATTAATTTCAGGTTGACGACTGTCGCTCACCGTAATAAACGCCGCACTGCCTTCTGAAATCACCTCTTCACCGGATAACCCATTGATAACTAAAGCACTTCCTAAAGGATCCATCCCTGCAATCAATAGAGTTCGTGCAGAACGATCCATTAGCTGATTAACCATCCATTTGCTTTTCTCTCCAACTTGAAGTTCAAGCTGTTCAGCCCAACGAATGATGGTTTGATAAAGCTCAATGCTTTCTGTAAACGATTCATGATGTACGCTGGCACCCCGATGCATTGCTTCAGCGTCCTGTACAACAAGTGCATCTAAGCTTCCACGGAATATTTCATTCCAGGCAAGTACTGCAGTAGAGGCAAACAGCGAATTATTCTTATCTGTGAGCTTCAGCCAATTGGTGAGTGTGTTAGGAATGATTTCTTCCAGTTCTTTAATAAAATGGCTGCCGTCTAACAAAGAAATATACGTATCCTTATACGTTTTGACAATACCATACCATGTATTTCGTTTATCTATCTCAGCCTTCATAAAGAATGTATTAATCGTATTCAACCATGTGAAATACGAAGGTTGTTTCTCATAAATGGCCCATAATGACAACACTAACTTTTCAAAACGCTGGCTATCCTCAGCGTGTAATGTTTCTAGAACAGGAACGAAGTATTCAGGTTGTAACGCAGCTGTATACCCGTAATCTACATATCCTTGAAGGACATCAAACCATGAAAGGACACCTGTCCGTATTCCTTCATTAGCAGCCAAATCTATTGCACTGTTCCAATCCCGTTGGTCTTCAAAAAATGAACGAGCCACTTCCGTTACATTCGGGTAATCAGGGTGGAAATCGACAACGTCTTTAATCGTTCTTGAAGCAAGATCAAACCGTGCTTCTTCTATGTATAATGAAAATAACTGCAGGGCAACTTCCGCTCTTAATACCAAGCTTTCCGCTTCGATGGATTTATATAAATCTTCAGCTGTTGAAAGCATACCAAGTTGGTAATAGGCATCTGCACTGTTCTTTCTCGCCCACGGTCGTAATTCTGAGGAAATACTTTCCCACTTAAAGATAGCAGCCTCGTAATCTTTAAAGTGGTAATATAATTCACCTTGCGAATACCGGATTTCTCCTAATTCAGGAAGTTCATTTTTTTGTTCTTCAAGATAGGCCTCTCCTAAAACTTGAATAGCATAAGATGCTTGTTCTTCACTGACTAGTGTTTCATAAAATTTTTTATCGATTAGTTGATTTTCAGACACCATTGATTTTCCCCCGCTTATCTATAAGTCAAAGTAATTGCCCCCGTTAGAAGGACCTTCTAAACAAACCATTTTAAAATAGAAGAGATGAACCTCTAACTTATTATTTTAACAAAGTTTTATTATAATTAAGTTTCATTCTACTAACAATTACGGGTCAATGTTTTCCTCGGCTGTAAAATTTTTAACACAATCCCAGTTAAGGAGAATTTACAGGTTAATTTGATGCATACCTATTTTAATCAATTGATTGATTAAGACTAAATATCGAGATTTCACAATAGATACATAGATTTAATTAATCGATTGATTAAATCTATAAATAAGTTTAATTAATCGATTGATTAAGAGAATAGTAACCGCAGAAGTTTAGTTTCACCATTTATTACTTACTTTTTCTGCAAAGCCTAATAAATCTTTTACAATAATTTCTTTACCGTCGTCCAAAAGAACCTTTCCAGAAAACCGTCCAAAGACCTGATGTTGATTACTCGAAATAAGGAGTACGGATGAATAGGCATGTCGGTCAATAATCGGATTAAATGTCATCTCAAATCTGCCGTCACTTGAATGAAATGTCCAAGGCTTCATGTACTCCTCTGAGTTTTCTTTATTGATTGGAATTTGAAAATCTACATCATCGAGTTTATGTGCCTTTCCCTGATAAAAAAGCATGTTTTCTGTCGCCGCTGTTGTATCACCAAACCCATAGCCAATATTAAAGCCAAACGGTACTCCCTCAATTAATCCTGAAGCTGAACCCCAATACCAAGTATTTTTATATGTCCAGACACCGCGTCCCCAATCTAAAACGGCAAAGGAATCAGCAGGATCAAACAGATACTCACGCCCAGCGAATAGTACCTTTCCCTTTGCGCGAATCGGATTAATCTTTTGGTTATAATAAAACGCCTTTTTATCTTCTTTAAAAGGGGTAGCAATAACCATTGATTCCTCTGGTTCATCAAATAGCTCTACTTCCACAAACAGGTCATCCGTTTGATGAAACTTTTTCATTTTAAAGTTCAGCTGTCTTTTCCTGCCGTCATTATAGAACTCAGCCTCCACTCGCTTATTACGAAATACGGCATCCCCAATTTTCGAACTGCTGGGAAGTTTCATTTTGCCTCCTGGTGCTAAGGTCATGACGCTGGTCGTTAGTTGACTCGGTATCTTAAAGTCCAGCAGAGAAGCGCTGATTAAACCCATATAGGAATTATCTGCAATGGTTAATGCCACCGCAAACTCATTATTCGAGATCAAGTAATAATCCCATTCTTTTATCCGCCAAGGGTTAGCTTTAATGGCAAAGCGATTGTAGGTTAGAAGCTCCCTTTTTGAATACCCTGATTCAGCTAACACGCCTCGTTCATCTAATAATGGATGGACACTCGTAATCTCGTGATTCCTCACAGCCTTCACCTCGAACCTTTTTATTTATTATTTCATAGCCCAAGAGGAATCTCCATTAATAACCATATAAAGAGTATAAATTTTCAGAAAAAATAAGCATCCCTGTAGAGGAATGCTTTACCTTTGGCTATCTACAATAAATTAAAGCCACCACATTTCAGCTGGGCTTTCATTAATCAGAACGGAATTCAAATTACGGACAGCGCGATGGAATCCTTCTTCAATCGACATTAGTGGATCTTCATGCTCAATACTGACAACATAGTCATATCCGAATGTCCTCAGGGCACTAATAATATCAGACCATTCTTGAATACTGTGGCCGCATCCAACTGATCGAAAATTCCATGAACGTGTCTGCACACTGCTATAAGGCTGCATATCAGTCAAGCCATACATATTGATATTTTCTTGATCTAAGAAGGTATCTTTAGCATGAAAATGATGAATGGCACCAGCTTTACCAAGAATTTTAATGGCTCCTACTGGTTCGATGCCCTGCCACCACAAATGACTTGGATCAAGATTTGCGCCTATAGCTTCGCATGTTTTCTCCCTAAGCTTCAGTAACGTATAGGGTGTATGAACAAGGAATCCTCCATGAAGTTCCAGCCCGATTTTCACATGATGGTCCTCAGCGTATTTCCCCCATTTTTTCCAATAGGGAACCAATTTTTCTTCCCATTGCCACTCCAAAACTTTACTATACTCATTCGGCCATGGTGCTACAGGCCAGTTTGGGTATTTGGCATCTTCCTGATCTCCCGGGGTACCTGAAAAGGTGTTTACGACAGGAACTTCCAGTAGCTCGGCAAGTTGAATCGTTTTAACAAAGGTATCATGACATTTATCGGCAAATGCTTTATCGGGTGACAAGGGATTACCATGACAACTGAAAGCACTAATCGTTAATCCACGCGAATGCACTGCCTCCAAATAGGCTTGCCTTTTAGCTTCACTTTCTAACAACTCTTCAAGCGGACAATGGTTGTTGCCAGGATATCCGCCAGTGCCGATTTCAACTGCTTTTACCCCGGATTCTTTTACATAATCCAACATTTCTTCGAAGGATTTATCAGCGAATAGTACAGTAAATACTCCTAATTTCATGTAATCTCCCTCTCCTTCAAATCCAAATGTATACTCTTTCCGCTTTCTGAACTCTTATAAATAGCTTCAATAATTTTTGAAACCTTTAAGGCCTCATATGGCTTCACCAGCGGTTCAGAGTAACCAAGACAGCTGTCAACGAAGTTTTCAGCTTGCTGCACATCAGGCGTTTCATCACCAGGAATCCATTCAGCTTCACTGTTCAATAACATGCCATACTTGGCTTTATTTAAGGTAAACGGCCATAAATCAAGTCCCCCATCAGTTCCTGAGAGGCTTAGTGTGTTTGCGTCTCCACGAATATTCGCTGCCCAAGAAGTTTCTAATAATAAAGAAGCTCCATTAGCAAATTTAATATAGCCGGTTGCGTGATCATCTACATCAAACGTTGTCGAGTCGAATTTCCCCCATTGGTTAACTTGCTCATGACCCTTGCTTATATAATTATAGGTGGTTCCAGAGATTTCAATCGGCTCTGGATCTCCCATCAGCCATAACGCTAAGTCAAGTAAATGACAGCCATAATCAATCAGACCGCCTCCGCCTTGGAGATCTTTATTGGTAAACAGGCCCCATCCAGGCACCTTTCTACGGCGTAACGCTTGAACCCTCCCTACATATGGAAGGCCAATTTCTCCCTGTTGAATAACAACTTTAGCAGCTTGTGCCTCTCTCATGAAGCGATAATGGTATGCAATAGATAAGACCTTCCCTGCTTTACTTGCTGCCTCTATCATCGCTTCACACTCAGCCGTTGTAATCGCCATTGGTTTTTCACATAAAACGTGACATCCTGCTTCAAGAGCTGCAATCGTAATCTCTGCATGAAATTTATTAGGTGTCGCTACGAGGACTGCATCGACTTCTTGAAACATATCATGATAATTCGTAAAGACATGTTCAATATTATTTTTTAATGCAAGATCCTTTGCTCTCAGTTCCTCAATATCTTGAATCCCATAAAGAACGACTTTATCCTGAAGTTTTTGAAAAGCCGGGATATGTCTGTCACGAGAGATGCCGCCTGCTCCAACAATCCCCAATTTTATCTTTTCCATGCTGTTTCACCTCTTATAATGTAATGATTTTTTTGGTTTTGTTGGAATCAAGTGCTCCTAAAATCACCTTTAATGACTTCATCCCTTCATCCCCGTTGACTGGAGGAACCGTGTCCAAGAGTATACTCTTTACAAAACGAGTAATGACTCCTGAATCCTCCTGCCCTCCTTCTTCATTGGTTTGAATTCCCCCAAGGTTCTCCTTCACTGTTTGACCATTAGTATAATGAATGATTAATGAATGGTCGGGATCATCCTCTAAACGCAGAATTCCTTTTTCTCCATATATGATGGTGGAATTATCTTCTTTCGCATCATAAGACCAGCTCGCAGCCAAGGTTCCAATAATTCCGTTTTCTGTTTTTAAAATAAATACTGCATTGTCATCAACCTCTGTATTTTGCTTTGCATTTGTCTCTATAAATGCTGCCACTTCTGTAAATTCTTCATTAAGTAAAAATCGCATTAAATCCGTTTTATGCACACCCAAATCACCCATAGCTCCGATAAATGCCTGTTTCTTATCAAAGAACCAGCTGTTGGCTCCATCAATACTCCAGCCTTCCGGGCCTCCATGACCAAATGCCGTTCTAAAGCTATAAATTCTGCCTAGGTCGCCAGCTTGAATCAGTTCATGAGCTTTATCATGGGAGGGAACAAATCGTTGATTATGAGCGATCATTAATTTCTTTTTATTTACTTTTGCAGCCTCAATCATTGCTTCCGCTTCGGCTAAAGATGTCGCCATTGGCTTCTCACACAGCACATGTTTTCCAGACTGTAGGGCTGTAATTGACATTGGAGCATGGAGGGCATTGGGAGTACAAATACTCACTGCTTCTATTTCACCGTTCTTAAGCAGTTCCTGATAATCAGTATATGCAGCTGCTCCAAATTTTTCTGCCATTTCGAGTGCCCTTTCTTGGACAACGTCACAGACAGCTGTTATTTCAACATTTTCATGTGCCTGGTATTCTGCAAGATGGCGATATCTTGCAATACTTCCACAGCCAATGACTCCTACCTTCAATTTTCGCATATCAATCTCTCCCTATTGTTTATTCTTTGATGATAGATCCTCGATTGCTTGGGAATGTCCATATTCAGGTCGAATTCTTTTAACTGGTTTAACCCATTCAACTGCATTCTGAATGACTCTTTGAACATTCTGATTATAATAGGTCGGGTACGTTTCATGCCCCGGTCTAAAATAAAATATTCGACCATTTCCACGAGTGTATGTACAGCCGCTTCTGAAAACTTCGCCGCCTTCAAACCAGCTGAGAAAGACTAGTTGGT
Organism: Peribacillus sp. FSL H8-0477; assembly: GCF_038002765.1. Taxonomy (NCBI): domain Bacteria; kingdom Bacillati; phylum Bacillota; class Bacilli; order Caryophanales; family Bacillaceae; genus Peribacillus; species Peribacillus sp. FSL H8-0477. Next base: position 384,278 of record NZ_JBBODE010000002.1, on the reverse strand, counting down.
CAGGGGCAGGTATATCGAAATGCTCTCCATACATTTCTTCCTGCTCCAGCTCAAAATACTCTCCAATTCCTTCGGCAATCGGATGGCTGGGATCCACGACCCAAATCCGTTCCTTTTCTCCATCCTCACGCCATTTTAAATCACAAGTGGTCCCCATTAATTTCTTGAAAAGTTTCGAAAAATGTCCTGAGTGAAGAACAATGAGCCCCATGCCCTGTAAAACCCGCTGATAAACGCGTTCAACAATCTCATCATTCACATCATCGTGTGCCTTATGTCCCCACCATAGCAAGACATCGGTCTCGTTTAATACCTCTTCACTCAATCCATGTTCTGGTTCATCCAGCGTTGCCGTAGATGCATCTATGCCTTGTGCTTGAAGAAACTCTGCAATTGCACCATGAATCCCCTTTGGATAGATTGCTGATACAGCCGCATTCGTTTTTTCATGACGATTTTCATTCCAAACAACCACTTTCATTGCAATTCACTCCTTTAAGATGTGATTTACTTAACAGCTCCATCTGAAATGCCTTTGATAATTTGTTTTTGTGCAAAGAAATACGCAATAATCACAGGTAGTATGGAAATCGTTAGACCAGCAAGCGCCAAATGCCATTGTTTCGTGTATTGACCAAAGAAGAAGAACAACTTCAATGGAATGGTTTCCGTCCCATTGCCGCCAATCACGAGAGAAGGCAATAAATAATCATTCCAGATCCAAATAACATTTAATACACCAACTGTAACGGACATCGGTTTCAATAACGGAAAGATAATATACCAAAAAGTCTGAAATTTATTACACCCATCAATTTTAGCTGCATCATCAAGTGACTCTGGAATTCCTTTTAATGCCCCATGATAGAGAAAAATAGAGAGACTTGCTCCAAACCCTATATACATAAAAATTAAGCCGCCTCGATTAAGCATGTCGAGTTTACCAAATTGAGCCACAAGTGGAATCATGACCGATTGAAACGGGATTAACATGGATGCCACAAATACGAAGAATATCCAAGAGCTGAACTTACTCTTGTTTCGTGACAAAGCATAGGCTGCCATGGCAGAAAAGATGATTATTAACACGGTGCTGACACCCGTAATCAATAATGAATTCCCAAAAGCATTTATGAATCCTAATTGTTCAAAGGCTTGGACAAAATTATCCCATGTCCATGTTTCCGGAAGTCCAATTGTATCAGCGAAAATATCTCGTTTTTCTTTAAACGCGTTTACTCCCATTAGATAAAATGGGAAGAGCCAGACCAGGGCTAGAAGGATTCCCATAATCTCAACCAGGTAGAGCAGCCGGCGATTACTCATTATAGTTCAACCTCCCTTTTCTTGTTGTAAAATACCTGAACAAGCGAGACGGCTGCTACTACTACAAAGAAAATGACAGCCTTTGATTGAGCATAGGCCATAGCGTTATCAGTAAAAGCTGATTTAATAATGTTCATTGCAACCATTTCTGTCGAATTATATGGTCCCCCGTTAGTCAGAGATAAGTTCTGATCATACATTTTAAAAGAATGAGATAGAGTCAGGAATAGACTTACCGTAAATGCTGGTGCAATAAGTGGAACGGTAATGGTTCTAAACCGCTGAAACTTACTTGCCCCGTCAATTTGGGCTGCTTCTATTAATTCCTGTGGGACCGATTGCAAATACGCTATATAGATGAGCATGACATACCCAGCCATTTGCCAAGATGTCAAAATGACGAGTCCCCAAAAACCAGTTTCTGAGGTTGATAGCCATCCTTTCAACCCTTCAATCCCAACTGCATCACCAACTGCTGCAAATGCCTTTGTAAAAATAAATTGCCAGATAAAACCTAAAATCAATCCACCGATCAAATTGGGCATGAAAAATATTGTCCGTAAAAAACTGCTGCTTTTAATGTGCTGCGTTACAATTAAGGCTAATCCTAAACCAATAATATTTATGACAATAATAGCCGCAGCTGAAAACTTAATCGTGAACCAGAAAGATGTCATGAATTCATTGTCACTGAGTAACTTCGTATAGTTATCCAAGCCTACAAACTTACTCAAACTAAGCCCGTTCCAATCAGTAAAGGAATAAAACAGTCCATTTAATAAAGGAATAATAACCACGGCAATTAAACAAATTAGAACTGGTGAAAGAAAAAGCCAAAATGACAAGTCACGATTTCGCATCCAATCAACCCTCCATTCCCTTCCAATGTCTATAAAGCTCTTAAACTAAAAAGAAACGAAGTGGAGCGGACTCCTCTCCGTTTCTCTCTGTTTATTATTTTATTGTTGTGAACGAATCTCTTTCCATGCGTCCATATTCTTTTTAACTAATTCATCCCAAGATAATTTACCAGAGACATAGGCTTGAACACTTGCTCCGAATTCGTCTTCATTCCATCCAATTGGGAAACCATTAAAGGCCCATCCAATCGTATTTCCTGCTTCAGAATATTTGTAAATTTCCTGTGAAATTGGATCAGCAATCTTCGTCCCATCATATCCTTCATAGGCAGGGATAAACTTAAAGTCTTCCAACACTGCTTGTTTTCCAGTATCTGAAGTGTACATCCAATCCAAGAATTTCTTCGCTTCTTTTTGTACCTTTTCATCAACTTTAGTATTTACTGCCCAGTAGTTCGGCACTCCTACTGGCATTTTAGACTCTCCGTTAACCGGAATTGGGATAATGCCAATTCCTTTCTCAGCTAATTCTGGGTCCATCTCATAAACTGTGTTGTAGATCCAGTTTCCCTGTTGAATGATAGCCACCCGTTCAAGGGAGAACAATTCCTCAACCTGTTGTGAATAATCTAAGCTTGTAGTCGGTTGTACCGAAAAGTCATTCTGCAAATCGACCAACTGTTTTAACCCTTCACTATTCTTAAATTCCACAGTTGGCGACTCATAGGCTTTTAGTACGTTCCCCTCGAACTCTGGAGCCAAGAAAACATTTGATAAATGATTTCCTGTCACCCATTTTTCTTTAACGGGAAAAGCAAAGACTGCTTCTAATTCTAAATCCTTCTTTTTACTATCCAGTGTTTTAACCGCTTCCAAAAGTTTGTCATAAGACGTTAATTCTTCTGCCTTAATTCCTGCCTTTTCAAAAATTCGTTTATTATAAATAAACCCATATCCTTCTTGGTTGAACGGCAGTCCTAATATCTTTCCATCGACCGTAACTCCATCAAGCGTTCCTTCTAGCGCAGCCTTCGATGCATCTGTTTCACCTAAATCGAGTAAACGATCACTGAATTGCTCGACATCTGTAGGTCCGCCAATATTGAAAATTGCCGGTTCCTCGCCCGATGCAAATTTAGTTGTCAATGACTGCTTATAGTCATTTCCTCCCCCAACAGTCGAAACCTTGATATTTACGCCTTTATTTTCTTTTTCATAAGCTTTTGCTAATTCCTCAAATTGGTTTTTAAATTCTACTTTAAACTGAAAGACTTCTAGTGTGAGATCATCCTTTGAATCCCCTCCGCCTGAAGAGGATGAACATCCGCTCAACACGGCACCTGCCAAAAACAGACTTGAAAAAATACCGGTAAATAATTTACCCTTTTTCATCGATAGACCCCCCATTTTCTTATGATAAGTAAAAATATGTACGCAATTCTATTACCCTATTTTTACATTATTAATCATATATTACAAATATAAACTAATCCACCGTCCCTACGCAATTGTAACCGCTTCAATTATTATTTGCGTACGGTTTTAAAGGCTTGTTTATATCCTTCTAATCCTGCAATATCTATTAAACCGGTGTTTCCACAATTCAAGCATCTAGAAGGAAGTGTCCCCCCAAACCCCATCGCTGCTGACATATACGGCTTATCCTTCACACTTTCAAAAGACTTATATTGATCAGCTAGTTCACCTACACCATCAGGATAATACTTCCCGTATGGTTGTACGGCCCCTTTATTCCCGCATTTTAAACAGATAACATTTGGAATAATCGTAAATAACTCTTCCGGCTCATTCACTAGACCACTCCTTTACCTCTTCTTCTACTTAATTCTATTCGGGACATCCAAGTTATTTTCCTCTAAATAAAATACTAAAAAAGGTAATTTAATATTGTTTTCCAAATTCTACACATTCATACTATATATGTATACAAAAATCTTATAATACTACTCTACTAAATCTTTATTTGGGACCGATATTACTAGTAATCCATAAAACGATGCATTTATAAGTAAGAGAGGAATGATTTTATTGAGAAAAATGAGTATGGTTCTTACTCTTTCAGCCGGAATTTTAGTCACAACAGCTGCTCTCCCTGCAGTCACACCCCTTGGGATCAGCTCTGCTGAAGCAAGCGTAATTAAGAAAACACAACTAAAAACGACGGCTGATTTAGTATTACGTGTTTCCGCCAGTACAAAAGCCAAAAAACTACTAACCATTCCAAAAGGAAAATTGATTACGGCAACGGAGAAAAAGACCGGCTGGTATAAAGTAACGTACATCTATAAATCTACAAAAAAAATAGGCTGGGTAAGCAGCGGGTTTGTGAATGCGGAAGAATCTATCAGTAAAACTTATCGTTTCACCAAAAAAGCTACTAATCTTTATTCCCAACCGTCCGCAAAAGGTTCGCCCGTTTCCGTTGCAGCCAACAATGGCTTTTATAGTACTCAAAAAATCGTAAACAGCATCGGTGAAACGTGGTTCAGGGTCTATTTAAACGATAAAAAACTCTATCTAAAGGACAGTGGACTTACACAGAGTACCTTTAAATCTTTTGCCAAAACCAAGTATGTATCTGAAAAGAAAACAAATCTCTATCAATCCTATGGTAATGCCCATAAGAAATTAACGGTGATTCCCAAAGGCACTGAAATTACATCCAAAAAAAGAAACGGTGACTGGTTAAGTGTTAGCTTCAATGGGCATACCGGCTACGTTTACATAAAAGATTTTAGCGAAAATAAAGAGACTATTTCTAGTATTGATGCCATTTACTTTACGAATAAGGCAGCTAAGGTGTACGAAGCTCCTAAATCTTCAAGTACAACTACAGGGACCATTTTGATGGGGAATGGCTTTATTTCTAAAGAAAAGACAGTCAATCAGACGGGTACTTGGTATAAGATTACGTATAATGACCAAGAACGCTACCTAAAGGGTGATGATGTCGTGGAAAAAACATTTTCGTCTATCAAACCAACTATTCTACAGGCTAAAGTGGAGACAAACGTCTATGCCTCTTATGGAACTGATTTCGCCAAATTAGGCACTATCACAAAAGGCAGTCAGTATATGACCGAGAAGAAAATTGGCGACTGGTACGAAATAAGCTATGAAAATACAATCGGATATATTTTCAACGGCGATTTCAGTGAGTACGAAGCACCTGTAGAGGCACCGATTACAGAAGAAAAAATGTCCAATACAACGTTTGTGACGACTTCTGAAGTATCTGCTTATAAAACAGCGGATGGAAAAGGATCCGCTGCTTTTACTCTTAAACCATCAACAATAATTATGGCAAATGCACGAACTTCAAATGACATGTATAAAGTCACTGATGGCAGCAGGACCGGCTACGTCTCTGTTGACTCGCTTAACCAAGTTAGAACAGGTGACCCAATCATGAATCGCACTGGGTACCAATTTATCGATTTACGCACACAATCAAAAGTAACAGCAGCTCAGATTGATCAGTATATATCATCATATGTAACCCCAAAAAACAAAATGAGTGTTTTAACAGGAAAAGGGAAAGTGTTCATAGCAACTGGAAATGCATATGGAGTCAATCCATTATATTTAGCTGCGCACGCGATTCATGAAAGCGGATATGGCACCTCAGATATTTCTTTAGGGAAAAACAATTTATTCGGTTTTGGATCCTACGACGCCGCTCCATTTATCGCATCATACCGCTTTAATTCTGTTGATGCCTGTATTGAATACATCGCCAAACAGTTGAAAGCTACCTACCTGAATCCAGCTGATTGGCGGTACCAAAAGTTTGCCTATCTTGGCTTCAGTACGAAGGATATGAAAAATACCCGAATTGCTGCCAACAGCGAAGGGATGAACTTTTATTATGCAAGTGACCCTGAATGGGGGAAAAAGATTGCCGCGCATATGGAAAGAATCTACCCTTATAATCAAGCAGAGTACAAAAATGCTGTGATTGATACGATTAATCCTGGCGAACCAAGTAAACCAATTGGCAGCGACTTGTTTCCAAATAGAATCGAAACGGTCGCTAATAAAGCGTTAACGCTCTATAACAGTCAGGCGGTCTCCACAACAAAAGCAGTTTTAAAATCAGGTACATCGTTTACTCTGCTCGAAAAATCAAATGACTATTGGGTACGAATTAAAGTCGCTGATAAAGAATATTGGACCAACAGCATTAATTTTGTCGAATATAAAAAAGCAATATCCGTTAAAAACTTAGGCCGGGTCAGCCGTACTGAAGGAAATCAAAATCTTAATGTTCGTAAAGAGGCATCTGCATCGAGCGAAAAACTCGGTGAATTGACACCTAATTCATATGTTCAGCTCGTCCTCAAAAAAGATGGCACATTAATGATGAATGATAAAAAGACATGGTACTACATCCAGTTGGACGACGGTACGTATGGCTGGGTAAGTAAGAGTTATATCGTTCAAGAATTAAAATAGGATATTTTTCTTTGGCACCTCACTTTTAATGTGGGGTGTCTTTTTTAGAAAAAAATAGGATAAAAAAAAGGAATGTACCGCTTCTTTGGTAAATAGTAGAAGTAGTTGTGATGGAGGAGGTATTCCTAAACCATGTCGATTACTAAATTTGTCATTCCAGAAATTATATTTGGAATGAATTCAATTCACCAAGCAGGAGAAGCCTGTAAGCGTCTTGGTGCCACTAAAGCTTTAGTTGTGAGTGACAGCGGGGTCGCAAATGCCGGTTGGCTCGACATTGTCATCCAGTCGTGTCAGGCGGCAAAGCTTTCGTACACTACTTTTATCGAAACTACCACAAACCCAAAGGATTCAGAAACAGAGGCTGGCAGCGTGCATTTCTTAAATCATGGATGCGATGCTGTAATCGGTGTTGGGGGCGGCAGTGCCTTAGATTCAGCTAAAGGAATAGCTCTTCTCTCCTCAAATAAAGGCAGAATCCGAGACTATGAAGGCATAGATAAAATTCATACACCACTTCCTCCAATGGTGATGGTCATGACGACTGCAGGATCTGGATCGGAAGTATCACAGTTTTCGGTTATTGTTGATTCTGACCGTGAAAAGAAAATGATTATCATCTCTAAATCACTTGTTCCTGATATTGCGATTATTGATCCAAATACCTTGACCACTAAGGAGGCCGAATTAACTGCAACTACAGGAATGGATGTTTTGACACATGCGATTGAGTCCTATGTAAGCATCGCCTCTACTCCTCTTACAGATGTCCAGGCTAAGAATGCTTTGTCTCTCGTCTCCCGTTTTTTACGTCCTTCCGTCGCATCCAAACGTAATATAGATGCCAAGGAAGCCATGGCAATGGCAAGCCTGCAAGCGGGCCTTGCCTTTTCTAATGCCATTCTTGGGGCAGCCCATGCAATCTCTCATTCAATTGGCGGCAAATATTTACTGCCGCATGGAGAGATAAACGCTATTCTTCTGCCTCATGTCATGGAATTCAATCGGATGGCTGTGCCTGAGCGCTTTAGAGAAATGGCTGATATCATGGGAATTGATACAAGAACGCTAACAGATACCGAAGCCGGGATAGCAGCAATAAAGTTTGTTAAAGAGCTGTCTCAGGATATTGGTGCTCCTTCCACACTTACTGAAGTGGGAATCACAAGAGATATGATAGATGTCATTGGGATGACTGCACTAGAGGACGCCTGCATGATAACCAACCCGCGCGATATGTCGTTAAACCAAATAAATAACTTGCTCTTAAAGGCACTATGAGGAGGCGTCCACTATTCAAGCAGCGAATACTGACTTAATTGAACTTCTTACAGGCGTCCGGTCATCCAAAAAGAATTATTATACTGAATTAAAAAACACAGTTGACCAGCTTAAGAAAAAAAATTTACAGCTGGAAATTATGAATGATATCACAAATAGCATCCATATTAATCTCAATATCGAGGAAATGCTTCATCAAGTTATGGGTAGACTTGGGCAGCTGATGGTCTTTGAAAACTGTCATTTAGTCCTTTTGAAAGATCACCAAACATCCTTAATTCATATATCCCCTTTGAAAAGTTGTGAGCTTGAACAGGAAGCAGGATGGACAGCCCTTCATGAACTTGCCCTACTAGAAGGGGCGATTATTCAAAAACATGTCAGCGAACTCCCTTCCCTTTATATAGAAAAAGAGAAATTATTAAGTCTTGATATTCATACCATCATCATGATGCCGCTCTATTGCCACGATGATGGAATAGGTGTTTTACTTTTCGGCCGGAAAGATCTTGAAGAATGGGACGAGGATGAATTAGATTTTTTAAGGAAACTATCAAACCAGATTACCATTATGCTTGAGAAGGCTCATCTTTTTAATGAGCTGCTGCACTCTCAACAAGAATGGGTCGAAACCTTTAAAGCTATTGAAGATATCATCGTGATTTTTAATCAAGATTTAGAAGTCGAGCAGTGCAACGATTCTGCAAAAGAATTCACTTCCTTAGAAAGCTTACTTATTGCTGCCCACCCACTTGTCCAGTCCACTTTCGTCAACGAAACACCCAATTTCATAGAAATACATCTTGCGAATGATTTGATCTTTGATTTGCAAACGTACCCCATTAAAAACAGAGATTTGCATGTCTATGGTGTTATTGCTTACTTTAAAAACGTTACAAAAAAAAGAAACATGGAAGCGCAGCTGCTCCATAGCGGAAAATTAGCAGCAATTGGAGAAATGGCAGCTGGAATTGCCCATGAATTGAATAGTCCATTAACTGCGATTCTCGGAAATTCCCAAATTCTCTTACGAAATTACCCTTCAGAAAATACAGATGCAATTTTATTACAAGATATTAAAAATTGTGGAAACCGCTGCAAAGAAATCATTAAAAGTCTGCTTACTTTTTCCCGCCAGAATGAATATAGCTTTACCTATTATTCTCTGAATGAGGCGATACAGCAGGTTCTTAACTTACTGAAGTTTCAGTTGGAGAAAAATCGAATTACCATACAGTTGTCCTTGATGAATGATCTCCCTCTTCTTAAAGGAAGTCAGCCCCAAATTGAACAAATTATCATTAATCTGCTTCTCAATGCTCGAGATGCATTAGACATGGGAAAAGCTGAAAAGAAACGATTAATTATTGAAACGTACGCTGAGGAAGACTATCTTGCCCTAGTGGTCCGAGATAACGGGATTGGAATCGAATCTGAGAGGATTCCTTTGATTTTCCATCCCTTTTACACGACCAAAGATATGGAAAAAGGAACCGGTTTGGGATTGTCTGTTAGTCTAGGAATTGCCAAGGATCATAGCGGTACAATTGAAGTTAAAAGCTCTTACGGAAAAGGGAGCAGCTTTATACTCAAATTGCCTTTAAATGGGTCGTAACGAGCGAGGTGAACAGGAATGAATTTGCTAATCGTAGACGATGAAAGAGAAATTGGAACGTTCTTATCTCATTTATTTTCCCTAAAGGGATTTACTGTACATAAAGCAGTCAGTGCAAACGAATTCTACCAAATTGATTTTGCTGCCCACATCTTTCATGCGGCCATGATTGATATTAAACTCCCTGATGGAAGCGGGCTTGCTTTATTGCAGCATCTGAAGCAACAACAGCCTCACTGCCAGGTTCTCATCATGACTGGCTACAGCACAATTAAAACAGCAGTAGAGGCTATGAAACTTGGAGCGAGTGATTATATTGAGAAACCCTTTGATGATATTGAAATCCTTGAAAAGCAAGTTGAAATCCTCTTAAAAAGAACACCATCAGCTACTCCACCATACATTCATAAATTGGCTAAAGAAGCAGGTATGTTAATCGGAAAAAATCCCGAGATGAATCAGTTAGTTGAGACCACATGGAAAGTAGCACAAAAATCTGTCAATGTACTAATTGAAGGAGAAACGGGAACCGGAAAAGAAATTCTCTCCCGTTTTATTCATCTGGCAAGTCCCAGGAGAGATGATCCCTTCATCGGCATTAATTGTGGGGCAATCTCGGAATCACTGTTAGAAAGTGAATTATTTGGTCATGAGAGAGGAGCATTTACAGGAGCAACTCAACAAAGAAAAGGATTCTTTGAAATTGCAGGAAGCGGCACCCTGTTTCTGGATGAAATCGCTGAAGCATCATCTGCGATTCAAGTGAAGTTGCTTCGGGTATTAGAGACGAGAGAATTTATGCGTGTAGGCAACAGTCACACCCTTCAAACCAATGCTCGATTGGTGGCTGCAACGAATGAAAATCTTCAACAAGCGGTTGATAACCGTACGTTCCGTGAAGATCTATTTTACCGTTTAAACGTTGTTACGTTAGAACTTCCAGCATTACGAGAAAGAAAAGAAGATATTCCTATACTCATACATCACTTCATAGAGCGGAACGGCCAACAATCCATTACTTTTTCACCTGCTGCCATAGATAAACTTATGTCGCATGATTGGCCTGGCAATATTCGGGAGCTTTCTAATGTAATTACCCGTACGCTCACATTCGCGGACCAAGACTCCGATATTTCCGCTGATGATATCGTTTTATCATCAGCTTGTTCTGCACCTGCAAGAATGTTAAAAGCAGAAACGCCGTCTCTTAATACGAACAATCATTTAAAGCAGTGGCGTAATGAGAAACTCGCCGATTTTAATGCAAGCAACAAAATAAATCTTGAACATGTTCTTACTGAGATTAAACAGCTTGAAACGGACATTGGCAAAGATATGGTCCAGCAGGCACTGCAAAACACATTTGGAAATAGAAACGAGGCTGCGAAACGTCTCCATATTTCAATGCGAAAGCTGCGCTATTTACTAAATGAAAAGAATAAAACAGACGTAAAGAAATCATAAAAAAACGAAACAGGATTCCCTAAGGGCATCCTGTTTCGTTTTTTATTCCATCGTCAACACGACACGACCATTAATCTGTCCTTTTTCCATACGTTGAAAGATTTCGTTAATCTCTTTAAGAGGTTTTGTTTCAATATTAGTTTTCACTTTTCCTTGTTTTGCAAACTCAAGTGCCTCCATTAAGTCTTTTCTTGTCCCTACAATTGAACCTTTTACAGTGATTCCATTTAACACCGTATCAAAGATTGGAATGGGCAGTACATCATTAGGAAGCCCGACAACCACCAATGTCCCACCCCTTTTAACAGAGCTATATGCTTGTTCAAAGGCTTTTTTTGTAACAGCTACGGAAATAGCTGCTTGGACACCGCCCACTTTCTTTTTAATATCCTCTATAGGATCTGCCTTCAAGCCGTTAATCGTTATGTCGGCTCCCAGTTCTTTTGCGAGTTCAAGTTTATCATCTTGGATATCTACTGCTATGACATTAAAGCCCATTGCCTTCGCATATTGAAGTGCGACATGACCTAAGCCGCCTATTCCATAAATAGCGACCCAATCTCCTGGTTTCGCACCAGAAATTTTAAGGGCTTTATAAGTCGTCACACCCGCACAAAAAATTGGAGATACCTCAGCAAAATCCAATCCCTCAGGAACCTTTACTACATATTTCGCCGGTGCTTTGCAATATTCTGCATAACTTCCATTCACAGAATAGCCAGCATTTAATTGATCAGGACACAATGTTTCCCTGCCGGTTAAACAATATTCACACTCGCCGCATGCTGAATAAAGCCAAGGAATTCCGACTCGGTCACCAACTTTTAAGGAAGTGACACCTTCAGCCACCTTTTCAATAATGCCTACACCCTCATGACCGGGTATCAGAGGCAGAGTAGGTTTGACTGGCCAGTCACCGTGCGCCGCATGAAGATCTGTATGACAAACCCCGCAAGCCTTAATTTTGACTAAAATTTCTCCATATGCCAATTCAGGTATTGGGACTTCTTTAATTTCTAATTCTTGATTGAATTCATTCACTACTGCCGCTTTCATTAGCTTAACCTCTTGTTTTTTCTTTGCTTCTAATGTATTCGCATTTTGGTTCGCACTCATATACGTTTCCCTCCCCTATCTGACTGACAACGAATTGACAGTCTAACCACTTAATGTGATGTACTTAGAGATATTGCAAGTCTTGTGCCAACAGTTCGTGCCGCAGAGGAAAAGGCTTTAGGTAAAGTAAGCCGAAAAGTCGGCTGGCTTTTCCCAAAAATACGGCACAAAGATGACAAAACCTGTTTCACATACTTTCGGATGAAAATGTTCAAGATAGGTGTAACGACAATAGGAGGTTATTCGATATGGATAAATTTGAAGAAGCATACGAGAATTATTTGCATCCTGAGTCATCGAAAGTTCCTAAAGAACCTGAATCAGATAAAGAGGAAATTATCGCGGTGAGAAAGAATGAAGATGGAAATATCATTGCTATTAAGACGAATACAGGTCGTGAACTCGATTATTCAACTGCAATAATGGAAGCCAAAGAAGGAAACTTGGGGCATGTTGATGTTTTCCAGAAATACGGACGTGACATTCTGCGAAGTGAACCGGACGGTATTAAAGAAAATAACTTAGGAGAACTCCCTGACTTTTAGCGACTAGTAAGCCTTCACTAAAAAGAGTTTAACAATAGATTTCACCTTTCTTTTAAGCGTATAATGATGAAAAAAGGAAGGTGAAACATTAGTGAATCCATTAAACGGCAATGATATGGCCGCTTACCTTAAAGAAAATGCAGCGGATCTGTCCCTTGAGTTGGTCAGTGATATTTTAAAAGAGTTTACATCCGAGATCCCAACTGAAGAGATCAAGCAAGCAAGAATGATGTATAGTGGACTTTTTATCTGTTTAGCTGATTCCATCGCACAGGGTAAAGAAATAAACACAAAACAAATCTTAGCTTGGAGCAGGAAAAATGGCGAAAGAGAAGCTTCTACTGATGGTGATCTTTCCGAGATTATAAATCGGTATCCACCTTCCCGTGTCATTTTAGTTAATTACATATTGAATATCTGTGAGAAATTTAATCTATCTCACACTGAAATGTTGAAAATTACTGAAATAATCAACTACCTCTTAGATTTAAGCATCAGCGAAACTACTCTTGCCTATGAGCGTAAGTCTGCCCAAATATTAAAAGATGCACAGATAGAGGCACATGAATTAGCAGCACAAATTGTTCCCATTCAGGACGGCATTGCCATCCTTCCCTTATATGGTTCCATCGACCACGAAAGGGCTGCACATATTACTGAAAATGTATTACCTAAAATCGCGGATAATAAAATCAATTGGCTGATTATTGATTTTTCAGGAATTGTAAAAATGGATGGTGAGGTGGCTGGCCACATCTTTAATATCCATTACATGCTAGAATTAATCGGTATCGAGGTCATTATTACAGGTATTCGTCCTGCTCTTGCTCAACATGCTGTTCGGCAAGGTATTGACTTTTCATCTATTAAGACCTGTGGGTCAGTCATGCAGGCTATCCAGACAATCTAATAATCACCAAACGAAAAGGCCCCGTTTAGCGGGCCTTATTTAGATTTCACTATTCCATCGATGAGTTTGTATTCCACAAGGATTATAAATGCATAAACACTTCCTGGTGAATGAGTAGTTTTTCCCACCTCATCTCATGCACTAGATGCCACACCACGAAGATCACTTCTCTTTTTGTAAATTACACCAAAATAAAGGAATTTAATTCAAACTCCAACCTTCTCCTCACTTTGTTCTATAGGATTACTGTAACAACTTTGCTAGAATAGGAACGTATGCCACTAATCCATTATGGTTTCAAAGCTGCAATGATGAAGGAGATTAAATATGTCAAAATATAAAGTACTACTTTTTTATACTATTTTAGGCCTTTCAGGGATTTTGATTATTGATTACATTATGTATAACCTGATTCAGGAACAATATTTAAGAGTCTATATTCACCGAACCATTGGCATCATCCTTCTACTATTCACAGGAATATTTCTTTATCTATATCTTTCAAAAATGGAACAATTTGCAGAGCTTACCGAAGAGCAGCTGCGGCTGCATGCATTAATCGATACAATGGGGGACTTCGTGAATTTTAAGGATGGTAAGGGCAATTGGATTAAAGTGAATGAGTTTGGCTTAAAACTCTTTCACCTAGAACAGGTTGATTATAAAGGAAAAACAGACTCAGAACTTGCCGGCTTTACCCATACTAGCTCGAGTGCTCTCGAATATTGTGAAATGTCGGACGAAGTAACTTGGAACTCCAAAAAAGTAACAAATTGCCAAGAAGTGATTCAGCTCACAGATGGCACACATCGAATATTTGATACTACAAAAATCCCTCTTTTTGAACAAGATGGATCAAGAAAATCTCTCATTGTAATTGGCCGTGATGTTACCGATATCATCCAAGCACAGAATGAATTATCGATCAGCCAACAGCAATATAAATCTTTATATGAATATAATCCTGATCCTATCTTTATGCTTGACCTAGAAGGTTTAATTTCTAATGTGAACTCTCGATTTGAAGCGTTAATTGGCGAATCTGAAGTGAAATTAGTTGGAGTATCTATTTTTGACTTCATCCTTCAATCTCCAGAAGATCAACTTAACCTTAAACAGTCCTTTGTTGACGTTATACATAGTAAGAAGGGGATTCATAAGGGAGATTTACGTTTCCAAACAAAAATGGGTAAAGAGATCTGGCTGTCTTGTACCATTGTTCCCATTCTAATAAACGGCACAATTTCCGGCGTAATTTGTTACGCAAAAGATGTCACCCACCTCAGAGAAACGGAGAAAATGCTTAGAAAAACAGAAAAGCTATCGGTAGTCGGCGAACTCGCGGCAAGTGTCGCCCATGAGATTAGAAATCCACTTACTTCAATTAAAGGGTTCATTCAACTTCTTAAGGATGATTCCGATACACGCGAAGATTATTTCAACATTATGTTAAATGAATTAGATCGAATTAATTTGATTGTCAGTGAACTGCTTGTACTAGCTAAACCCCAAGAGTTACAGCTAACACAACAAAATCTCCATCAATTAATGACTGAAGTAGCCGTTCTGCTTGAACCACAAGCTCATCTTTCTGGAACAGAACTCTACATCGGCAGTAACCCACGACTACCGACACTATCCTGCGAAGCCAATCAACTAAAACAAGTGTTTATCAATATTATCAAAAATTCAATCGAAGCCATGGCCACCAAGATCAACGTTGAATTTATTTTAAATAACTCATCTGTCTTAGTAAGAATTACAGATGACGGACTTGGTATTACTCAGTCAAGAATTAAACATCTTGGCGAACCTTTTTACTCATCCAAAGAAAAGGGCACTGGCTTAGGCCTCACTATCACCTATCGAATTATTGAGGCACATAAAGGATCTGTCCACATTCAGAGTGAAATTGATATAGGAACAACTGTTGAAATCACACTCCCAATTGACTAATAGCTGCCGAATAGTATATTATTAGTCTTCGAGTATTCACTCAAAAACGTGGTTCGAAACCATCCCACGCTAAAAAAACTAAGGGAGTTCCTGCTAAATGAATAGTAAAACACTAGTTATAAACGGTATTTTGGCCGCTTTGTACATTGCTGTCTCAATGCTTATTCAGCCATTCGGTTTCACCAATATTCAATTCCGAGTCTCTGAAATGTTTAATCACCTAATCGTTTTTAACAAAAAATATATTTTTGGTATTTTATTAGGTGTCTTTTTAACCAATCTACTATTTTCGCCAATGAAAGCCTATGATTTAATCTTTGGAGTGGGCCAATCTTTAATTGCATTGACGATTACAATTATTTGCTGCCGCTTCATTCAAACCATCTGGAAACGGATGCTTGTCAATATCCTTGCGTTTACCGTAACGATGTTTATTATTGCGCTGGAGCTCAACCTTGCTTTTGGTCTGCCTATTATGTGGACTTGGCTGACTACTGCCATTGGTGAATTTGCTGTCATGGCAATTGGTGCACCTCTTATTCTAGCCATTCATAGACGAGTAAATTTTGAAAAACTTATTTAAAAATCCCCTGTCTGGGGATTTTTTTTTCGTTATTGCCCAACCCCAAGCAAACAACATACAAGACCGTGTTTTTCCCTTTATAAGCACTCTGCCTACTCAACCCCTTATTTTGTCTCGTTACCAGTAAAGTAGCATCCCTTTCTTAACTAATACTTAATATTTATAAAGTCTTTCACCAGTCTAAAAAAAAGACACCGAGAAATGATCCCGGTGTCTACCTTGTTATACATATAATCGTATTACATTTCCTGAAGGGTCTTGTGTGATGTACGCCCCATTGTCTTCTGTTAGATAGGCATCCATTTCTTTTAATTTAGCAACAGCTGTTTGCAGTGTTTCACTATCAGGATAATGCAGGGTAAAGGTTTTTAAACCCAAGCTGTTTTTCGTTGGTGCAGGAGCTCCTACGCCTGCCCAGGTATTCAAACCTATATGATGATGGTAGTTCCCTGTTGAAATAAACAACGCTTGCGCTCCGTATCTTAACACCACATCAAAACCAAGGACGTTGATGTAAAATTCCTCTGCTTTCACTAAATCTGAAACATGCAAATGGATATGTCCCATGACCGTTCCCACAGGTAAGCCATTCCAAGTATCGCTTATCCGGCTGGCAAGTACACCCTCTGCGTCCATCGATTCAGTAATCATCTGCACATGGTTATCCTGCCATATCCACTCTTCTTCTGGAGTATCTGCATAAATCTCTATGCCGTTCCCATCTGGGTCCCCTAAATAGATAGCTTCACTCACACCGTGATTAGATGCGCCTTGAAGAGGATACCCCGATTGGAGAAGATGCAGCAGAACATTCCCTAAGTCTGCCCGCGTCGGCAGCAAGAGTGCAAAATGATACAAGCCAGTTGTCCGAGGTTGTTTTTCAATGATTACTTCCGGCTGTTCTATTGTTAGTAATACGGTTTTACCATCGGCCGATAACGCGGCCTTTTTTTCTGTTTGTTCAAGAATGGTAAATCCGATCACTTCTTTATAAAAAGTCATGCTGCGATGTAAATCCTTAACCAGTAAATGAACATTCCCTACATAAGTATATGGATGATTTTGATATTTCATTTTCAACGCTCCTCTTTACTTACTTTATGTAAGTAACTATATATTAAAAACCTCATTTTTTCAACTCTTTTCAAAAAAAAATCCCCGCGGAGGAGGATTCTGCAATTAAAGATCCAAGTATTTATTTTTTCCCTTCAGTATCTCATACATTCCATAAAACGCTAATCCGATTGAAACGATGCCAAGCATATATGACCCGTAATCCTGCTGAAGCAGCTTTTGCAAAGCTTCATCCAATCCTTTTGGATTATCTGGATCAGAAGTAATCGCCATTCGAGTGACAAAAAATCCAAGGAAACCAAAAATCAACCCTCGTGCTATGAATCCGATTTTCCCTGATTTCTTAGCCGCCTCAATTTCCTTATCGCTCATTTCAGTCACTTTAAATTGTGACATAAACTTCTCTTTCCAACCTGAATAAATTTGAAAAATTCCATTTGCAATAATTCCCAGACCAATCAAACCAATAAGCCATGGACCAGCGTCAGTTGCTAATATCATTGCTGTCCATGTTTGTTTACTGTCACCTGTACTTCCGGCATGAATAGCAAAAGAAAAGGCTTTATAGGCTATACCAATATAAATGACACAAGAAATGATATCTCCTGCTTTCGTCGTCCAGCCCTTCATCTCATTTTTTTTCAATGATTTTACTTCAAATATTTTAATGAACAGCCAGATAATATAACCCAATAATCCTACAGCAATTACCCATAACAAGGCTTCACCAAAAGGTTTTGCTGCTACAGCTTCAATAGCGCCGTTAGTCCCTTTCGCTTTTCCACCAATCCCAGCAGCGGCCAGCAGCGACAGGATTCCTACTAAAATAAACACAAATCCTTTTGTCATAAAACCAATTCTGGCAAAAATCTTCATCCATGGTTTTAGATCATGTTTTGTGTTCTTTGCTTTTTGAGTCAGATTTCCCTTTAGTTCAGCACTATTCATGATCTCATTCCTCCCACTTCTCCTTCTTTTCTCTTCCCCCTATTTATCAAAAGAAAACGAAGAAGACTCAGCTGCTAATAATTACTATTCCTATAGAAGGTGACTCATTTATAAGTATGAAGAAATCTACTTCATTGTGCCCTTATAAAAAGCACTGTATCGGTCAGTGCCCCCATCATCATTATTCTACTTGCCCTTTCTCTTTTTCACTGATTTCTACCAGCTTCTCCATATCTGCTGAATGGCTGCTGTCCATTCTTTGAAAAGTGATGATTTCTTTTTCTTTATCAACTGTTACCTGTTTAGTTTCTAACGTATAAATATAACCAAGATAACTTATCGTAATCTGTTGACTAGACTTTTCTATTTTTGTTGTTTCTTTATCATATGCCTGTAACTCGATTGATTGATTTTCACCGGCTTTGATTCCCTTAATAAACAGGAGTGGAGAAAAAGCAGCAGCCTCTTCACTTACTTTTTTGTCTTTCTCCGCTTCATTCATTTTATACATCGTAAACACAGTTAGAGCACCACAGGTTAAGACAATTAGCATTACACCAGAAAGAAGCATTTTTTTATTCGTATGCATAAACTTTCTAAAGCCTGACATCCGCTCATATTTAACCCGGTCCAAAAAGCTTTTCAGTTGAGAATTGTCCTGCCATCTTTTCAGCGTTCGTTTGTTTTCAAAAATATCTTTAGCATGACTATGCAGATATCGTTGAACAGAACGTTTATACTCCGGATCTTCTTCCACAAGCCCCTCATCAAGTCTTGAAAAAACAAATAAAAACTGTCTGACTCCCTCGAGTCCACCGCTATTTTTATGAACATATGCCAACATCTCATCATATCGGTAAAGATTCGTTTGGTTTTGATCCTTATTCAGGAAGCAAAAAGCCGTCAACTCTGTCAACTGAACGATTCGTTTATCAGATATTCCTTTCAAAAGCATCATCTGCAATTGAGTAAAGTATGGCTGATGAGCAAGTCGATCAGATTCCCTTGGGTACCCTTTTTGCAGTATATCTTGAGCCTGTTGAATCACCCTTATTTTCCACTTCACTTCACCTAACTGAAGCACTTTCGGAATCCGATTTGTGATCACTGTAAGTTGGTTTAAATCGTTCGGACTTACCAAGTTTAAATCCAATTCTCTTATTAACAAAAGGGATAATTCTTCAATTATTTCTTTCTTATAGACTTCAACGTCCTCAGAACGCACATATCCTTGTTCCGCATAAAGCAGCTTCTTCACATTACGATAAGCTTGAAGCTGATTTTTTTCATTTGGAAACAAACTGAGTATTCCTTTACTGGCAGCTTTTTGAAAGCGGTAATTTTCAAAGGATTCAGGAGTATGCTCATGCCAATACACGATTTCATTCATAAGTAAATCCAGTGAAGTAATCCGACTAAAATGGTTTTTAATATATGGCTCAAATACAATCGAGATTAAATGATTTTTACTAAAGACTAATTGGTTTACCCCTTTAAATAATCCCGGATAGGCTTTTAACTGACTATAAAGAAAACCTATATAGGACAAATCTTTGCTGCCATAATAAAGGACCCTATAAAAAAACGAAATATATGGATTTCGATTTTCCTTGGAAAAAATCGAATAAAAGTAAATCATCTCGCTAATCAGTTCTTTTTCAGGCAAATTACTTGGTGTAAGACTTTTACTTTCTAGATCAATCATCGCATGGAGTTGTTCACAAAGTTCAGGCTTATCCTGATAATTTTCACCCGTTAAGAACGAACGAAAGCTCTTAAATACGACTAATTTTTTTTCTTCAGTTTCGCGATATTCACCCATTTTCAACAGATATAACCTGCTTAGTTCATTGTAGAGTGTAAGCGAAGGTTTAGGGATATCAAGCAAATTGGTTTCTGCATAGGCGTAAAAATGGTCCAAATCTCTCGAACGCTCTTGGACTAGTTTGCTGACAAATTGAATGAAAGGCTCCTGATCTGCCTCATCACTGATATTCAGAAAAAAAGATTGGTCAAAATCAAAGACAAAATCCCTTTGGATTGTGCTGTCTTGCGGACGTATACTTCCTTTTTCTACAAACATTAAGCCTATATGTTTTTTACTTTGCGGCTCTGCATGATAGGTAAGCACGCTGAACGCTTTTCGCATTTCAAAAGGCAAACATTGAAAGAGATAATAACTTAATTGATAGGAACCATGTGTCGCCTTGGTGATATCACCAGGTAGTGAAATATACACTTTTTTCTTCGTAGTCATTGACATTAAAACCGCATATATCACTTGTTTAAATTGTTTCCCGCTTATTCCAAGCTCAATTAGAAGCTGATTCAATGGTTGTACCGATGGTTTCATAACCGGCAGAGCATCTATTTCATTTAGAACCTTTCCATGTGACACATCATAATTCATTCGAAATGGAAGTTCTCCAAACAGCTTATCGGCTGAAGTTAGGTATTCTCTTACTCTATCCTTTGGAACAATATAGTTATGACTGAAAAATGTTTCTCTTTCACCCGTATAATCAGATTCTTTGTATACACTTTGGCCGATTACTAATTCACCCATTTCAGTGAAGGTGATTAAATTGGCTTTTGGATAGCGCTCTTCTTCTCTGATACCTGCATTTGTCAAAGACTGCGGCGGATAATAAGCGCACAGCGGCTGAAGCGTTTGTTTAATGTAAGACTTATCTAATCCAGGTGAGGCTGCGATAGTAGAGTAACCCGGTGAGGAAGAAAAAATCCCCTCGCGCTCCCTCGTATAAATCTGCTGCTGAATTTTAGTCATACTTAATATTCCTTTCCGTCAATGTAGCCTAGCTGATTCAATAGCCAGATAACGGGTTCATCGACTCGAACAGGATTGACGACTCCATTAATCTCTTTATTGATCGGATTTGCGCCCAGAGCCGATACAGCAAAGTAAGCTGTCTGATTAAAGTAAACATCAAGGGCATCTTTGAACGGCCGGTCAATTTTTTCAATCAAGCGTCTTATTTCTCCATCAATATTCTCGAACTCTAGTAAATTAAGAGCCTCTCTATGGACATAGTTTTGAAAGATATTACTATTCGGCTGAATGTATTCCCCATCTTCCTCTGCTAAAGACTTCAGTAAATCGCTTTTCGTCAATATGACCGCAGTTGGAATATCTGTTTTCCCTCTGTCTTGATGTCCGATGAAATTCTCATATAAGTTTAAGATTACCTCCCTCGGCTCTGCATACCGGTCAGAAAGATCACCCTTTTCGTCAAGGCCTATCAGCATACGGTCCCGTATAGTCTTGATTTGAAGCGGATCGACTAAAAAGAGAATACCTGATGAGTTCTTAATATGAGAGGCAAATATAGATAGATAATCTTGATCGACCATTCCTTCTCCAGGAACATCAAAAAACACAAGCGTAAGCGGTGCCTTATCTTCGTTCTTAAAAACCAACTGAAAAATAAATGGTTCTTGGAGCTCTAAGCGTGTAGATTGAAGCATTCTGCCATATTCAAATATCGGATCTTCATATTTTTCCTTGAATTTACGGCTGACTTCTCCATTTAACGGCATGCATGCAGCATCGAAATGATGTGCGGTAGTATTTTGCAGAGTATGAATTAAAGAGGTCATATACACTGATTTCCCCACTGAGGAAGCCCCAACAATTGAAATAATATTACTGGGTACTTTTCCGGCGTTAATAGGAAGGACATTATGACAGGATGGACATAATCGTTTTTTCGTTAACTCTCCATGAGCATCAGTCATCCCCACTAACACTCCGTCTACATAAATTTTATCGTCCTCATGTGCATATTCCGGATTTAAAATGGCCTCCATCTCAGGTGCAGCATCCATTCCAAATTTTGCTCTATACTTATTTAAAGTTTCATCTTCTTGAAGCGCATATTCTTCGTCCTCTTCTCGGTAATGCTGCGCACGAAATACAACAAGTTCTGGGGAGTATTTTTCAAAGCAATATGGACAGACAATATTATAAAATGCCGGCCTGATGGCTTCTTCTTTTTTAAACAAATTTTTAAATATGCTTAGCATCCTTATCCCCCTATTCTGGTATTAACTCATAGTGCTCACCGTCTTTTTTTCCATTAGTAAAGAAGAGGCCGATGTAGTCCTGCTTATTAATTTGAATATCAGGAAGCAAGGTAAGACCTTGATTAAAATCATGAACAAAAGAATAAACTGAGCCATCTTCTATGTTCAGCGGACTGCTCCCAGTCTTCTTTACATAGCTGAGCGTTTCTTTTGGCAATGAAATTTCCGTCCTAACCTTTATTCGAACGGTTTTTTGTTGAGAAAACCAGTTGTTTTTATAGGTGATGGAATAAAAGATCCTTCCCTTTTGTGTTTTTGCACTTACTTCGTTGAGCTGATTTTGCTGATCTAGAATAATCATTTGTCCTTCTTTTCGAATTGCCGGATATACCTTATATACAATCTTCCCAATGGATGACATGGAGTCCTGATATCCTGCATTTGCTTTATACTCTTCTCTTGTATATAACTTAAGCGGTCTCTCGCTTCTTTCTATATCTGCTTCCTGTTCAATTACCTTAGCGATGTATACATACTGAATATTTCTCGGCCATTGCCAAGTTAGGATATGGATATGATTAATATTCCGTACACTGACATCATTAACCCATTGACTAGGTTCAGCTTCATTCCAGTTCATGATGGAAACGCCTCCCCCATTCTTTAATGAAACGAATTGCTGGATTTTTTTTGATTTAAATCATTATGTGCGTTCATACGACTCGATAGGATTCCGTTCTTCTTTCCCTCTCTAGCCATATACATTCGATAGGGAACAATGGCTGAAAATATACTAATAATTACAGCTAAAAGGATGTCAGCCGATACTCGTATTAGGAAACCGTGTAAGTAATAATTTCTAAACCCCCATTCCATTACAAAGCCTGCAATCAGTCCCGCAGCTAATCCGCCCCATGTAAAACTTTGAGCTAAGAACCGGTTATCAAACATCAAGCCAAGTGCCATTCCAAGGACAGCGCCAATTAGAGCGATAAAAGCAATTCGCATGATTTTATATAACAGCATATATCCAGCACTTCCTGTTCTTTCACCAATCAGCAGCCGTTCCCCGGCATTCTTTTGAATTTCTTGAAAAGTATCCGCGAGCTTGTCTGTGTCATTCACGCTATAATACTGGCCGCCCGTTTGTACTGATATCTTGCTCAATAACTTAGCCCCTTCATATTTTTCTCTGCTTAATCCAACCGTATTAATGACAATTTCCCTATTTTGAAACGGTTGTAGTGTTTCACCTACATTCACTTCACTAATTCCGTCCGATAGTAATACAACCATCGTCCGCCGACCACTATTATCACTATCAATATACTTCATGGACTCTGCTAAACTACGAGCGATATCTGTTCCTCCCGAAAACTTAATCACCTCTTCAAAAGCCTTCCCGGCATTTTCTCTTTCCTTATCGTTCGCAAAAGATGTAAAGGGCTGGATCAGCGAGGTTTCATCATTAAAGAGAAACAACGAACTACGTTGACTTTTATTCATGTTCATCAGGAATTCTTTTACTGCCGTCACGGTTTTTTCATCCGGATCTGTTTCCAGCATACTTCCTGAGACATCAAGAACTAGGACAATATCCTGTGGACGTTTAATGGTTGATGCATCAAGCTCATATACGTATTGCAAAATGGTACCAGCTGCAAAGGGCAGTATAAACATAACCGGCAGTAACAGCTTTAACGAAAATAAAGCATATTGGTCTGCCCACCGCTTCCCTGTCAGAACAGGTTTCCATTTTTCAGCAATGAACGCCATCCCTCCTATCCACAATCCAAGCTGACCGAAGTACAAACCGACTAGGATACTGGTTGGAATGTCCGTCATAAACCTCGCCATCAGCATTTCGCCAGTAATAGCTCCCACGACGCCTCCGAGTAATGTCAATACGAGTAGAAGGAAGTTGAATTTTCTGACCTTCATGTTATACCTCCATTCATTTAAGGAGTGATGGAAGCAGCATCCCGATGGAACTCAAATCCATTTTCCTGATATTTTTCATAATACCGATAATTGCTTTGGTAAAAACGTAGATCTTCCATAAGAAAACCGCCCATTAAATGCAGTTTTTCAATCC
Source organism: Peribacillus sp. FSL H8-0477 (assembly GCF_038002765.1). Lineage (NCBI taxonomy): Bacteria > Bacillati > Bacillota > Bacilli > Caryophanales > Bacillaceae > Peribacillus > Peribacillus sp. FSL H8-0477. The sequence goes on along the minus strand of NZ_JBBODE010000002.1, from coordinate 359,985 downwards.
CGCTGGTTCTTTTTTCATGAATACAGCCATGTCGATAAGGGAGGTTCGAATCCTTGCTTAAGGCAAATTGTATGAAGCTGCTTTCATAATCCCCGAAATAATAGTTTTCTTCATATCGGTGTTTCTGATTGTATTCTAGTAAATGAATCTGACAAGCAGAATCCTTATTTAGAAGCTGATAGATTTCACTAAACAGCTCCTCCTTCGTCAAGACCTCTGGATCACCATAAGAGACCATAATATTTCCCCGTGCTAGAACTTCATCTTCGAAAGTATGATCAAGCCTAGCAGATTCAAAGATCATTCTGTGACACATGGTTAAGATTCTGCTTAGAAATGTTCCATTATTCAGTGATAGAGAATAGTTACCAAGGTTACTCTCATCAAAAAAGCTCTCTATACTTCGTGTTTCCACTATATCGCGAAGAATGAGTTCAACCACTCGCTGATAATATTCAGGAATGTTTTGATTAATTTTACTTTGATATCCTGTTATAACTTGCTCTGCCTGTTCACGGAGATTATTCTCTAAAATCTCCAGCGTCTTAATTTGTTTTTCAAACTCCTGATGTGATGTCTCGAGTACATCAATGTACATATTTACCGTATTTACATTCAATCTATTTTTGAGGATTTGCCATTTCAACCTGTAAATTTTCAGTAAAAAGTGAGAAATAAACTGTCGTGTCGTGGTTTTCTCAGAAAATAGGTTTTTTTTGAATTTCTGATTTATTCCTAGTTCCTCATATACTGTCTCTAACTCTACCGTTTGTCTCGCTATTTGGTTGACATAACCTGCCTTTATTTTCAACAGCCGCTGAATCATGGAATCATCCGTCCACTGATAAGCTGTATAGACTCCATAGCCTGGCTGCTCAACGACTCGTTTACTTAGCAACTGCTTTAGTTGCTGTTTACCAGCAAACTGACGATCTCCATTTAAAAATGTTTCGTAATTTTCAGTAAAAAACAGCCTCGCTGATTGCCCAAAAAAAATGTCTTCCGCTTCTTTTAAGGTCTGCATCTTCACTTGAGAAAATGTCGTAGATGTTGGCATGAGCACGAGCATTTCCTTTAGCATGTCCTCTGTTGGGAGAATACTTTCTGTTTTACGTTCAATGGAAAGCTCATCTAATTCCAGCAGGTGAAGGATAGCATCAGTCTCCATCTTAGTCGTCCGTTCACGAATCACTTTGATAAGATACTGATAAAAATAATAAAGAACATGAATCGCAATCGCCTTATTTGGCCGGCTTACTTTAGAAAATCCGGCTGTTACAAACACGGGATTCCCCTCATCATTTTGACTATTCTTCGAAAATTGCACATTGTTATAACTCTCATTGCCAGTGAAGTGCTGATGTTCACTAACCAATTTATTTTTCATCATGACAATGGTGGAGATTATTTCGTAATTCTTAGCCATACCGTTTGGGGCAAATAAACCTCTCTCATCTTTATCGCTCAATATATACACCAGATCAAATAGACGTCCGCTGCAACGAGTAACCGGCATACGAATTTTATCCTTTGTGACATGAATGTCCGCAGTAAATACGTATTCTTCCCCCTGCAACACCTTTATTTCTTCGAGAAAGCTAATACCAAATGCAGCGTTATCTTCTACAATTCCCCGCTCTTCCACTAAACAAAAAGCATCGAGATAGTGCATCGTAAACAGCTCTTGGCAGGAATTTTCTAAAAGAATCGTCAATTCGGCACTTAAGATGGTCAACGGATCAACAATTGAAGTAACCATTGATAGATGAATCTTTTGAAATGAGTTGAACATGACACCCAACTCAGAAAAATGGACATTCACCCGCCGCAAAAGTTGGTTATACTCAATCAATTTCGATTCATCCTGGTAAAAGCGCTCATAAATACTTGGGCGTATTCTCTTTCCAGCTTCATACTCATCAACGGCCTTAAAGGAATAGACGTTTTTCTCCTGCCATGTTTCCTCTAAATAAGCATGGATATAAATAATCCCCTCATGATTAGCCCATTTTCGCTGATTCATTTTATAAATCGCTTTTAGGGCTGGCAGCGATTGATCACCAATAAATAAATAACAAATTGGATTATTAATGATCCTCCGCTCATCCTTGCCCACTTGACTGGTTTCTGCTTTTAAGATGTATTCATCTGTGAATTCAGTTAATAATTCGCGCATGATCATACCCCATTAAAAGACTATTTTAGTACTTTCACTAGACTATTTGACCTGTCAAGAATCTGCTTATAAAAGCCGTATACCTCATTACCATTAGGAAGCTCATCTCGAGTCCATTCGAGCTCAGCTCGTGAGTCTCTTGCCGCAGTCATTAAACGTTCAAGCTTCTGTGTCAGCAAATCTGTATCCGTATTATTCGCCATTTGCGTGTTTCGGCGGTCTGCTTTCTTTTCAAGAAGAGCTTTACGTTTAGAATCAAGACTTCGATATACTTGATACAGCTCATATTCAATAAACGTATTGATCTTCGTTAAGTTAAGGAGTGGTTCCCAGCTATCTTCTTCTACATCATGATCGTATACAAAGAGAGCACCTCTTTTGGTTATGGTACCGGTATATAAAATTTCAATAAATGTTTGCAGACTAGTTTCTTCATCCTTATAGGACTGAAGGAGAGCATCTAATTCATTCAGTTTTTCCTGAATCGACACGTATTTTTGAATTTCTTCCTTAACAGCCTCAACTAATCTTGGTGTACGAATAAAGTTTTCAATCGCATCCTGTTCATTACTGCTGGAAAAGATATCTTTGGTAACAGCAGTCGGCAGCTGTTCCTTCAAAAGTTGCTGAAGATCCGCTCTAAAGCGTTTTATTTCTGTAAAGTTAGGTTTCCCTGCCGCATCTTCCACTAAATAGCTGATAGAGAATTCTTTCATACTAAAGCGTTCAGATACATAGACCTCAAACTTATTATTGGAAGAGATATGTTCTCCTTTATTTTTAATGATGCCCCATTGTTTAGCTTCGTTAAAAATCGAACGAACCCTCCTGTTGTAATCCTTTAATCGAGGATTTTCATAGATATCCCCCCACGACTTTTCAGGAATTGGAGATGGAAGATAGGCCCAGTTCATTGCTTTCGTCTGCGACAAATGACGTCCGACACCTTCACGTTCGAAGATTGATTTTTCATAGATCTCTTCATAACTAGAAAGTGGGGTAAAGACAAACAAAGGGATTCCATTCTTTGTATTCAACCAGAAGATACGATTACGGACTTCACTTTCCTTTACTGTAAAACGAGAGCCGCTGACAGATGTCCGTTGAAAATCTTTAATTCCTTTTAGAATACTTGGTGCCTGCCTTGGAACAGAGACAAATCCCCAAGAAGGGAATACCAAGCTTCCTACACTATTATTCAAGTGAAATACAGGTATCGCTTCTTCATCGAGAGTCTTGGCTATTTTCCTTTCAACAATATGATCGATGGATTCTTCCTCTCCATACTTCATAACGAGAAATTCCTCCATTGACTTGGTTATCAAATCTCCAAATTTATCAGTTAGGAAATCCGAAATAGAACTGATAATATCAATGTCCTGCTCCTTCACCCAACGATTTGATTGATCAAGAAGTTCTTTCGTAAAATCTTGAATCATATCATTTCCGTCTTTCGTCTCCAGAATCTCGGTAATCTTCTCGGCCATATCCGGAACACTAACAACATCCCAATAATACGTTTTATTCCCCTGTTGATCTTGTTTTTCTTGCCCGCGCGTCAAAATCTCACCATTCTTTTCAAATATTGTGTTTAATGAATTAAGAATTTCTGTGACCACGGCGTACATTTTACTATTTTCATCATTGATCATCGTGTGAATATCATGATAAAAATCGACCATTTGTTCCATACATTCTTTGTCGGCGCGCAGATAGTATTCTTCTACTTTAGCTGCGATAAAGGCATTTTTCTTTTTATCCTTTGAAAACAATGCACTTTTAGCATCAGCCATTTTTTCAGCAGCTTGATCGGATGCATCGGAAATTTCCATTGGTTTACGATAGGTCTGTTCTTTTAATGATTCAATGTACGATTGAATCAAGTTAAGGAGGCTATGGCCCTTATGAGTATAAATTAGCCGTGAGACGAAAAATGGTCCTTGCTCGGGATTTAAGAAAGTACGTCTAATTTGATCTTTAAACTCTTCAAGAATTTCAGCTGGGTATTGTTTTTTCATCTTTATGTAATTTTCTCTGGCTTTAGTGAGATATCCTTGGTCTAGTTCCGAATCCATACTGATGATCTGCTGTTTAACCACATTCGCATAACTAAGACGGTCACTATTTTCATAACCCGGAATTGGTTCGGGTACGAGTGAATTAAATTTTCGATGGACAGAATCTACATCAAGCCCAATTCGATTAGCAAAATTCTCTACCTCTTCCTGTGAAGGGGCAGCAGGAAACATCTTCTCCATCTTTTTAAACACTTTATATGCTAAGTAGGTAGTCATTTCTTCTATCGGCAGAATAGCCGAGGAGGCTCCTAGAATGTTATACATATAATTGGCTGTGTATTCTTTATGCATCTGCTTAATATTTGTACCGATATTGCTTATATAATCGTGGATGGCAAACTCTTCTCCAGATTGTTTATCTTCATTCGCCATGAAATTCGTTATATTTTCGGCTGTCACATTCATCGTATAATCATAAGCATTTTCAAGTGGTTTACCTTCTAAGTTGGTGGCAGAAATTAAGTGGCAAAGATTGTATGGCGGCATAGCAGAGTTAACATTCAAGATGTTTCCATATTGCTGTTTGAATCGTTCATTGCGTTCATCAACATTCATCCAGTAATCTAGTTCTTTCAAAGCGGCAAAACCATTTTTCTTTATATATTCGCTAGTATGCGTATTTAAGCTCTTATTCGATAGGTTCACGTCAGGCGTGAATAGATAACCTAGAATACTAACCTTATCTACACCGGCACTGCCGTGCTCCCTCTCAAGGATACCGCGGATAATATAAGAGATATCGAGGAAACAGCCAGATCCCGTTCCTCCAGAAATACCAGTCATGATAAATACGGTTAACCTTTTATTGGTCCCTTCAGATAAGACTTTAATCTTTCTCTCTATCGTTTGGACTACTTGATTAATCTTGGTAAATAATAAGAGACGCCCTGCTTGTCTCACTCCTGAAGCACCACTGATTCCATCCGTTATCAAAAGCTCCGGTGACAGCCAATCTGTAATATAACTCGGCAGCGTACTCCGGTTTTGCAAGAGACTTCCAATCTCAGCATTAGATAGAAGGACGAATTCCGTGACAGGATCGAGTCCCATGCCTTTATACTTCTTAAATTGATCTTGTTCATTCGTTTCAAAAGCTAAATATTCTATATTAGCCGGTTTTTCTTTTTTCTTTTTAGAAATAGGATCCGCAGGTAATTTAAATCGTCTATTGACCTGATACTTCAAACGTAGAAGGGCATCGATTCCCGTGCCTCCTAAACCAATAACCAACATAGGGTTATCGATTGTATCTACACGGATTTTATCGCTGACTATTCCGCCTCCTTTTGAGACGTCAAGTTGCTGGATATGCTCTCTAACTGTTGCCTTCATGTCTTATCCCCCTAAATAATATAGTCTAGTGATATTGATTTATTGACCTTATGGAGCATGATTTTCAAACGATCATTTTTCTTAAGTACCAATCCTTCTGATGCGTCAACAGCTCTACCCGATCGTTCAATAACAGCCTCTCCTTTGTTATAGAGCATAAGTGTGTCATTTTTTCCTGGTACTAGAATGATAGACTCTGTTTCAATAAATTCAGGTGCCAATTGAAGCAGCTGATGCAATTTCACTTTTCCTTTAAAAGCATTCAGCTTTCGATACTGAGGCGATGTTTTCTCTCCCGTATTTTCATCTCTTACTTCTATAATCATCTGACCAATAAATCCTCTATTTGCTTTCTTAACCAAGGACAAAAGATATAAAACGAAGCACATGGCGGCAAGTAAACCGATTCCAATTCCAAGCCGTTTTACTACTCCACTCTCTTTAGTCTCTTCTGCTAAAACAGGTGAAGTCTTTCTGCTTGCATCAATAACAATACTGTTTGTTTCACGTGAGAAGCTGTTATCCTCCGCTAGTACCTTTAACTCGTATTTATGCTGATCAGGAATTTTCCAATTACTAAAAAAATTCTTTCCATCAGTATCCAGTGGATATTCCACCACTTTTTTGAGAGTTAAGTCCGTTACCAGCAGCTTAGCTTTCATCTCTTCGTACATAACAGGGCTTTGCAGCTTCTTTCCACCCGTTTCAAGAAATGCTTTGATTGCAACGGTATCATTCTTTCCGTAGTTCTTATTAGCAGGCTCCTCAAGGTGAAGCCCTAGATCATAGTTGTAAATCATATTGACATCGATTTTGTCTTTATTAGTTCCCTTAACTTGGATTTTCCACTTACCAATCGCCGGTTTAATTAATTTTATGAGAGAATAAGCATTAGACTTTGAATAAATAATATTTGGAGAAGGGATATTCACTTCCTTGCCGTCAGGGTCAAATAATTTGGCAGTAATCGGTCTATTTGTGGTTATTGATATATTGGCCTCCATTACATTTTCGTTTGGAATATCAATGACAACATCTTGATAGTTTCCATTCGCTGTTAAATTTTTCACTGGAACAACCTTAAGTTTTAAATGCTTGGCAAATATCTCACTCAAAATACTTGGCAGATCATCTGCTGAATTGGTCGTGAAATAGATTCCATTTGTTTCTTTCGATAGATTCTTTAATACAGATTGATTAGTCTTGCCGTCTGCATTAAGACCAATGGTGTAAATCGGATAGCCCTCCGCTTTTGCCTTATTAATGGCTGTTTGCATATCTTTATCCGATTGCTTCTGCGTCCGTCCTGAATCCGGATTTAACTCATTAATTCCATCTGCCAGAAGAATAATCAACGGTGAATGTCCTTTATCCTTGCCAGCATCAAGAATTTTCACAGCCTCATTCACCCCTATTGCAATATCGGTATAGGAGCCTCTTGTTAAGGAATCTATGTATTCTTTAAAATCCGTTTTATCCTCTTCAGAATGAATTTCCAGCAAGGCCTTTTCACGATTAATTTGATCAGTATAGGCAACTAACCCCACCTTATCTCCGCTAACGGATAACATATCAACAAACATTTTCATTGCTTCATTACTTACTTTCTTCTTATCGCTTTTATTCATTGAATTGCTCACATCAACAACTAACACTGCATCCATCTTTTCACCAGTATCCACAGCGTATCCCTTTATGGGCAGCAGACCTGCCGTTAAAAGCAAACTGATCATAACAAAACTTATATATCTAGATAATTTCACCCATATCCCCCCTTACATACATAAACAATCAATCTATTAAAGATAGAAAATAGCAAATTATATGAATATTATAGTATTTTATTTACATTTTAACTATAATTAGTTAGACAATATATGTTAATTATTGCATTTATTTTTAATTAAAGTAAATATATGTAATTAACAACCTATGAACCAAGGAGGATAACCTGATGGTTTTTATTATTTTCGTCGTTATATTTCTTCTTATTCTCGTAAGGAAAATTCATATGCTTTATATCGATAAAATAATAGCAGAAGACACCCCAAGTATTGATAATAGAATCATCGAACTGCTTAATTCTAAATAATCAAGGAAAGCGGGTGATCCTATCAGGAAGCTGTCTGTTAAGCTGACAACGTTTATTGTGCCTAAATCATTAATTTCTGAAATTCATCTTTGTAAAAGGTGTGAAAGCTACACTCTTTTTCCTGAGTACGGATGTCAAAATTGTTCCAGTCCAAAAGGTTTTTACACATTGGATCAATTTCTCACAAGAAAGTATCGTCTACAGTTCCAAAACCACCTGCTTTTATTATTCGCCTTGTTAGTCATAACTGCTTTAAGCAGCCTTGACCTAACCATATTTTTATTAACAACTTTTCTTGGAACACTGATTCTTATTGGATATAGTATGTGGAAGTTTTCCATGCGCTTGAGTGAAAAAAAGTTACTGCTCGATGATCTAGTTTTGACTGATCAAGTAAAACTTACTGAAGGAATAAATAAAAATATACAGTATGTACAAAAGAAAATTGATACCGGCCATTACCAGGAAGCCTACGAAATCCTCCGTAAAATTGGCTTGTATATACACAATAATGAAATAAAGGAACTAAAGCTCGGTTGTTTGAATCAATTTTACCTTCGAAAAGATATGCAGTTAGAAATGGATTCTCTCCTTCCGGAAGGATTCAGCCCGTTATTTATTCGTTACCTTACTGATGCAATTAAGATACAACGGAATCTAGTTAACAAAAATGTTTTGGATTATATCATTCGCTATGAGGAGGAAATTCAGGAGCACTTTTCATATGATGTATTTATAACTACTGCCGGAGCTGCGTTAAGAAAGAAACAGTATTTCATCGATTACCAAGACTTTATAATGAAGTATATTCATGGTCTACCTAAAGAAAGGATTATCCGTTTATGCAGGATTCTTCAAACCACGAATACCCCTGAAATGGACCAAGCACGAGATCAACTCCACAACCTAATCCAAATAAAGTATGCAGGTGAGAAAGAAATGGCTGCGTTACTTTAGAAGAGAGTTTAATATGCTCGTTGAATTGAAAAAGAAAAAAATACTTTCTTTCGATTGACCTCTAGCGTAGTAATCACCTCACTAGACGAATACCAAACAAAAAGAATGCCATTCTAATAGAATGGCACTCTTTCAATTAATTAGCGGGCAATGTCTATTTCTCGTTTACTTGTAAACAACCTTTTGCCTGATTTGCCAGGACTCTTGCCTCTTCTGTCGTCTCTGCTGAAGAAAGAACTACTGCAACGCGGCGTCCCTGTTTCGTAACGGGTTTAGCAAAAATACGAATTTGAGTGTTTGGAGTGGACAACGACTCCTCAACTCCTGAGATGCTATAATTCTCAGCTTCAGTCGGTGCCTTCAAGGGACGGCTCGCTCCTGGAGTAACCAACGTAATTTCTGGAATCGGATATCCTAAAATGGCACGGATATGTAAGGCAAACTCGGATAAGTTTTGTGTAACTAGTGTAACAAGCCCCGTATCATGCGGCCGTGGAGAAACTTCACTAAAGTATACCTTTTCTCCTGATAAGAACAGCTCTACTCCAAATAGACCTAAACCACCCAGCTCATCCGTAATCGTATGTGCAATCCGTTGAGCTTCCTCTATTTGCTGGTCTGTCATATCATGAGGCTGCCAAGACTCAATATAGTCACCGCCTTCTTGGATATGTCCAATCGGTGCGCAAAACTTTGTACCCTCAACAGTTCGAACTGTTAATAGCGTTATTTCTGAGTCAAATGAAATAAATTCTTCAATAATCACTCTACCGTTTTGCACACGCCCTCCTTCCATGGCTGTCTGCCAACAGGTTTCTAAATCCTCTTCAGTAAGACATACACTTTGCCCTTTACCTGAAGAGCTCATCAATGGTTTCACTACATTTGGGAAACCGATTTTATACGCACCCTTCACGAATTCTTCATATGTATCAGCAAATTGATATCCAGCTGTGGGTATTTGTAATGTCTCAGAAGCAAGTCTACGAATGCCTTCCCGATCCATCGTCAGTTTAGCTGCACGAGCCGTTGGAATGACTGTAAATCCTTCATCCTCCAACTTAATAAGTTCAGACGTTGCAATCGCTTCAATTTCAGGCACAATTAAATCAGGCTTTTCCCTTTCAACAATCTCCCGAAGCTCTTTTGCATTCAGCATATCAATCACATAACTGCGGTGGGCTGCCTGCATCGCTGGTGCATCTGCATAACGGTCAACAGCAATCGTCTCTACACCCAGGCGCTGTGCTTCAATAATCACTTCTTTTCCTAATTCTCCAGATCCTAACAGTAAAATTTTCTTAGCTTTATACATATTAGTCAACCTCCCCTTTTCTCTTTTTCATTATATACGAACTATTATAATAAAGTAATCTAGTATTATTCGTTTTTAACAACAATAAATCAATTATAATACTAGATTAACATAAAAAACCTACCTCATAACGTACAATACATATTGGTTATATACAGAAAAATTTTGGTGTCCCCAAATTTAATCAATCGATTGATTAAATAATTTTCCATAAAAAAAGCCCTTCAATTAAGAGGACTCTTCATAGCTCACTGATTATTTCTTTTTACTTATTGCCTTCCAAAATTCAGCTGCAAGCACTTTATATCCAGATTCACTCAAATGAATATTCGTCTTATTTGGAAGATACTTTTTATAATTCTTAGCAATCGCTTTGTCAGTCGCCACAAACGTGTCGCCATTTTCTGCTGCTGCTGACTTAATTTGCGTATTAAGCCCTGTTAGCAACGGCATTAAAGCAGCTTGCTGTTCAGCTGGATAATAAGGGAAACAATTATAGTAACCCATTACATAAACCTTTACCTTTGGATTAAGGCCGTCAATTGTTTTTAGTATCTTATTCAGATTAGTAGAAACAGCGACAAGTGCTTCCGACGCTTTCGAAGGATCCGTATTTATCTTGGCAAGTAAATCATTTGCCCCGATATCAATGGTAATATGAGTAGCGCTTTTAATTTCCTTCCTGATTTTCTTGCTTTTCGTTACATCTAGCAGAAGACGATCCGATGTATAACCTGGTACGCTGAAATTATCAAAGTCTGCTAATTTATACTTTTTTGCCACAAATGAATCAGCAATATAATCAACATACCCATAATCTAAATAGCCATTCGGTGACAGCCCTGCTGCTAACGAATCCCCTAATGCCACATATTCAACCTTTACTGGTGCAGGAGCTTTTTTTGCTGAAGCACTAAATGGCACACCGACTACTAGTGACATGGCTAACACGATACTTGCAGTTTTCTGTTTTCGATTCAAAATAATTCCCCCTTGATAATTTTTGGTGTTCACTAGTTCAAATTCAGTATTTATATTGAAAATCCTTCTTAGGACTAAAGTAATTTTTTCGACATTCAATTGACAAATTCAATTTTTTTTATTAGAATAATCAAAATACTACTTATAAAATAAAAACATATCTCTTATCCAGAGAGGTGGAGGGACTGGCCCGACGAAACCTCAGCAACCACACGTAGTGATGGTGCTAATTCCAGCAAAGCTTAGCTTTGGACGATAAGGGGAGGTGTCTTTTCTTACAAAAGCCCTCTTCTTAGGAAGAGAGTTTTTTTGTATAGAAAAGGAGAGTTTATCGATGATAAATAATAAGACGTTTTTAACCGTGGATGAATACTTAGATCTTTACCTTTTTGCAAAAGATCTTGGTGATATTCATTGGCAAAATGAAATAATTGAACAACTAAAAAATCATAATCAGAAAACAGATAAAACCTGGGAGATTCAGGCTCTATGGGAGTCCTTTGAGCGAGTAAATAATGAAATACTGGCTCTTTACAAAGAACTGCGAAATGATTCAGCCATCTCAGAAGTAATAGGAGAAAAGCTCTGGACTTTAAAACAACAGCGTATGGAAATCAGTCGGGAAATCCGCTGTCTGCAAGAGGATAAATCGTTCATAACTAACTAAAAAAAGATGGAGTATCTCGTTAATGAGATACTCCATCTTTTTTATGCGTTAACCTTCATAGCTGACATCATTTGCATCATGGTTGAAATCATTTCATCACACTCTTGCATTTTCATCATCATTTCTTTCATATCCATACCCATTTCATCATTCATTTCCATGCCTTGCATTCTAGTCATCATCATTTTCATACCATTCATTTCTGTCATCATTCTTTCCATTGACATCTTCATCATCATACTCATCGCCATGTTTTCCATTTCCATTCCTCCATTACGGTTTTTTAAAACTAATAGGAACTCGATGTACAGCACTTGTCCTACTTCATCTACTTTAAGTATATACCCAAATAAACTGTATTTTAAAAATTATTTAAATAATTTATTTTCTAAATCATTAACGAACTGTCTGTAACTTTTAAAACCCTTATGTATCATTGGTTTAACCAGTTTAATCAATCGATTGATTAAATAAAATAAATCTTTTAATAAATAAAAATTGGAAGAAACTCCTATTAGTTTTTAAAATAAATGAGCAGAATAGAAAGAGTAGGTATTTTATCAATCATTTTACTTAATAGCGAAACTTATAAGATTATGTAACGTACTAATAGAAGAAAGGGGGTGTTTATTTGCAGTACTTCTTTTTTGTCGGTGTAGTCTGTATCATTATCTCCGGTATATCAGTTGGGGCATGGACGACGCCTCAACAGCAAAGAGCTACATTCAATAATGAAACAACCGCATATAGAAGATCCAGAACAAGAATAGCCATTTATTCTGGATTTTTAGGCATCCTTTCTCTAGCCATAAGCGGAATGTTGTATTTTAAAAATACAATATGATTCTCAAGATATTTATATCGCTTCTAGGCTGTTGAGAAAGAGTCGGCAGCCTTTTGATTTTTTATTTTATCAATAACTATTGACCCGCTAAATAATCCTTTCAAAAAACCCTTTCTCTGCATCCAGAGAAAGTGCGTTCTAAATGAACCCTTATTTAAACTTCTTCTTGACGTGATTATTATCCGTTGTATAATTAAGAGTTTTAATTAATTATCTCATTGCTATATTTGTATAATAAACAAAAAGAGGAGAATTCATTATGTGGTTTATTTTTGCTCTACTCACAGCACTTGCATGGGGCGGGGCGGATCTATTTTATAAAAAAGGAACAGATAGTAATGATAAGTTCAGCCATATTAAAATCATCATTATGGTCGGCTTGGTTATGGGTTTGCATGCAACAGGGTACCTTTTATTCAAAGGATTGACTTTTAATCCTATGGATTTAATCACTTATTTACCTGTATCAGGACTCTACATTTTGTCGATGGCAATTGGTTATATCGGGTTACGATATTTGGAACTTTCGATTGCTTCGCCTATCCAAAATTCCTCCGGAGCCGTTACGGCAATCCTAATTTTCATCTTTTTCACCCATGAATTAGGTGTAATTGAAGTTTTAGGACTCATTATTATCACACTAGGTGTTATCGGCATCGCCGTTTTAGAAAAGAAAGCAGAAAACGAAGCCCTTCAAAATCAATCCGTTGAAATTGATAAAAAATATAAAATTGGCTTTATGGCGATTATTTTCCCTATCCTTTATGCTTTTATTGATGGATTAGGAACCTTTGCCGATGCCATTTACTTAGATGAATTAAATCTGATCAGCGAAGATTCGGCACTGCTAGCCTATGAATATACTTTCTTCATTTGTGCTGTATTGTCGTTTGGATACCTTAAATTAATTAAAAAAGAATCATTCAACGTTTTTACCGAACGAGATAAAGCGTCTGCCGCCATCCTTGAAACGATTGGTCAATTCTTTTATGTATTTGCAATGGCAAAGAATGCAATTATCGCCGCACCGCTTATTGCTTCATATAGCATTTTCTCTGTCATCCTGTCGCGTATATTCCTTAAAGAAAAACTGAACAAAATGCAATATACCATCATTATTGTTGTTATTTTTGGGATTGCTTTGCTTGGTATTGCTGATGAGTTGTAAGTAAGTCAATATTCAAAAAAGAGCAGTGTCCATTGAGACACTGCTTCTTTTTGCTGTATTTTTTACTTAGTATTTGTAAACCCGCCATCGATGCGGATAACTTCTCCGTTGATATATTCTGCTTTAGACGTTAAAAGGAAGGTTACAAGTTCCGCAACCTCTTCCGGTGTTCCCAATCGTTTTTGAGGAATGCCTTTCGTTGCATTCTCTTTCATTGCCGGGTTTGCTTCGTAAAAGGCTTTAACCATAGGTGTCTCTGTAGGACCGGGAGCAATTGCATTTACACGCAATCCGTCTTTTCCATATTCAGCTACCATCGACTTGGTTAAACCAGCAATTCCGTGTTTCGTTGCTGAATACGTTACAACTGAATCCTGTCCAATTACACCTGCACTTGAAGCTGTATTGACAATTGATCCACCGCCATTTTTTAGCATGACCTCGGCTACATAACGAACGCCGTACAAACTACCCATTAAATTGATTTGAACAATTTTCTCAATTTCTTCAATGGCTGTATCTAAGAAGTACGCACCACTTCCTGAAATCCCTGCATTATTGAAGAAGTAATCGATCTTTCCGAATTTCTCTACTGTCTTATCCACATAGTTCTTCACTTCTTCTGCCTTAGAAACATCAGTTTTGATGAAAATGGCGTCTGCTCCTAATTTTTTTACCATTTCTACTGTTTCGTTACCTCCCTTTTCATTCACATCCACTACAACGATGTTGATTCCATCTTCGGCCATTCGAACTGCCGTAGCCTGTCCTAAGCCGCTTCCTGCTCCTGTGATAATCGCTACCTTATTCTTGGTTGTCATAATTAACTACTCCTCCTAGTTGTATTAGCTGCTTTATCTATATTTTTAGGTTAATATGCCTACTCGTTTGTATTTTACCCAATCACTTTGAATTAAAACAATGCACACACCGGGAAGAGTCGGTTCGTTATAAAGAAAGTGAAAAAGGCTTGTGTAAGAACACTTCGAACAACTTTACTTCTATCCATCCCCAAAATAAAACAGATGCGTTTTTAGAAAATAAAAAATAACCGCTCATGAACTAAAAATGAGCGGTTATCCGTTATTCAACTGTTACAACCTCGGATCAACTGGATCTGCTTCCATTGCTAGAGTTCCAAGCACACACTCATGTACTCTTTCAATAGATTCACCACTAACAAATCTTCGAATTCCTTCTACTCCTAGCGTAAATTCCTTTAGTGCCAGCTTCTGTTTTTTGGAAACATTTCGTTCCTTTAACCTGTTCAAGTTTTTTGGTAGTAAGTAGTCCATACCATAAATAATGTTTAGATACTTCCGGCCTCTAACCTTTATGGCAGGTTGTATAAGTTTACCTTTTGCTTTTGATATAAATCGCTCTGGCTTAATAACGATTCCTTCATGTCCATCATTTGTGATGCTTTCCCACCATTTAATAACGGCCTCTTCACTTGTTGAATCGTCAATAACCATAAATTCAGTTTCTACAAACAGGTCTGCCATTTTCGCAAATTCCTGATTCATTTCCATATGCCAAGTATGCGGCTTATTAAAGAACGTTTCATTACTATGTGCTAGTACATGGAATGGGGCAATCTGAATTAGATTAATATCTTCTATGTCCCAACAGTATTTTTGAAAAACTTCTTTAAACACATGTGCATTGTATAGTTTTTCATCATATTCACCAAGCCATTCTTCTAAGTCTTGATTAGTATGAATAGATTTTTCAAGCTTACTTTTAATTATTGTTCGATCTAGAAGTGCATTTTCAGCAACATGTGCATATTGATGACTAATCAATTCTTTAGCTTTTAGATTCCATGGCATGATTTCAGCATCTAATAGCACATAGTCCGTATTGTACTTCTGAAAATAACCATGATGGTTTAATCCATCATTCAGCCTTTGTAGGATAGTACTTTCTACTTCATCAGCAAAGAATTTTCTTCCTGACCTTGTATAAATAACACCTAAGGTTTCGCGGCCAATGTATTTTAAAGCAGATTCCTTTCTGTTGAATAGCATTAAAATCCCTCTACTACCCATATGTTTCTTTTCAGCAACCATTTTCTCAATACCCTTGCTTCGATAGTAATCAATGACTTCCTTCGGATGTTCAAGATAGTCATCTAATGCGGATGGCAGGGGAGCAGGGCTCATGGTAGGTGGGATATACACAAGTTCTTCAATCGGGACAGTAAAATGAGATACTGTATCAATTGATGGGATTGCATATTCTTTAGGTATATGAATTTCCCCCAAGTCATCAGTTAAGACCGAGTAACCATTAATGAACTTCGCAATATTGGGGGGATTTAACCGTTTTTTCTCCAGCTCTTTTAGTGGATTACTATCCGCACCCGAGTACTCTTTTTTAGCCTTAACAGATACATATTCTTTTTCAGGGTAACGTAAAGCTGTTAACTCTCCACCAAAAACCACACCTTGATCAATATTTATTGTGTTGTTAATAATAAGTGGCTTAGGTTTGGGGTCATGTCCCCAAATGATTGAAATATTTGTTTTATGATGGATTGACCAGTCTTTTCTGATGGGTTTACCCCCGCCATTAAAACCATCTGTATCTCCATAACGGCAAAAATCACTCACAACATCCGATTGTTTTGCTATATATTCGTCTTTAATTCCTGCATGAGTACAAACCAATGTCGGTACACCATTTTTTTTCAATACATAGTGCGAAGGTGCATGCAAAAGAAAGTTCTTTAATTCCTTTTTTAATTCTCTCGTCTCTTCTTCACCATATTGTTCATGGAATTTTTGTATTTCTTCTTCCACAAGTTCATCACCATGATTTAAGGTAACATCCCTATCATCCAACCATCTAGCAATTTTCCAACCATGATTACTATCAATCATATAAGCCAGATTCTGATTAACATGCCTCAAGAAAAATTGCATCGTTTCTAATGACTTGGGTCCTCTGCTCATGATATCTCCAAGGGATAAAAACTTTCGACCTTCTGGATGGATAAAGAAATTCTCATGATTTTGTTCATACCCTAGTTTCTCAAGGACTTCTATCAATTCATCAAAGCAACCATGTATATCACCAATAATATCTATCCCTTTTGCAACATCTAACTCAATAGGATTCTGGTAGTGCCTTTTTACTTCTATTTCATCTGAATTATGGACGAAATACGCTGCATGGTAGCCTTCCTTTTTGATAAAACGTTTTTCTTTTTTAAAAACTTGATACTGTTGCCTGATTCTTCTTTTTCCTCTCGGATTATCACGCTGTTCGTCTCTTTCTAGTAAGGTATCTTGATCAACATCAAATACGATTGCAACGATTGGTATATGATTGTTTTTAGCAATTGTCATATATCTTTTACGGTCATCAGGGTGTAAATGTGTTGCATCAACAATCGTTAACTTATTCAGCCTAGACCTTGATTCGATCAAGGAATCCATTAATATGAAAGCTTCTTCGGATATGTGTTGATATTGATCGTAAAGAGAATCCGCTTCATCCTTTGGCTTACCCTTCCAATCGACGAATTCAATACCACTTACTAACACTCTAAAATCATCTGAGCTCACTATTTCTGAAGTAAGTAATTGTTCATTTTTCACTAATTTTTTTAATAACGTGGATTTGCCACTATTAGACGGTCCTACTAGCAGAACGATTCCAGCGTAAGGTAAGACAACTTCCATGGTTATCTCTCCTTTCTTGTAAATAAACACATTTGAGTAGGGTATCCATATTGTTGATGTTCTTCTCCAATACCATCAAACATTAACTCATAATTCTCATCTTCATTTTGCTGATTACACCACACATGAAACTCTTCTCTAGTCCATTCAAAACGATGATCAGGATGTCTGTAATTTTCCGACATATCATAGACTTGGTTGTATTCCTGGTTAGGTGTTGTAATTATTAACACGCCGGGCTGATAATCGTTTAAAATTGTATTCATAATTTTAGGTAATCGATTCTCATTGATATGTTCGATGACCTCGCACAAAATCATTACATCTTTTTGCTTTACCCTATCATCATAATAGAAAAGTGAACCTTTGATTGTGGTAGGCATAAGGAAGTTTTCCAGTTGTCCAACCTTTTCGAATCGCTTCAAAGCTTTAAGAGTTGCAGACTCTGACGGTTCAACAGCAAGTATTTCTTTCACACCATTTACAAACCCAAGTTTAAGAGATAACTTACCTTCTCCGGAACCAAAATCAACAATACTTTCTCTTCTCTGCATTCTATTAATATGATCAATGATTTTTTCATATCTGAGGTCATTTAACCGTACTTTACCATCACCTTCAGACTCCTTTACTCCTTCTTCCGCAGGCCTATTGTCTTTTTCTTTTTTTTCTACTAAGCTATAAACTTCTTTGAAACGAAGTGCTTTCTGTATAATAAATTCTCTTTGAGGATGCAGATCCAGCCAACCCTCACCATACCTTTCAATTTTTTCAATTTCTGTTTCATCAATATAGTAGTGCTTATAATTATCTAGTACTGGAATCAATACAAACAGCTGTCTTAGACCGTTTTGCAGCGTTGTCATGCCTTTTAAAATAATATATCTAGCTGAACTTTTCGATTTAATAGGGAGATTATAGTCGGAATCACCATACGTTATTGATACTTCATACCCTAAAGGCTCAAATAAATCTTTAATTTGTTTATCCGATAGATTAGATACGACCGGCCCAAATTCAAACGTAAATGGAAAGGCATAACGAACCCAAGATGCATATTCTTCTTTAGGTTTTCCATTTAGAGCTGTTCCTAAGGCGGTTCTCAAAAAGGTACAAAAAATACTACTTACCGCAAATTCTCTATCATTTATGTACGAGGTAATATCATACTTCTCTGAACTGTTTCTAGAAAGTTCAATCGGATCTGGTGTAACAAAGAAAGTAACTTCAACCTCTTTCTCAGTAAACTTGCTATAAAACATTCTAACCAGATGACCATTTTGACTTCTTTCATATATATTATTCGGATTTTTGGCTAATAGATATGAAATTACCTCAACATCATTACCTGACGCTTGAATGGTTAGTTGCATATGAAACACTCCTCTTATCTTTTCAGCATGTACGTTATTTTGTTAGTATATCACCTTCTAGGTAATGCTTTCCTATCATTCAAAATTAACACAACTATCTGCATGAAGGATAAAAGGAATTTCTCTACTTGTATTACAAGTTGCTCGTACTTTTATTGTCTCATCTCTAAATTATCCTCCGGATGGAAAGTACATAACTCGAAAACAACTATCTCCTCATTCATTTTTCATCGGGAGTCAGTACTACTAACTTCAATCTATACCCCACCCGTATACAGACAAAAAAGCTATGCATCGTATTAGGCGAAAAGCTTGAGAAATGCGCATTTCTCAAGCTTTGTCCATACGTTATGCATAGCTTTCATAGGCCGCTTATCAACATTGAAAGAACACTTTCGGAAGATTTAGCTTTCCTCATTTCCATCAAAACTCTCGAATTCATCGAGCAAGGCACGTACTTCATCTGTTGATTTTGTGTTCATCAATTGATTTCTTAGTTCACCTGCTCCTCTAAATCCACGGACATAAATCTTAAAAAAGCGAGGAAGAGGTTTGAATGAACGAGGTTCTATTTCTGAATGTTTATCGTGAAGGTCGAGATGCAGCCTTAAGAGATCAAGCAATTCCTTACTACTATGTTCTTTTGGATCCTTCTCAAAGGCGAATGGGTTACTAAACACACCACGCCCAATCATAATCCCATCAATACCGTATTGCTCGGCGAGCTTCAATCCAGCTTGACGGTCAAGTATATCTCCATTGATCGTCAATAGTGTGTTAGGTGCCACTTCGTCGCGAAGTTTTTTAATCTCCGGGATTAGTTCCCAATGAGCGTCAACTTTACTCATTTCCTTTCTCGTACGCAGATGAATGGAAAGATTGGCAATATCCTGTTCTAAAACATGTCTTAACCAGGTGCGCCATTCTTCTACATCCGTGTAACCAAGCCTGGTCTTCACACTTACTGGCAGTCCTCCTGCTTTAGCGGCTTGTATTAATTCAGCGGCAATTTCGGGACGACAAATAAGCCCGCTTCCCTTCCCATTCCCTGCCACATTAGGTACTGGACAACCCATATTGAGATCAATACCCTTGAATCCTAACTCTGCCATACCAATGCTCATTTCACGGAATTTTTCAGGCTTATCTCCCCATATGTGGGCTACCATGGGTTGTTCATCCTCTGTAAAAGTCAAACGTCCTCGCACACTTTGTCTTCCTTCAGGATGACAATAACTCTCTGAGTTTGTAAATTCGGTAAAAAACACATCAGGTCTGCCTGCTTCAGCCACTACATGGCGAAACACAACATCCGTTACTTCTTCCATTGGTGCTAGTACAAAAAAAGGTCGTGGTAAATCACGCCAAAAATTATCTATCATAATAACATTCATTTCCTCTCAGTTGAAATACCGGGTTACACGCAAAAATATCCTGCTTCTCTATCACTTATAGCATGATTAGAGACTTTTTATCAAACGATAGTAAATTTTGAACATTTACTCTTTTTTACTACAAGTAAAAAGAAAAGGTCAACCCTTTTCCTACGTTTGTCAGGTTCCTGCTGTATTTAATTAATTGGCCACAAAGCTCTTTCTTGTATACATTTTCAATAATTAACTCCTAAAAATAGGAAGTAATAGATAGAGAGACAAGTCCTGCATATGAAAAAGACCCGGAATTCGGAAAAGGTACCTTACCGAAAACCGAGTCTGACTCGGAAAATTTATATTTTATGCGAGAAAGTTTACTTCTTTAACGTCAACTTCGCCACAACTTCTACGTGTGTAGTCATTGGGAACATATCAACCGGTTGAAGTTCCTCTGTTTTGTATCCGCCGTCTTCTAGAATACGAAGGTCGCGGGCAAGCGTAGCCGGGTTACATGAAATGTAGACCATTTTCTTTGGAGCCATTTCAATAATGGTCTTCAGTAATGCTTCATCACAGCCTTTACGCGGTGGATCGACAACTATTACATCTGCACGGTTACCTTGTTCATACCATAATGGAATGAATGTTTCAGCTTCACCAATAGAAAACTTAACGTTTTCCACTTCATTAAGCTCCGCATTACGACGAGCATCTTCAATTGCTTGTGGAATCATTTCGACTCCAAGAACAGACTTCGCTTTTTGAGCTAGGAATAATGAAATGGTTCCGATGCCACAATACGCATCAACTACTGTTTCTTCTCCAGTTAAAGCCGCATATTCAAGTGCTTTGTCATAAAGTACTTTTGTTTGATCAGGGTTTACCTGATAAAACGAAACAGCAGAGATAGCGAATTTAACATCACCAATATAATCATAAATTACTTCATTGCCCCAAAGAACCTTTGTTTTTTCACCCATAATCACATTGGTCTTTTGATTATTAATGTTATGAACAATTGATTTAACATTTGGTAAGCGTTTAAGGATTTCTTCAACAATTTTGTTTTTATGAAGTAATGATGTTGATCTGGTAATTAAGACAACCATTAATTCACCCGTTGATTTAGCATAACGAGCCATAATATGACGCAGGACACCACGGTGGTGAATTTCGTTGTAAGGATCTATTCCGAGTTCACTGCAAATTTCTTTAACGACTTTAATCGCTTCATTAACCGCAGGATCTTGAACGATGCTTTCGTTAGTATCTACAATTTCATGGGTGCGCGGCTTATAGAATCCAGCGATTAAATTACCGCCCCTTTTTCCAACTGGTACTTGTGCCTTATTACGATAATTTAAAGGGTTGTCCATTCCAATAATCGGATGAATCGTTGCATCTTCCAGTTTACCGATACGTTTCATCACTTGCTTAACTTGGTTTTCTTTAAACTCAAGTTGACCCGCATAGCTGATATGCTGCAACTGACAGCCGCCATATTTATAGTTTTCTTCAACAGGTACTTCTACACGATGCTCGCTTGCTTCATATAATTCAATCAAACGGCCAAAGCCGTATCCTTTATTTGCTTTAACTACTCTAATTTTTGCTTTTTCACCCGGCAATGTATTCGGAACAAAGATTGGGTAGCCATTTACTTTTGCTACTCCTGCTCCATCATGGGTTAAATCCTCAAAAACTACATCTATATCATCATTTTTAGCTACTGGTGCTGTATTAGTCATATAATCTCCCTTTTCTTTTCAAAATACCTTTTGCTTATCGTATTTTAACATACAAAGCCCTTGAATCAAAACGGACTTCGTTCAACTGTCACCATTTACAGTTCAAATACATACTATATAGTAAATTTTTCAGTTTGCTCAGTGGACATGCGTATAAAAGCATCGCTGTTTGCTCAGAATAAAGTAAAAATATGGGGTGAGCAGAATGGGTATATTTCAAGCTATCTCTGCCTGGAACGCAGCAAGATATGAAAAACATGTAAGTTCAATGGAGGAAAGGGGATTTTGCCCCGATTGCCGTGGACGGGGGTTTGATTCCTATGCCCCGAATGAATACTATTACAATTCTGTTTATGAATGCTCAGGATGTAATGGCAGCGGGACCTACCATGATTGGGCTGAACTCCAGACCCAACAAATGTAAGTAAGAAAAATACGGGTCTTTCACCGTATTTTTTTAGTTGATTCCACAGTTCTTTGTTTCCTGAAAAAACTTTTTCAGCGTATCTGCAAATTCGGCTGATTTAGGATTCGTACTTCCTGGCTTGTCAGGATCAATGATTCTTACCCTCGCATCCGGCATAGCACGTAAATAGTCCTTAGCCCCATCTTCTGTCAGTCCCACACTCTCCTCACTTCCTTGTAAAATCAATACAGGACAATCAATCTCTTTTAGATGTTTCAAAAAATCAACATTTTTAGAATCTTTTTCAATGGCCTTTAATGTTTCAAGCGTCATACTTTCTAAAACACGCTTATTGGTTGATTTAAGAAAGAAATCAGACCAACCTTCAGGTAAATCTTTTTGCATGGCTGGATAATCGCCGATAATTAGTCCATTTATACGGTCTGTATGTGCAACCGCATAGCCTAACGCATAAGCAACACCACGGCCATACCCAAAGATGGCAAACTTATCGATTGTAATCCGATTAACGACCACTTCGATATCAGAAACGTGATGTTCTAATGTGAATCCACTTTTTGGAGCATCACTTAGTCCTCTTCCACGCATGGTGACCACAAGTGCACGCCTGGGTAATAGAGCTTGAATTAGATCCTCATATTCCTCTCCAGTTTCAGCAATACCCGGAATGATAACCAATGGCGTTGTCTCCTTGGAAGGACCTGTATTATCTAAATAATGAATACGAATATCTCCATTTTTCACCCAACCCTCAATCATGGCTGACCCTCCTTCAAGACATCACTTTAACCATATAATCATAGCTATGACCATATATAGTCTTACTACCAACTTTTTGATACCCAAGCTTCTGATATAAAGCCCTTGCTCCTTTATTGTCTGCTTCCACATTTAATGACATACGTCCGTACCCTAGATTACGACCACGTTTTTCTGCTTCGGCTATCAGCGTAGTTCCCAGTCTATTCCCGCGATAACTAGGTTTTACACAAACTGTGTCAATATAATAATCTTCAGGCTCTGATTCTATATCGATCAGTAAATCTGAATTCCCTGATTTCAGGCGTACTTGTTCAATTAATGGCCAATCAAGCTTCTCTGCTTCACTACCATGATAAACAACAATTACACCTATAATTTCACTATTTTCCTCGATAACCAATGTGTTTTCATGGCTGAGCCGATTCTGTTTCTTTTTAAAAAAAGATGCCATTACTTCGAGTATGGCCGCTTCCTCTTGTTCACCAGTTAATGCTTGGCCAATCTCATCTATAGCCAGATTCATTAAATAAACAGCTTCATCAGCATCTTCAGGAATGCCTTCTCTGATTTTCATTTTGCGCCCTCCATAAAAAAATAAAAAAGCTGGCATAGCCAGCCCTTTAGTCGTTTTTGTGATCTTCTGTTACGTCCCCAATTTGTTCCCGTTGATTAGCTGGATCATCTTGAAGTTCACCTTCAGGAACAAAGACATCAAAATGACGATATTGATTAACAAATTCTGCAGGTGCCAATCCGCCAAATTCACCATCTAGATTGAGCATCATTTCTTTCTTAGTTGTCACCTTTATCCGATTAGCCTTTACATAAATAACATTTCGATCATGAATATGCTCTCCTCGCATAGCTAGAGAAGCGATTCTGATAAAATCCGCCAGGTTGGTTTTCTTGAGAATCAGCAATGTAAACATTCCATCATTCAACGAAGCATCAGGTGCTAGTCTTTCGAAACCGCCGACAGAATTGGTATTTGCGACTAGGAATAACATAATTTCGCCTTCATAGATTTTCCCATCATATTCGATTGTTACTTCCGTTGGCTTTAATGATGGCAGCATCTCAATTCCTTTAACATAATACGCCAGATGTCCAAGCATAGTTTTTAACTTACTCGGTACATCATAGGTCAATTCAGTCAGACGGCCGCCGCCTGCGATATTAATGAAATACTTTTCATTCATCTTACCGATATCGATAGGCATAGTATGGTTGGCTGTGATAATATCAACGGCTTGGTCGATAGACCGGGGTACATGAATAGCCCTTGCAAAATCATTGGTCGTTCCAACTGGAATAATTCCAAGTTTCGGACGATTTTCCGCATCTGCCAGTCCGTTAACCACTTCGTATATCGTACCGTCTCCACCGGCTGCTATTACTACTTCATATCCCCGTTCAATAGCAATTCTCGCTGCCTCAGTGGCGTCACCTTCGCCTGTTGTCGCATGACATGATGTTTCATAACCCGCAGCTTCTAGCTTAGCCAGAACGTCCGGTAAGCTTTTCTTAATCGCTTCCCTGCCGGAAGTTGGATTATAGATTAACCTTGCTCTTTTCATTTCCATCATCCTATTGTATAAAATAAAATCATTTTTCACTTAAATACGAAAAAAAGTTTTGAAGAACAAATTCCCCAATTTCTTTGTCTTGTGCCCGTAAAGATTATATAGCAAATTCATGGAAAATACTACTTTCTCACTTCGAATAGAGCTAAGAATGACTGCTTTTATTATGTCGAAAAAATTTATATATCTCGTTACTCTTTCTCTTTCTTAGAGTATGAGCATTTAACACACAGATGGGTAAAAAAATGAACCTATCCCCTTAGTATACGCGACATGCTTTCCTTTACTTTATCAATTTTTATCAATTATTGGTAAATTATAGTGAACATTCGCTGAATAAATAGTAAAATAGAACTATATAAACACCATAAGGTAGTGATAAAAATGAAAATAGTAAGCAAGGTTCAATATGCATTCTCTTCTATGATCATTCTCATTTTGGCTGTATGTACATTTGCGCATTATCATAAATTAGTTTGGTTAGAAATCATGGGCGCTATTGTTTTAATCGGTTTAGCCATGCATTTAGGGTATCAATTTGACAGAACTCGTCATTATGAACTAGAAAGAAAAAAACAAACTGCAAGGATGTCTGCACTTGTCAGCTCCCTGAAATCTGGCATATTAGCTCTTGATGAAAATAGGAAAATCATTCATGTAAATAAAGAGTTCTGCCAGATGTTTCGTCTCAATGAAAATGGCGAACAGCTGCATGGAACAAATGGACATGAGCTATTTCAAAAAAACGCTCCTTTGTTTACTGATCCTGATTTATTTTTACAAACAATTAGGACCCTATATACTGCCCATAGTATGGCTTTAAATCAGGAGGTTCACCTGACTAATGGACAAATATTCGAATTCGATTATTTACCGATTTATGTAGGTCAGCATGATAGCGGACATTTGTGGCATTACCGGAACGTGACCGAAGCAAAGGAAAAGGAACGTTTGCTTATTGAATCAAATATGATTCTACAAAACTTATCCAGCATGGATGGGTTGACGGGAATTGCAAATAGACGAAGCTTTGACAGCAGAATTTCAGATGAATGGAAACGTTCCCTGCGTCAAAATGGGGAGCCGCTGTCATTAATTATGCTCGATATTGATCATTTCAAATTATATAACGATACGTATGGACATCAAGAGGGGGATAACTGCTTAATTCAAATAGCGGCTGCCATCCAAGCGTGTTGTATTCGTCCAGGCGATCTTGCTGCAAGATACGGTGGAGAAGAATTTTCCATTATATTTCCAGCCACTTCTGCAGCCGGAGCCATTTCTGTTGCTGAACGAATTAAAAAAGCCATTGAGCATATGCAAATCCCGCATGCTAACTCACTCATTTCACCAAATGTCACTGTAAGTATGGGCATAGGTACAGTTATTCCAAATGCGGCCGCATCAGTAACCACACTTATTGAACAAGCTGACCAGGCACTCTATCAAGCAAAATCTCATGGAAGGAATCGATTGATTCTCTATCAAGAAATATCAAAAAAGAGGCTGGGACATAACTAGCTTCAATTATCAAAAAAAGTGAAATGGATTAACTCCATTTCACTTTTTTCGGTTTTCCTCTATGAAACCTTACCTACTGACCGCGAATTTCCTTATATTCACGGCCATTAATGCAAATCCCATTTCATTTTCAACCTTTTTCTGTCCGCGGACAGAAAATCGGTTGAAACGCAAATTAGCCTTCAAAAATCCAAAAACTGGTTCCACATCTATTTTCCGTTGACGGTAGATGGAACTTGTTTTTTCTTCTGAAAGCTTCGCTCTTACATATTCTTTTTGCTGTTCCCATTTTTCATTCACCATTAATTTTCGGTTCGTACCTTCCTTTGCTTTGGTGCAAGAGGAACGGAATGGACAGCCTGTGCAGTTTTCACACTCATATAGTTTGAACTCGCGTGTGAATCCTGATTTGTCCGTACGCACGGAATGATTTTTGAAGACCAAACGCTGCTGATTCGGACACGTGTATGTATCGTTTTCTTTATCATACTGCCAGTTGTCTGGATTAAATTCGTTTTGTTTGTATTTTTTCTTCTGCTCTTTCTGGTACATCCCATAGGTAATTAATGCTTCCCTTTTACGATTCGAAAGAATATCATCATAATTCTGTTCGCTTCCATATCCGGCATCTGCGACGATGTGCTTCGGCAACTCGAAATAATTTTGCTCAATTTGATCTAAGAACGGAATGAGGGTGCGAGTATCGGTCGGATTCGAAAATAGGCTATAGGCCAGGGTGTATTGGCCTTCTGTTGCGACTTGAAGATTATAACCAGCTTTCAATTGACCGTTCTTCATATAATCATCTTTCATTCGCATAAAGGTCGCATCGGGGTCTGTTTTTGAATAACTATTCCTGGTGCCAAAGATTTCAAAGTCTCGCTGATAGTTCTGTTTTCTTATAAGTAAATTTAGGACTTGTTTCCGTACTTGTTTTGGAAATTTTCGTTCGCTTCTTAACGTTTTTCGTTCTGCCGCATCTGAAGATGCTTCTATTTCTTTGTCATATTCAGAAATGACATCCTCTACTTTTTGAACCACTTGAGCCAACTCGTCTGAGGACAATTGCTCTACGTTTTCTCGTTCGATTTCGGGAATGATTTCTTTTTCAATGAGCTCATCATATAACTGATTAGATTTTTCGATTAAGCTTTTATGATAGTTTTCAATAGACTTTTTCCACACGAATGTAAATTTGTTCGCATTCGCTTCAATCTTTGTTCCATCAATAAAGATTGCTTCTTGATCAATGAGTTTCTCTTGAACAAGCTGGCAACGGAATTGAACGAAACATTGCCGGATTAATTCCTTTACTTCTGGATGAACACGAAAACGGTTAATGGTGCGATAACTTGGTTCATATCCTTGTGCTAACCACATCATTCGGAGGCTGTCCTGTAAAAGAGCTTCCATTTTCCGCCCTGAAAAAACAGATTGCGTATAGGCACATAAGATAATTTTCAACATCATGCGTGGATGATAGGCAGGACAGCCCTCATTTCGCAGGAAAGGTTCCAACGCTTCATGAGGAATACTTTCAACTAAGTGATGGACGTGGAAGGCAAGATCATTTTTGTGTAATTTCACTTCTAAATCTAAAGGCAAAACTAATTGATTCATGTTATACTCTTTAAACATAAGGACACTTCTTTCTGTTTGAATTTTTGTTGTGGTGACTTAATTTTAGCAGAAAGTGTCCTTATGTTATGAGTAAAAAGACAAAGCCGGTGAAAATTTTACGTATCGTA
This sequence comes from Peribacillus sp. FSL H8-0477, assembly GCF_038002765.1. Taxonomy (NCBI): domain Bacteria; kingdom Bacillati; phylum Bacillota; class Bacilli; order Caryophanales; family Bacillaceae; genus Peribacillus; species Peribacillus sp. FSL H8-0477. The sequence continues at coordinate 332,148 of NZ_JBBODE010000002.1, read as the reverse complement.
AAATTTTCACCGGCTTTTTTTCATTTTAGAGCAGGGTTTTGTCCCAGCCTCCATTACTGTAGACAAACTCAGGTGAGATTTAAAATCAAGATGTTGATTTCCATTCCAGGCGCTTCGCTTTCCGCGGGCGGGCGTTGAGCCGCATCAATGCTCACACTCCTGCGGGGTCTCACCTGTCCCGCTGTTCCCGCAGGAGTCTTCACGCCTTCCACTTCAATCACCCGTCTTTCTAAAGTTAATCTGGATAAAGCCTTGCGATTGAAAGGGCTATCCTAGAACAAATTCAGCAGGACACAAGTGATTTAAAAAGCGGATACTATGTCAATATATAAAATAACAGTAAGCCTATTAAAAGTCATGATTGCCTCGGTAAGCAGGAAAACATCCATGAAATATGTTCAAATTCAAAAAGAGGTTCGGAATGAAACCATTCCGAACCTCTTTTGTCTACAAACTGGCTGTACCTTTAAAAAAGGTACAGCCAGTTTGTTCATTGTTTAGCGTTTATTTATTTCTTCAACAAGTAGCTTATTTACCATTTGTGGATTCGCCTGACCTTTTGTCGCTTTCATAATCTGGCCGACAAGGAAGCCAATTGCTTTTTGTTTCCCAGCCTTGAAATCTTCAATAGACTGTGGATTATTATCAAGTGCTTCACTTACTGCTTTCAATAAAGCACCTTCATCAGAAATTTGAACAAGACCTTTTTCTTTTACAATCGTTTCAGCATCGCCGCCATGTTCAGCTAATTCCTTAAATACTTTCTTAGCTATTTTAGAAGAAATGGTTCCATTTTCAATCAGCTTAATCATCCCAGCAAGTCCTTCTGCCGTAAGAGCAAGATCATGAAGCTCTTTTCCTTCAGCATTTAGATAAGCTGATAATTCACCCATAATCCAATTGGAAGCCTGTTTAGCATCTGCGCCGGCTGAAACAGCTGCTTCAAAGAAATCAGCCATTTCTTTTGACACAGTTAAAACAGCAGCATCATAAGCAGGAAGACCGAACTCTTCTACATAACGTTTCTTCCGAGCATCCGGCAGCTCTGGAATCTCAGCTTGAATTCTCGCTTTCCATTCTTCATCAATGTATATATCGAGTAAATCGGGTTCAGGGAAATAACGATAATCATCTGAACCTTCTTTAACGCGCATTAGAATGGTTTTCCCGGTTGCTTCATCAAATCTGCGTGTTTCTTGTTCAATAATTCCACCTGACTCAAGAATATCAGCCTGACGAATTTCTTCGTGTTCAAGACCTTTTCGAACAAAGTTGAAAGAGTTCAAGTTTTTGAGCTCCGTTTTCGTACCAAATTCCTTTTGTCCAGCAGGACGAAGAGAGATATTCGCATCACAACGTAATGATCCCTCTTCCATTTTACAATCAGACACTCCAGTATATTGAATGATTGATTTTACTTTTTCTAAATATGCGTAAGCTTCTTCAGGAGAAGTAATATCGGGTTCCGACACGATTTCAATCAGCGGTGTACCTTGACGATTATAATCACAAAGTGAGCCGGTGAAAGTATGTGATAGCTTTCCTGCGTCTTCTTCCATGTGAATCCGGGTAATACCTATTTTCTTTTTAACGCCATTCACTTCAATTTCTACCCAGCCATTCTCACCAATTGGTTTATCAAATTGAGAGATTTGATACGCTTTGGGATTATCCGGATAAAAATAGTTCTTCCGGTCAAATTTAGTCACTTCTGCCACTTCACAATTTAAAGCAAGCGAGGCTTTCATGGCGTAATCCACGACTTTTTTGTTCAATACAGGCAAAACACCTGGATATCCAAGGTCAATCACGCTGGTATTAGTATTAGGTTCTGCTCCAAAATGGTTTGGACTAGACGAGAAAATTTTCGAATCTGTTTTAAGCTCTACGTGTACCTCAAGGCCGATTACGGTTTCAAATGTCATGATATTCACCCCTTACAGTGTTGGAAATTGTTTATGATAAGCCGTTGCCTGTTCAAAGGCATGAGCTGTGCGGTATACCGTACTCTCATCAAAGTGTTTACCGATAATTTGCAAACCAAGCGGCAGACCTTCCTTAGAGAATCCGCATGGCACGGAGATTCCTGGAACTCCTGCAAGATTTACAGGTATGGTTAAGATATCATTGGCATACATCGTTAATGGATCGTCAATTTTTTCACCAATTTTAAATGCATGTGTAGGCGTTGTTGGTCCAATAATAACATCATACTTTTGGAAGACATCATCAAAGTCTTGCTTAATTAATGTACGAACTTTTTGCGCCTTTTTATAATAGGCATCATAGTAACCAGAACTTAATGAGAATGTTCCAAGCATAATCCGGCGTTTTACTTCGTCACCAAAGCCCTCCGCACGAGTCTGCTTGTACATTTCTAATAAATTAGCCGCATTATCTGTTCTGTAACCATATCGAACACCATCAAAGCGGGATAGGTTGGCAGAAGCTTCTGAAGATGACAACAGATAATACGCAGCAAGTGCATATTTTGAATGCGGCAATGATACTTCTTCCCACTCCGCTCCCAATTGTTCAAGTACTTTCAAAGCGTCATGAACTGAATTGCGTACCTCATCACTTACACCAGCACCTAAGTATTCCTTTGGAACCGCAATTTTCAAGCCTTTAACGTCTCCCGTTAACGCGCTTAAAAAATTGGGTACATTTACGTTCGCTGATGTAGAGTCCATTGGATCAACACCGGATATTGCTTGCAGTAAGTAAGCATTATCTTCAACTGTTCTGGTAACCGGGCCAATTTGGTCAAGAGAAGAAGCGAATGCAACTAGACCAAAACGTGATACACGGCCGTAAGTAGGTTTTAGGCCGACTACACCACAGTACGCGGCTGGCTGACGAATTGAACCGCCTGTATCAGAGCCTAGGGAAAAGGGAACTTCACCAGCTGCTACAGCTGCAGCAGAGCCGCCTGAAGAGCCGCCTGGAACATGATCAAGATTCCATGGATTACGTGTTGCTTGATAGGCAGAGTTTTCATTTGAAGAACCCATTGCAAATTCATCCATGTTTAATTTCCCAATAGTAATGGTTTCAGCTTGCTGAAGTTTTTGAACGACTGTTGCGTCATAAATCGGGTCAAAATTTTCAAGGATTTTACTTCCGCAGGTTGTACGAAGATTCTTTGTGACGATGTTGTCCTTCACACCGATTGGCATTCCGAATAAAACATTTCCGCTATTTTCTTCTGTAACCGATTCATCTAATTGCTTTGCTTTTTTGCGTGCATTTTCTTCATCTAATGTAAGAAACGCCTTAACCTTATCTTCCACTTCATTGATGCGTGTATAGGATTCATGAACAAGGTCCGTAACAGTGATTTCTTTGTTATGTAATTGTTTATGAAGCTCAGAAATGCTTTGTTCAAACAGAGACATTTATTTCCCTCCTTATTCTAAGATTGATGGTACGCGAATGTGACCATCTTCTGTGCTGTCTGGAGCGTTTTTCAAAACTTCCTCCACTGGCAGTCCTTTTTTCGAGACATCTTCTCTCATTACATTCTTCATGTCTAGTACATGAGATGTTGGTGCAACATTCTCTGTATCTAATTCATTCAATTGCTCAGCAAATGATATCATTTGATCTAGTTGCTTCTGGAATTTCACAGCTTCTTCCTCTGTAATGGCCAATCGTGCTAAATTCGCTACATGCTTAACCTCATCCATGGAAATACGTGACATAATCTTCACCTCCGAAATATATAAAAACCGGCATTTGGAGCCGCTTCTTGTTTGAAAATCATCTTGTAAATCATAACAAACTTTCACGCTCTAAAGCAACAAGTGTTATTATCAAAACTAGAATATTGACCTCTTGCCAAACTATATGTGTAAATAACGACATTAAATATAAAAATATTGTCTGGGAAATAATCATAAAAAGTCGGTTTTTGTCGTCAGAATATTTAAACTTATACTTTTGTCGAATAAGCTTTAGCGCTTGATACGAATGGCTTTACGCGTGTTTTTTTAAAATAACCCTCTTCCTTAAAAGTTGAATATACCTAGAAAGTCTGTTATTTTTTTAAACCATACCCCTTCATCTGCGTTTTCCACAAGATTTGATGATGGACAACACAAAGGAGAGTGACTGAACGAATGGAAACAGGCGTTATGATTTCTTTGGCTATTTATTTTATAGCCATGCTATTAATTGGCTTATATGCCTACAAAAAATCTTCAGAAGATATTTCTGGTTATATGTTAGGAGGCCGCGGATTAGGTCCAGCCGTTACCGCACTATCTGCTGGTGCAGCTGATATGAGCGGCTGGATGCTGATGGGACTTCCAGGAGCCATGTATTCAACCGGTTTATCAAGTGTTTGGCTGGCTATTGGATTAACGGTCGGAGCTTACTTCAACTACTTATTAGTAGGACCTAGACTTCGGAGTTATACAGAAATAGCAAATGATTCTATTACCATCCCCGATTATTTCGAGAATCGATTCATGGATCATACACGGATTCTACGTTTCGTATCTGCTATTATCATTATTATCTTCTTTACACTATACACCTCTGCTGGATTTGTTTCAGGCGGTACCCTTTTTGAAAGTTCATTCGATATGGATTACAAAATCGGATTATTTGTAACGGCAGGAGTCGTTATCGCGTATACCATATTTGGAGGCTTTCTTGCCGTCAGTTTAACTGATTTTGTCCAGGGTATTATTATGTTTCTTGCCCTGATACTAGTACCTGTCGTGACGTTTTTCGAGCTCGGCGGACCCGCTTCCGCAATGCAAGATGTGAGACAAATTGATCCTCATCTTATGGACATTTTCAGAGGCACCAGCATACTCGGTATTATTTCATTCCTCGCTTGGGGTCTTGGATATTTTGGGCAACCTCATATAATTGTTCGTTTTATGGCGATTTCTTCCGTGAAAGAACTAAAACCTGCACGCCGGATTGGTATGACTTGGATGATCGTGTCCGTTTTCGGGGCCCTTTTAACTGGGTTATCCGGACTCGTTTATGCTACAAGAAATAATATTCCCGTCGATGATCCTGAAACCATCTTTGTTATTCTTTCGAATGTACTCTTTCATCCACTCATTACAGGATTTCTATTAGCCGCTATTCTTGCTGCTATCATGAGTACCATTTCTTCACAGCTGCTTGTTACGTCAAGTGCGCTTACAGAAGATTTCTATAAAACGTTCTTGCGCAGAAATGCAACTGATAAAGAATTAGTTTTAATTGGGCGCCTTTCCGTCTTGTTAGTAGCGATTGTTGGCCTTTTATTAGCCCTAACACCTAATAAAACCATACTTGCCCTAGTTGGATATGCATGGGCCGGATTTGGATCTGCATTTGGTCCCGCTGTTCTATTAAGCTTATATTGGAGACGTATGACGAAATGGGGAGCCTTGGCTGGTATGGTAGTCGGAGCCGTTACTGTGTTAGTCTGGGTGAATATTCCTGGTTTAAGCGACTTCATGTATGAAATGATTCCTGGCTTTACGTTAAGTCTAATTGCCGTCATTGGAGTCAGCTTTATGACTAGTATTCCAAATAAAGAAGTTCAAGATACTTTCAATGAAATGGAAAAAGTAATTTCTAAACTATAATACACACAAAAACAGCCTTCCCTATCCGGGAAGGCTGTTTTCTTATGCAAAAGCTTCTTACGCTTTTGCTTTTTTTATTTGTTTACTTCTTAATTGGCCGCAAGCTGCATCAATGTCTGTTCCATTTTCATGACGGATTCCACAATTAATGCCTTTCTTTTTTAACGTCTCATAAAATTCTTCAATCGATTTTTGCTCACTTCGCTGATATTGAATATGCTCATCAACTGGATTATAAGGAATTAAATTCACATAGGATAAGTGTCGCTTATTCCTTAGTAATGCTGCAAGCTGCAACGCTTCTTCTTTATGATCATTGACTCCCTCAAGCATGATGTATTCAAAGGTAATTCGGCGATTGGTTTTTTCTAAATAGTAATCCACAGCATCCATCAACTTTTCCAATGGGAAAGCACGGTTGATTTTCATAATACTGGTTCTAAGTTCATTGTTTGGTGCATGCAATGAGATAGCCAAATTCACCTGCGTATTCATATCCGCAAATTCATAAATTTTATTTGAAAGCCCGCTTGTGGATACGGTAATATGTCTGGCACCAATAGCAAGTCCATTTTGATCATTAACCACGTTTAAGAAACTCACAAGGTTTACGAAGTTATCAAATGGTTCACCAATTCCCATTACGACGATATGACTAACTCGTTCATCCTTCTCAACCTTATCTAAATGATGTTGAACGTTCATAATCTGTTCAACAATCTCACCGCTGGTTAAATCACGGCTTTTAGCTAAAAGTCCACTAGCACAAAAACTACAGCCGATGTTACAGCCTACTTGAGTCGTCACACATACAGATAAACCGTATTTAAATCTCATTAAAACCGTTTCAATTAAATTTCCGTCCTTTAGCTTGAACAAAAACTTAATCGTTCCATCTGCTGATTCTTGCTTCGTATGCAATTCTAATGTTTGGATTGCGAAATGATCTTCTAACAATTGAATAATTTCTTTGCTGACGTTTTTCATTTGGGAAAACTCAGTTACCCGTTTCTTATATAACCAATCCCAAACCTGTGTAGCTCGGAATTTCTTATGTCCATGACTCATCAGCCATTCTGTTAGTTGATCATATGTTAATCCATAAATGGATTCTTTATTCATATCTAAACCTCTTTTCAAAAATTTAAGCTTCAGCTCTATTTTACCTTAATTTAGCCCCTAGTAGCAAATCAGTGAATTATAACAGATTATTATACCAGATGAATATCTAATTAAGCAATTATTCTATGTTTGATTTAGTTTTCCCTATAAACAGCATCTAAGTTATGCTGTCTAAAAAAAAGGAGAGCAATCAGATTTTTCGACTGATTACTCCCCGCTCTTTATTGAATCGACACAATACCGTCGTTTCCTTGTTCTATTTTCCCTTGTTTCTTAATTTCTAGTTTTGTAAGGTTTGTAAAGATAACCGGTGTTACCGTTGAAGCTGCATGATTCTTTATAAACTCTAAATCAAATTGCAGAAGATCTTGTCCTTTTAATACGTGATCCCCTTGTTTGACGAGCAGTGTAAAACCTTCTCCTTTGAGATTTACCGTCTCTAAACCTACATGGATTAGAATTTCATACCCTTGTTTAGACATAATTCCTACAGCATGTTTAGTTGGGAAAACATTAATAATTTCCCCATCGACAGGAGAAACAACCAGTCCTTTACTTGGAATGATACCAAACCCATCCCCCATCATCTTCTGTGAAAATACAGGATCAGGAATCTCATCAAGTGGAATAATTTCTCCCTCAATAGGCATTACAAAGTCTTGTTTAGTCAACGGAAGTAATCCTGTATGTTCGGGTGCAGCAGGCTCCTCTTCCGTAACCGTTCTGATTGATTCTGTATCCAATCTCTTCATTGCGTCAGCAACAAACTCCACTTCTGTTCCTACAATTATCTGCAAATTGGTCTTATTTAACTTCATAATTCCTTTTGCACCATGTGCCTTCAGTGAAGCATCACTTACTAAGCTCATATCATTTACATTTAGTCGAAGCCTTGTTGCACAATTATCGATAGAAGAAATATTTTCTTTCCCTCCGATATCTTGAATAAACTGAGAAGCCATTTTTTCATGTTTGTTAACGTCCGTTTCGATAACAGTTTCTTCTTCTTCTTCTAGTTCACCGTCATCTTCTCTACCCGGTGTTTTCAAATTAAACGCTTTGATTAAAAAGTAGAAAATGACGAAATATATAATCGCATAAATAACACCAATCAATATTAAAAGTAATGGTTTTTGTGCGATATTATAATTGATTCCAAAGTCAATGAATCCTGCGGAGAAAGTAAATCCACTCTTAATGCCCAACAATGTGGTTACCCATAGGGAAAGTCCGGTTAAGATTGCATGGACCCCATAAAGCAGTGGTGCAACAAACATAAATGAAAATTCTATAGGTTCTGTTATGCCGGTAAGAAACGATGTTAACGCTAAACCGATAAACATTCCAGACACTTTTTTTCTATTCTCCGGTTTAGCTGTGGCAATAATCGCCATACATGCTGCTGGAAGCCCGAACATCATAATTGGGAAGAAACCAGTCATGTATGTCCCAGCCGTTGGATCACCTGCAAAGAATCGAGCAATATCTCCCGTTTTACCCGCAAACTCACCAAATTGGAACCAGAATAAGCTATTTAACACATGGTGCAGCCCTAATGGTATTAATAATCTATTTAACAGTCCAAAGATACCTGATCCAATAGCTCCCAGATCAATAATCCAGTTACCAACTCCAGTTATCGCATCCTGGATAGGCGGCCATGCAAAACCTGCAATTCCCGCCAAGATGACCATAGCAAGTGAAGTCACTATCGGAACAAAGCGTCTCCCGCTGAAAAAGCCCAGCCATTCTGGCAGCTTGATGCCGTGGAATCGATTATACAAAAGACCGGCAATTATCCCAGCGATAATTCCGCCAAGAACACCCATATCGATACCTTTATCTAACGATTTAGCACCTTCTGTCAAAACTAAATAGCCAATGGCGCCTGATAAACCAGCAGCTCCATGACTATCTTTTGCAAAACCGATCGCAACACCGATCGCAAAAATTAACGCTAAATTAGCAAATATGGCATTTCCTGCATTAGCCATAAACGGTATATTGAAGAGATCTTCTTGTCCTAACCGCAATAACAATCCCGCAGCTGGTAAAACGGCAATCGGAAGCATTAATGCTTTTCCGATTCTCTGTAAAAAACCTAACATGTTGTTTTCATCCCCATCTCTATGATGTATAAGTTCTTGTGGTTTGATAGCGCATAATAATGGGCATCATATCATTATTCTCATCCCTATGTCTAGACCAGCTGTCCTTGTCATTATACTACCCGATATTAAATTAATTTTCTCCATATAGAGAGGAAATTAATACTAATCACAACAGATACCTGAATTGGTATAGACAACTATATTACTAAGATGTTAAAGTATGGGGGAAACATGAAAGGAAGTTTTATTAATGAGTAAACAAGTATTACTTAAAGGAATCGATATATACAGTGAGGGCCAGCTCATACAGAACGGCTACATAAAAATAATAGATGAAAAAATAGCAGAAGTTGATTTACTAACTAATTTAGAAAATGAAGAAGAGTTTACTATTATCAACGTTCCTTCAACCTACAAGGCGGTTCCTGGATTTATTGATGTTCATATTCATGGCGTGAATGGCGCGGATGTAATGGATGCTACAAAAGAGGCCTTAGATACCATGTCTTCCACCCTTCCAAAAGAAGGAACTACAAGCTTCTTAGCGACAACGATGACACAGGATACCAAAGAAATTGAAAAGGCACTAGCGAATGTCGGAGAGTATCTTCAGGGAAAACAGGAGACTGGAAAAGCAGAAATTGTGGGAGTGCATTTGGAAGGACCCTTTGTAAATCCTGATAAAGCTGGAGCGCAGCCGCTCAAGCACATCATTGATCCAGACTTACCATTATTAAAAAAATGGGAACTCTTGACTAACAACATGATTAAGCTGGTCACTTTAGCACCAGAACGACCAGGTGGATTAGAAATGGTGAACTACCTTTCCACTCACGGAATCGTAGCTTCTATTGGACATTCTGACGCTACCTTCGAAGAAGTGAATAAAGCCATAGAGTCTGGGGCTAATCATGTTACACATCTATACAACCAGATGAGCGGCCTCCA